>JANNFB010000228.1:0-10452 GCA_031379365.1 Burkholderiales bacterium
CCTCCAAGACGCCGCCAGCGTGGAATATCGCCGCACCCAGCGGCTTCAGCTTGCCACCGCGACTCCGAAGGCCCAGGCCAGCAGCGAGAACGAGACGAAGGCGAGCACCGTGGAGGCCAGGATGATGCGCGCGATGCGGCCGTTGTCGGCACCGTAGCGTTCGGCCAGCAAGGACACATTGCTTGCGCTGGGCAGCGCGGCGGCCAGGGTCAGCGTCGTGACTTCAAAGGCCGACAGTGGTGCGCCCAAGGCGCGCGCTGCGGCACACAGTGTGAACACCAGCAGCGGGTGCAGCAACAACTTGATGGCGGCCACCGGCAGGAAGCGCGCCGGCGGCGTGCGTGAGTGTGCATGCTGCCCGGCGCGCCACAGGACCGCACCGATCGTGAACAGGGCCACCGGGCTCGCGGCATCGGCGAGCATGCGCACGATCACGTCAGGTGGTCCGGCCAGCTGGACGCCGGCGGCGGAGGCCGCCGCGCCCAGCGCAATCGCCCAAGGCAGGGGGTTGGACAGCGTACCGCGCAGCACCTTGACCATCGCTGCCCGCGCCCCCGCACCGCGCGCATCCTGCGCCTGCGCCAGGGCGATGCACACCGAACTGGTCACGAACAGATCGGCCAGCACGCTGCTGATCACCGGGCCTGCGGCGGCCGCGCCCAGCAAGGCCACCAGCAGGGGCACGCCCATGAAGCCGGTGTTGGGGAAGGCGGCCACCAGCGCGCCGAACGCAGCGTCCTTCATCGGCACGGCGGGTGACAACGTCACGCCGATGGTGAAGGCGACGATGAGCAGGGCGCTGGTCAAGTACACCCCGAGAACCACCGGGTTGAGCAGCTGACCCAAGGGCGTGGTCATGCCGAAACGAAACAGCAGGCAGGGCAGCGCAAAGTAGAGCACGAAGGCGTTCAGGCCCGGGATCGCAGCCTCCGGCAGGACGCGCTGGCGTGCCGCCAAGTACCCGCAAAGCACAAGGGCAAAGAAGGGCGTGGTGACGGCCAGAATTGACTGCATGGGCCGCGCAGTATCACCGCCGCGCCCAACGCCGGCCATACCACATGGCCTGCCTGCGACGGCAGGTACGATCCCCCGCCCTGTCGTTGCCGTTCATGTCCGACTCCCTCAACCCTGCCCAGCTCGAAGCCGTCTACCACCTGGGCAGTCCGTGTCTGGTGCTGGCTGGCGCCGGCTCCGGCAAGACGCGGGTGATCGTGCACAAGATCGCTAAGTTGTTGCAGAGCGATCTGGCGGCCAAGCAGATCGCTGCCATCACCTTCACCAACAAGGCCGCGCAGGAAATGCGCGAGCGGGCCAAGAGCCTGATCGGCGCGCGCGCCGCCAAAGACCTGGCCGTCAGCACCTTTCACTCGCTGGGCGTGCGCCTGTTGCGCGCCGACGGCGAGCGCGTGGGTTTGAAGCCGCAGTTCTCCATCATGGACAGCGACGATGTGCTGGGTGTGCTGCGCGAGGCGGGCGGCACCACCGACGCCAAGCTTGCAAGGCAGTGGCAATGGACCATCAGCTTGTGGAAGAACCAGGGGCTGGACAGCGCGGCTGCCGCCAGCGCGGCTGCGAATGCCGACGAGCAGGTCGCAGCGCGCGTCATGCAGCGCTATGAGGAGCGCCTGGCGGCTTTCCAGGCGGTCGACTTCGACGACCTGATCGGCCTGCCGCTCAAGCTGTTGCAGCGCGACCCCGAAGTGCGCGCGAAATGGCAAGACACTTTCCGCCACATCCTGGTCGACGAGTACCAGGACACCAACGCTGTGCAATACGAGTTGCTCAAGGTCCTGGTGGGCGAGCGCGGCATCTTTACCGCGGTGGGCGATGATGACCAGAGCATCTACGGCTGGCGCGGCGCCACCATCGACAACCTCAAGCGCCTGCCGCAGGACTATCCACGCCTCAAGGTCATTGCGCTCGAGCAGAACTACCGCTCCACCGGCAACATCCTGCGTGCGGCCAATCATGTGATCGCGGCCAACCCCAAGATCTTCCCGAAGAAGCTGTGGAGCGCCTTCGGCGACGGCGAGCCGGTGCGGGTGCTCGAGTGCGACGGCGAGGAGCACGAGGCCGAGCGCGCCGTGGCGATGATCCAGGCCAAACGCGCCGAGGGTGGGCAGGTCAAGTTCAGCGACTTCGCGGTGCTCTACCGTGCCAATCACCAGGCACGCGTGTTCGAGCAGAAGCTGCGCATCGCGGCGATTCCCTACAAGGTCTCGGGGGGGCAGAGCTTCTTCGACCGCGCCGAGATCCGCGACCTGTGTGCCTGGCTGCGCCTGTGGGTCAACCAGGACGACGACCCGGCTTTTTTGCGCGCGGTGGCGACGCCCAAGCGCGGGATCGGCCACCAGACCCTGGCCACGCTGGGTGAGTTCGCCGGGCGCTGGAAGTGCAGCTTGTTCGAGGCGCTGTTCTCGGACTCCCTGGGCACCGCGCTGAGCAAGAAGGCCGTCGGCTCGTTGCACGAGTTCGGTCGCCACATCAATGACCTCGAGTACCGTGCGCGCCACACCACCGGCAGCGAAGACGCCAAGGCCTTCCTGCTCGGCTGGCTCAAGGACATCGGCTACGAGCAGCACCTCTTCGACGCCGAAGACAGCGAGAAGCTGGCCACCGCGCGCTGGACCAATGTGCTCGACTTCATCGACTGGATGGCACGCCGCTGTGGCGGCGAGGTGACGGAAGTCGGTGGTACTTTCGAGAGCGAGAAGCACAGCGTGCTGGAGGTGGCGCAGACCATCAGCGTCATCATCAGCCTGGCCGAGCGCGACGCGGACCAGGACGTGGTCACGCTCTCGACCTTGCACGCCGCCAAGGGCCTGGAGTGGCAGCACGTGATGCTGGCGGGGGTCAACGAGGGCCTGTTGCCGTTTCGCAGTGGCAGCGAAGACAAGGACAGCCAGATGACGCCCGAGCGCCTCGAAGAAGAGCGGCGCCTGATGTATGTCGGCGTCACCCGCGCGCGCACCACGCTGGCCGTCAGCACCCTGCGGCGCCGCAAGCGCGGCCGCGACACCGTGGCCGGCGTGCCCAGCCGCTTCATTGCCGAGATGAAGCTGGGTGAGACGGTGGGCACCAAGGAGAACCCGCTGGAGCGCCTGAAGCGGCAGCGTGCGGAGGCCGCCGCGCGCGTGGCTGCCGTGCCGGTTCCACTCGACGACAGATGACAGACGCCGCGGTTTGAGGCAGCATGGAAGCGTCGCCACATCCTTCTGGACACCGCCATGCTGACGCTGCGCTTCGCCACTCTGGCCCTGACGATGTCGGCCGGCGCCGTGCTGGCCCAGTCACCCGCAGTACCGCTGGAGTTTCCTGCCGATGCCAAGCCGTTGGCGGCAGACGACCTGCGCCAACGCGTGAGTGGCAAGGTGTTCAGGGTCAAGACAGCGGCCGGCGCTGCTTGGCGCCTGCAGTACCAGGCCGCAGGCAGTTTCTACATCAACGTCGGCAGCTTCAGCGACAGTGGCAAGTGGCGCATCGAAGACTCGAAACTGTGCAGCGAGCCGCAGAAGTCGCCCGCGGCGTGCAATGAGATGCGCTTGGCTGGCGACGCGCTCTACCTCAAGCGCGACTCGGGCGAGATCATCAAGTTCGAGCCGAACTGAGCCTCACATGCCCTTGAACAGTCCCAGGTAGCTGCGGCTGACTTCCAGCTTCTCGTTGTGGCCTCGCACGGCCACGATCTGGCGGCCGCGGAAATCGCGGGTGACATTGGCGATGGCCTTGGCGTTGACCAGGGTGCTGCGGTGAATCTGCCAGAACAACTGCGGATCGACCTCGTCGACCAGTTCCTTGATCGGCTTACGGATCAAGGCTTCGACCGTCGCGGTCTGCACCCGCGTGTACTTTTCGTCGCTGATGAAGAACAGCACCTCGTCGACTGCAATCATCTGGATCGCCTGGCCGACAGTGGCCTGGATCCACTGCAGGTACTTCGGCGCGCCGCCGGCCGGGTTCATCTTTGCCGCCAGCGAGTGCAGCAGCTGTTGCAGCGGGGCGCCGCCACCGCCGCTGCCCGCCTCGCCGGCGTCGCGCAGTGCCAGGCGCTTCTTGATCCGCTCGACCGTCACCGCGAGGCGCTCGCGCTCGGCCGGTTTGAGCACGTAGTCGGCCACGCCCTGCTCGAAGGCTTCGACCGCGTACTGGTCGTAGGCGGTGATGAAGACGATCTCGGGCAGCAGCTCGTCGTCTTCGATGTCCATCTGGGCGATCTGGCGCGCCGCTTCGACGCCCGTCAGTCCCGGCATGCGGATGTCGAGGAAAACCAGCTCGGGCCGGTGCTCGGCCACCAGCGCAACCGCCTCGGTGCCGTTCTTGGCTTCGGCGACGATCTGCAGGTCTGGCCAGACTTCCGTCAAGCGAGCACGCAACTGCTCGCGCATCAGGCGTTCGTCATCCGCAATGACGCAGCGAACGGGGGCGGCGGTGACGTTGCTCATGCCTGAATTGTGGCTGGCTTGTGCCGCCGCTTCCAGAGCCAGGCACCCAGCAGCAGCAGCGGCGACAGCAGCAACGCCACCACCACGGCGGCCAGCAGCAAGCCCGCGGCGGTGAGCGTGATCGGAACGATCACAGCCAGGATGGCCACGCTGGGCACGATGACGATGACGATCATCGCCGCCAGCAGGATGCCCAGCGTCGCCAGCATCCAGTGCCCGGCGTGTGCGCCGTGCAAATCGATCAGCTCGCCGTTGACGGTCACGCGGCCGAGCTCCTCCGGCAGGCCCCACACCAGGTAAGCGGCGATGAGCATGGAGACCAAGAGCGCGACCAAGGCGACACTGCACAGGGCGATCAAGCCGAGTTTTCTCATGCGGAGGCTCCCGTATCGGCATGGGCCGTGCTGTACGGCACGGCGATTGTCACCACCGTGCCGCTGGGCCGGTTCTCGTTGACGCTGAGCGAGGCCTTGCCGCCATACAGCAGCGCCAAGCGCTCGCGGATGTTGGCCAGGCCGACCCCGGTGCCCGCGGTGGCCGCGCGTCCGAAACCCAGGCCGGTGTCGGCCACGGTCACCGTCAGCTTGCCGTGCACGATCTCGGCCTTGATGCTCAGCTCGCCGCCCTCGGCCTTGGGCTCGAGCCCGTGTTTGATGGCGTTCTCGACCAGGCTCTGGATCATCATCGAGGGGAACTCGGCTGAGAGCAGGCCGTCGGGCACGTCGATGCGCGTGGCCAGGCGCTCTTCCATGCGCACCTTGAGGATCTCGAGGTAGGGCCGGATCACCGCCATCTCGCGCCCGAGGTCGCGCGGTCCGCCCTGGTTGGCCTCGCGCATCGTCGGCATCGAGGCCCGCAGCAACGCGATGAGGTTCTTCTGCATCGTGCTGGCGCGCGGTGGGTCGGTCTCGATCAGGTGGTCGATCGAGGCCAGGGTGTTGAACAGGAAGTGCGGCTCCACCTGCGCCTGCATGGCGGCCATGCGGGCTTCGACCACCTGGCGCCGCAGCTGCTCAGACTCGGCCACTTCAGTGGCCTGCGCCGCCTGCTGCTGCGCTTTCAACTGGCCCTTGTAGGTGATCTTGATGATGATGGAGACAACGATCCACAGGAAGGCGAGCTCTGGCAGCGCGTCGCCGATGCTGACGCGGGTGACCCGGGTGCCGAGCTTGTCTTCAACATGCACGATCTCGTCAATCGCGGCTTGCGCGTCGCGCCGCGCTTCCTCCGCGTCGCGCCGGGCCTGCTCAGCGTCCTGCCGGGCTTCGGCCACGGCCGATTCGATCTCCTTGCGCGCTTCTTCGACCGCTTCGCGGACGGCATCGCTGGTCGCGCCCGGCGGCAGGATGATGCGGATACCGCCTGCAGCAGCCGAAGCCTGGGCCTGGACTGCGCGCCCCACGGCGTCAGCCGCTGAAGCAGCCGACGCTGCGGCTACGACCGCGGCGGCCGCGGCGGGTGCCGCGCGCGGTGTGATGCGGATGCCGTCGGCGCCGATCTGGATCTCGATGTCGCCCTTGCTGCCGGGCGCACCCTTGTCGATCTTGATGAAGGGTTTATGCGCCTTCTCCGTGCCGTTGCCGGGCGCGGAAGGAGCAGCGGGCGGCGCCGGGGGTTTGGGCACCACCTTGACCCGGGCCGGGCGGTCCTCGATGCGCTCTGACATGGTCCAGGTAAAGGGCGGCAGGTCCTTCAGGATCGCCGTGATGATGAGCAGCAGCAGCGAGAGCACGATGAAGCGCTTCCAGCTGATCGACACCAGCCAGTTGGCGTAGGCGTGGAAGGCGCGCACCAGGGGGGCAAATCGAGCGGCCCAGCTGGCGGAGGGGGAGGTCGGGGCTTGGGGCATGAGGTGCTTGTCGCGGGGCCGAGGGTGGGGCCCGTGGACGCCAATGTAGCCAGGACCTTGCGCTCCCGCCCTGGCGACGCGATCTGCTGCCCAGCCAGCCCGACAGGCTGCAGCGGTTGATGACGAAGTGCGGCCGGGTATGGCGCGCGCGCGGCGTCAGGCCAGCAGGCTGGCGGTGGCTGCCATGGCGACGACAGCCAGGGCTGCCGCCAGCGCCAGGCGCCACCAGGGTGAACTGCCGATGTCGGCGCCATCGCTGTCGCCGTGGGCAGGGTCCCATATCGGGGCCTGGCTGGGCACGGACGCGGAGGGCTTGCGGGGGGCGGACGAGGGCATGGTGCGGGTACTGCGGCGGCCCGACGCAGGACCTGTGCCGACTATCCGCAGCCGCGACCCGGTCGTCACTCCCCCTTAAGAGGGAATCTTCTGGCGCCGGCGTCGCCGCCGCCGCCCAGGAGCCTCAGGCGTTGTGGGCCACGCCATCGCGTACCACCAGGGCGCCCTGGGCTGCAAGCTCGTCCAGCAGCTGCGCGCCCCAGGCCGCGGCCGCGCCGGCCGGGCAGCCCAGGCGGTGCCACACCTGTTGCGCGATCGGGGTCGCCCCGAACCAGGCCTGCAGCTCGGCCACGGGCTGGCTGCCGACCTCAAGCAAGTGGTACTTGGCCAGGGCCTTGATGCCATGTCGCGCGTGGCGTGTGGGCTCGGCGCGAAAGGCAGCCAAACGAGACCGGGCGCGTTGCAGGGCGGCGGCAATGTCGCAAAAGGGCGCGCCGTGGCCCGGCACCACCAGCCGCGCATCGAGCGCTTCGATCAGGTCCAGGGTGGCCGCCACCTCATCGAAGGCATCAACACCGTCGAGTTCCGGGAACACCACGCCGAAGCCGTTTCCCCACAGCGCGTCGGCCGAAACCAGCACACCGTATTGGGCATCGAACAGGATCAGCGAATGGGTGTCATGCCCCGGCGCAGCGTGGGCCTGCCAGATTCGCCCGCCAGCCTCCAACGACTCACCGGGGCGCAGCAGCGCATCGAACGCGAAGCGCTCGCAGCGCTGGCCCGTCAGTCGGTAGGTCAACCGCGCTTCGTCCCATTGCGCGACCGCGTCGGCATCGCCGGGCGGGATCACGATGCGGGCGCCGAACGCGCGCTGCAGCGCGGCGTTGCCGCCGCAGTGGTCGGAATGCAGGTGGGTGTTGACGATGCGCGCCAGCGTCTGCCCCGGCCGCAAGGCCTGTCGCACCAAGGCGAGAGTCTGGTCGGCATGCGCAACATGGCCGGTGTCGATCAGAGTCGCGTTTGCGCCCTCGCCGCCGTGCAGCAACAGGTTGTTCGACGACAGCCAGCCGCGCTCGAAGACCGTCAGGCCGTCGAGCGCGGGATGCCTCACTTGTAGAGCACCTGGGGCAGCCACAACCCGATGGCCGGGAACTGGTAGAGCAGCACGATGGCCAGCACCTGGATGCCCATGAAAGGCAGCATGCCGGCAAAGATCTGATTCAGCGTCACGTGCGGCGGGCTCACCCCCTTCAGGTAGAACGCGGCCATGGCCACTGGCGGGCTGAGGAAGGCGGTCTGCAGGTTCAGCGCCACCAGCAGGCCGAAGAACAGCGGGTCGACACCGAAGTTGTCCAACAGCGGGATGAAGATGGGCATGAAGATGACGATGATCTCGGTCCACTCCAGCGGCCAGCCCAGGACGAAGATGATGACCTGGCTCAGGACCAGGAACTCGGTCTTGGTGAGGTTCATCGACATCACCCACTTCTCCACCAGCTCCTGGCCACCGAGCAGCGCGAAGGCAGCAGAGAAGATGGCCGAGCCGACGAAGAGCCAGCAGACCATGGCACTGGTCTTGGCAGTGAGGAAGACGCTCTCCTTGAGCATCGTCAGGTTGAACTGGCGGTAAGCCAGGGCCAGCACGAAACCACCGAACGCGCCGACGGCTGCCGCCTCCGTGGGTGTCGCCAGTCCCATCACGATCGAGCCGAGCACGGCCAGGATCAGCACCAGCAAGGGGAAGAAACTGCTCAGCAGCATCTTGAAGATTTCAAGGCGCTGGAAGCTCAGCATGGCATAGAAGCCCACCAGCGCCAGGGCGCCGACGCCCACGCCGATCCACCAGCCGCGCGTGGGCGGTGTGCGTTCCGCCGGTGCCGTCGGGGCTGCACTGGCACCGGGCGGTTCCTGCACGCCCGCGTTGGCGGGGGCCGGCTCTTTCGCAGCTTCGGTGCCTGCAGCTTCCTTCACGCCACCCTCGGCGGGCGGTTCCTTCAGGCCACCGGCCGCCCCCGGCGGTTCAGCCAGGCCGCCCGCGCTGGGCGGCTCAGCCAGACCGCCGCTCGCCGGCGGCTCGGACAAGCCGGACTTCTCGGCCTCAGGGGGCTCCTGCGCCACGCCCGGGGGCGCCTGCAGGCCGCCACCGGCCGCGTCGGCCTGGACTGTGGCACTGGCACGCGCCCGGTCGGCGAGCTCCGCAGAATCCGGTGGTGCTGTGTTGCTGTTCCAGCTGAAGGCCGTGGCTAGCAGAAACAGCACGGCCGGCACCAACGCGATGCCCAGCTGCTTGAGGATGTGGTTCGTCGGCACATCGAGATTGCGCCGACCCTTGAGCGCGCGCAACAGTGCCGGAAGGGCGGTGTTGGAGATGGCCTGCGAGATCGGCGCGGTCATCGCCGGCAGGGTGACGAAGCGGTCGGCAGCCGACAGTGGCGGCATCAAGCTGGGCTTGATCTTGGCCAGCACCACGACATAGACCACATACAAACCAGCCAGCATCAACCCGGGGAAGAAGGCGCCGGCGTACAACTGCACGACCGACACGCCGGCCGTGGCGCCGTAGACGATGAGCATCACGCTGGGCGGGATCAGGATGCCCAGGCAACCGCCGGCGGTGATCGCGCCAGCCGAGACGCGCACGTCGTAGCCGCCTTTGAGCATCTGCGGCAGCGCCAGCAGGCCCATCAGCGTCACGACGGCACCGACGATGCCGGTGGCCGTGGCGAACACGGCGCAGGTGAAGATGGTGGCCACCGCCAGCGATCCCTGCACGCGCTCCTTGTCCAGGTGCAGGCTCTTGAACAACTTCTCGATCAGGTTGGCGCGTTCGACCAGGTAGCCCATGAAGACGAACAGCGGGATCGAGATCAGGACATCGTTGCCCATCACCTTGAAGGCCGCCTGGACCATCAGCGTGAGCGTCTTGCTCGTGTTCTCCTCATAGGCGATCCAGGTGAAGATCATGCCCATGCCCATCAGCGTGAAGGCGGTCGGGAAGCCGAGCATGATGGCCACGACCACCAGCGCCAACATCATCAACCCGAGATGGCCATTGGTGACCTTGGGCGCCATCAGCAGCATCAGCAGTGTGCCGGCGATGATGATCGCCATGAGGATGAAGCCGAACCAGAGTTCCTTGCGAATCTTCACTTGACGGCTCCGTGGGGTGCGACGTACTTGTCCAGGGCAGCGATGTCTTCGTCCTTGACGTGGACCATGGCCTTGAGTTTCTCGACGTCGACTTCCTCGACGTCCTGCTCGCGTGACGGCCAGGCACCGTCACGGATGCACAGCACGCAACGCACGATCTCGACGCAACCTTGCAGCAGCAACATGCCGCCGGCCAGAGGGATCACGAACTTGAAGGGGTAAAGCGGCAGGGGAGTGGCCGAGAAGGTGCTCTCGCGGATCGCCAGCGACTCGTTGGCAAAGATCCAGCCGGCCCACGTCAGGGCCACGACGCCGGGCATGAAGAACAGGAAGTACAGGATCAGGTCGAGCGTGGCCTGGGTGCGCGGCATGAAGAAGCCGTACAGCACATCACCGCGCACATGGCCGTTCTTGGCCAGGGTGTAGGCGCCGGCCATCATGATCAGGCTGCCGTACATGATGATCTGGGCGTCGAGTGCCCAATCGTGTGGGCTGTTCAGGGCATAGCGCGAGAACACTTCCCAGCTGATCATCAGCGTGAGCGTAACGATGAGCCAGGCGAACAATTGGCCAAGCCAGGTCGACATGCGGTCGACTTGCAGCAGCAGGCTTTGCATCGCATTCCCTCCAGGTCTTAGGTGTTCTTCAGAATCAGAAAAAGCGTCGGGGGGGGCCCGGCGGCCGGGGGGGGGCGGGGGCGCCCCAAGAATCCAGAGGAAGAAAAGAATGAGGCTG
>JANNFB010000261.1:0-3255 GCA_031379365.1 Burkholderiales bacterium
CCGCCGCCGCTGTGGTGCCAACGGCGCACTTCTTCTGAATACTGGTTTGGGCAACGGCGTCGTACTCGCCGCGCAAACGCCCGTACTCGGCTTCCTGCTGCTTGGTGCCGCCCAGGGCGAACAGCGCGGGCCAGAACAGGATCATGCCCACACCCACCAGGGCCTTGTCGTTCGACGCCGCTTGATCAAGCCGGCCACCGAGTTCTACGACCCGAGCCTGGATGCGCTGGGTTTCCGCCTGCAGCTGCTGGCAGTCATAGGACTGGTACTGCAGCGGCGACACATAGGTCGCTGTGATGTCCTTTGAAGAGGTTGCGCAGCCAGCGAACAGCAGTGCCATAGACATGACGGCAACGATCGAACGCGAGGATCTGTGCTGGGTGGAAGCTTGGTACATCTGAGGACTTTCGGTGGGTTGATGGGCGCCGGCGCTTCCACTGTGTGAAGCGTGGCGGGCGATGCTATCAACCGAAACTGCGTGCCGGCACGCGAGCTTTCACGTAGTCAGCGAAACGCCCAATCCAGCACAGTCCCTGCAAAGACCGCGAAGCCGAGCCAATGGTTCAGGCGGAAGGCCTTGAAGCAACCCGCGCGCGTGCGGCCGCGGATCAAGCTGAAGTGCCACAAGGCCTGCGCCGTGGCCACCGCGATGCCGGCCAGGAACCACGCACCCAGACCGAGCGCGCGACCGAGCAGGGCCCAGGTGAGCAGGTAGAGCGCGTAGCAGGCCATCACGCCGGCAACATCGAAGCGGCCCAGGGTGATGGCGGAGGTTTTCATGCCGATCCTCACGTCGTCGTCGCGGTCGACCATGGCGTATTCGGTGTCGTAGGCCAACACCCAGAACAGGTTCGAGGCCAGCAGGGCCCAGGCGGGCCAGGGCAGGGCGGCGCGCAGGGCCTCGAGCGTCCACGCGTTGCCGCCCTGCACGGCAGCGAAGGCCATCGGGATGCCGAAGCTGAAGGCCACGCCGAGGACGGCCTGCGGCATCGACACGACGCGCTTGGCGTAGGGGTAGGCCAGGGTGACGGCCAGGGCGACGAAGGACAGGGCGACCGCGGGTGCGTTGGTCGTCAGCACCAGCCCGAACGCCGCCAAGGCCAGCACGGCGCCGACGCCCAGCGCCTCCTTGACCGACAGCGCACCACGGGTCACCGGGCGCTGCGCTGTGCGCTCGACATGGCGGTCGAAGTCGCGATCCGCCACATCGTTGATGCAGCAACCTGCGCTGCGCATCAGGATGGTGCCGAACACGAACACGGCCAGCAGATGCCAACCCGGAAAGCCATCGGCGGCAATCCACAGGGCCGAGAGCGTCGGCCACAACAACAGCAGCCAGCCCGCCGGGCGGTTCCAGCGAATCAGGTCGAGGTAGAGCGGCAGGCGGCTCACGGCACGGCGCTCAGGCAGGACTGAAGCGCGACTCCAGGTAGGCCAGCAAGGTGCGCACGGTCTGGGCCTCGCCGCCCACCGGTCGGCCCGGGCGCGCACTGTCGTTCCAGGCCGAGAGGTCGATGTGCAGCCAATCGATGGCCGCCGGCACGAAGTCGGCCAGGAAGTTGGCCGCGTTGATGGCGCCGCCGAGCTGGCTGCGCCCGGTGTTGACGATGTCGGCGATGTCGCTCTCGATGCCGCCGTGGTAGTCGGGCCACAGCGGCAAGTGCCAGAGTGGGTCGTGCAGCGCCAGGCCGCCATCCACCAGCGCGCGGGCCAGATCCATGCGGCGGCAGAACAGGGCCGGCAGTTGCTGGCCGAGGGCAACGCGCGCAGCGCCCGTGAGCGTGGCCATGTCGATCATCAGCTCCGGCCGGCCTTCGGCGCCATAGGCCAGAGCGTCGCACAGGATCACGCGGCCTTCCGCGTCGGTGTTGCCGATCTCGATGTGCAGGCCGCTGCGCGTCTTGATCACGTCGCCGGGCCGGTAGGCATTGCCGGCGATGGCGTTGTCCACCGCCGGGATCAGCACCTGCAGGCGCACCGGCAGCTTCAGCGCCATCACCAGCGAGGCCAGGCCGAGTACGTTGGCCGCACCGCCCATGTCTTTCTTCATCAGGCGCATGCCGTCGGCGCCCTTGATGTCCAGGCCGCCGGAATCGAAACACACGCCTTTGCCAACGAGGGTGAGCTTCGGGTTGCCTGCCTTGCCCCAGTTCAACTCGATCACACGCGGCGCCCGGGTCGAAGCGCGGCCCACCGCATGCACGGCGGGGAAGCCGGCCTTTAGCAAGGCCTCGCCCACGGTTTGCTTGAAGCTCGCGCCATGTTGCTCGGCCACCATGCGCGCGACTTCGGCCAGCTCGGCCGGCCCCATGTGCTCGGCGGGGGTATTGACCAGGTCGCGCGTGGCCGCGATCGCCGCAGCCATCAACAGGCCGCGCGTGGCGGCAGGGCTCGGCGCCAGCATCAACTCGGCGGCTTCGCGCCGGGCCGGCTTGTACAGGTCGAAGACATAACTGCCGAGTTCCCACGACAGCGCCGCAGCTTGTTCGTCGGCGGCCAGGCCCTCGTTGCCGAGCCGGTAGCGGCCGGGCGGCAAGGCGCGCGGCAGGCTGGCCAGGGCGAAGGGGTGCTGCACCGTGTGCACCCCTGCCCACACCGCGCGCAGACGGCCGGTGGCGTCGGCCAGCAGGGCATGCGTGTCGGGCTTGCCGTCGAAGCCCAGCGTGGCCAGCCAGCGCCGCGTGGCGGCTGGCAGCTTGGCGCTGCGCTTGGCGAACGAGGCGCGGTCGATCAGGTGCACCGGCACGGCGGCCGCGCCGGGCTTCTTCAGATTCACGCTCATGGTCAGCCTTCCAGTTTCTTCTGAAACACCAGCCCCGCATGCTCGCGCAGGGCATGGAACTTGATCTTCGGCCAGTTGGCTTCGATGGCGCGCAACTCGGGCGAGTACTCCACCAGCAGGGTCGGCGCGTCGACCGCGTCGTAGGCCACGCGGTGGGCGTTGGCGTCGATGAAGCGGGCCAGCTCCTTGGCGCCGCCGTTCTCCTCGGGGCAGGTGACCCAGCGCGCGATCTGGAAGCGGCTGGGCATCACACGCGCCTTGCAGCCGTACTCGTGCTCGAGGCGGTGGGCGACGACTTCGAACTGCAGCTGGCCGACGGCGCCGAGCAGCAGCACGCTGCCGGCCACGGGGCGGAAGACCTGGATCGCGCCTTCCTCGCCGAGCTGCGTCAGGCCGGCCTTCAACTGCTTGGTGCGCAGCGGGTCGGCCACCTCGACACTGCGGAACATCTCGGGCGCGAAGAAAGGCAGCCC
>JANNFB010000284.1:0-9699 GCA_031379365.1 Burkholderiales bacterium
CGCATCACGGCGGTAGCACCGGCGTCGTCCGAGCCGATCACGATGCGGTCGGGCCGCGTGAAGTCCTCGACCGCCGCGCCTTCCTTCAGGAACTCGGGGTTGGACACGACGCTGAAGGCGTGGGACTCACCGCGTGCGGCCAGCGCGGCGGCAATGGTTTCGTGCACGCGGGCGGCGGTGCCGACCGGCACGGTGCTCTTGTCGATGACGATGCGCTCGCCGTCCATGTGCTCGCCGATCGACCGCGCCGCAGCCAAGACGTAAGACAGGTCGGCCGATCCGTCTTCATCGGGCGGCGTGCCCACCGCGATGAACTGCAGCCGGCCAAAGCGCGCGCCCTCAGCCACATCGGTGGTGAAGCGCAGCCGACCGGCAGTGAGGTTGCGCCGCACGATATCCTGCAGCCCGGGCTCGTAGATCGGCACCAGGCCGTCACGCAACTGGGCCACTTTGCTGGCGTCGAGATCGACGCAAAGCACGTCGTTGCCGACGTTGGCCAGGCAGGCCCCGGTGACCAGACCCACATACCCCGTACCGACGACCGTGATTCTCATGGCGCAACGGTAGCCGCGCTTGATGACACGTGTGTGGCTGCCGGAGCAGAAGCTGCCGCCAGTTGCGCGGCCAGGATCTCGGGCAGCTCGAACAGTGCGCGGTTGTTCAGGCGACGTGCGCGGGCCTGCATCTCGGGCAGGCTCGTCAGCAAGCCGGCGACGGCCGCTGGCAATTCGCGCATGGACTTCAGCACCACGCCGACGCCGCTGTCGGTGACCCACTCGGTGTTGTAGCGCTCCTGCGGCATGGTCGACGCGTTGCGGAAAGTCACCACAGGCAGACCCATCTGTACCGCCTCGCTCAGGCAGCCCGGGCCCGGCTTGCCGATGAAGTAGTCGGCCAGGTGCATGTAGCGCATGACGTCGGGCGTGAAGCCGACCACGGCCTGCCCGCCGCGCACGGACTGCGCCTTCAGCCGCTCCGCCAGGAGCGCGTTGTGGCCGCACATCAGGATCAGTTGCTGATCCGCCAGGTCGCTGGCAATGCGCAACATCTGCGACGAGCCCTGGCCGCCGAACATCACCAAGCCGGTCCGACGCCGAGGATCGAGGCCGAGGCCTTTCAGCGCGGCGTCGCGGTCCAGCGTCACCGGCTCATAGAACGCGGGCCGCAGGACCATGCCACTGGTCTGCGAGATCTGCCCCTCGGTGTAGCCTGCCTGGCGGGCCTGGGCCACGGCGCGGGGCGTGCCGCAGACCAGGTGCTGGTCTTGCCCGGGTTCGATCCAGAAGTGAGGCGGGTGGTCGGCCATGTCGGTCATGACCGTCACGTAAGGCACACCCGGCAACGTGGACGTCACCGATTCATACAGCGCGCGATTGAAGTTCGGCACCAGCGACACCACGAGATCGGGCTCGCTGGTCAGCCAATGCTGTTGCAACGTGCGCACCATCGCCGCATGACCGAAGCGGATCATGCCTTGCAGCAGCTTCAACTCCTGCTTCAGCCCGACGGTCCAGCCCCGAGCCAGGCGCAGGTTGTAGAAGTCTTCGGGCGCGAATCCGGCGATTCGGTTGAAGCGGCCCGACGGATCGAGCACTTCGAACAGGTTCACCAGCCGCACCTGCCAGGGCCGCTGCTGGGCCTGGATCACGTCACGCAAGGCCAGCGCCGCGGCACGGTGGCCGCCGCCAGCGTTGAAGTACACGAGGTCGATCACGGTCATGGTGGTTCGCGATGCTGCGCGGCCGATGTGACTGGCGCGTGAATCGACAGCAAAGCCTGGCCCATCCGGATCCGTGTGCCCGTCTCGATCCCGTCACACAGCGCAAAGCCCGGCGGTGTGAACACGATGATGGTCGAGCCGTGCTCGAACCAGCCCATCTCCTGCCCCTTGACGAACTGGGCGCGCACCGGGATCTCGTGGGGGCCGCGGTAGCGCAGATGCAGCAGGACATCGAGGAAGTGCAGCCGGATGCTGGCCACAAGGATCGCCGCCACCGGCACCAGTGCGATCGGCTGGCCGCCTTGCGACAGCCGGGCACGCAAGACGGCACGCTCATTGCGGCAGAACAGCCGCTCGACACGGGCCAGAGCGATCGGATTGACGTTCCAGGTGTCGCCGCTGAGGTAGGTCACGTGCTCGACCTCGCAGTCGTGCGGCGCGTGGAAGCGGTGGTACATGCTCGACGTCAGGCGCAGGGTGACGAAGCTGCCGTCGCGGAATGGGGCCGTGTCTTGCGACGGGCCGAACAGGTCTTCGATGCGGTAGGGCGAGCCCTTGACCTGGTAGAGCAGGCCGTCCACGACCTGGCCACACGCCCCGACGATGGCATCACAGGGGCTGGCCAGCACCGCAGGATCCCGGGCGATCGGCCGCGCCCCCGGCACCAGTTCGCGGGTGAAGCAGTCGTGCAGGCTGGTGAAGCGCTGGCTGCGCGACTCGCGCAGGTCCAGATCGGTGAAGCAACGCCAGACCGCGATCGAGGCACGGGTCAGCCAGGGCAGGCGCAGGTGGCTGTACCAGCCCATCAGGTGCGTCAGCGCAATCCGTGGCACGCGGTTGGTGAGCAGGAAGTTGAGATCTTCTTGTTGAAGCAGGCGTCGCAGTGGGTTCATTTCATCGGCTTGTCAATTCAGAGGGGTACATATCGCTGACTCATCACAAGGATCTCTACATGGACCCCTCCATCCCGATGACCGCCGTTGCGCTGGCGGCTCTGGCCTTGACCTTGCCGCGCGCAGTGCAGCGTCTGGCGCTGTCGCGCGCCAAGCACCCGTCCCTCACGGGTCACTCGCGCATGGCCAAGCGTGTGGCGGGCTGGGTGCCGGGCTATGCCTACGATGAGGCGCGCGTCTTCGCCTCGGATGGCGCCCCGGCCGAGGTGGCTGCGCAGCGGCGCGCCGGGTTCGACCGGTTGGCCGCCCTCTACTCCCAGCGCTATGCGCGCAGCGTGGCCTTCACGACCCTTGCGCGCGGCGTCATCTCCGACCTGCAGTTCACCGGCAGCTACCGCGTCCCCTTCCAGTACAGCCCCTATGTGCGTGAACGGCTGAAGGTGGGCGCATTCGTCGAAGGCACCGCCGGCGTCACCATCAAGGACCTCGACGGCAATGTCTTCTACGACCTGACGGGCTCCTACGGCGTCAACCTGTTCGGCAACGACTTCTATAAAGAGTGCATCGACGAAGGCGCGGCGCGGGTGCGCGAGCTCGGCCCTGTGCTCGGCGCCTACCACCCCTGCGTGCTCGACAACGTGCAGCGGCTCAAGGCCCTGTCCGGCCTGGACGAAGTGTCCTTCCACATGTCGGGCACCGAGGCCGTGATGCAGGCGGTGCGACTGGCGCGCTATCACACGCGGCGCAGCCACCTGGTGCGCTTCTGCGGCGCCTACCACGGCTGGTGGGAAGACGTGCAGCCCGGCCCGGGCAACCCGTTGCCGCCACGCCAGACCTACACCCTGTCGGAGATGAGCGAACGCAGCCTGGGTGTGCTGCGAACCCGGCGCGACATTGCCTGCGTGCTGGTCAACCCGTTGCAGGCCTTGCACCCGAATGCCGGCGCGGCGGGCGACTCGTCCCTGGTCGACAGCAGCCGGGGCGGTGGCTTCGATCGCGCGGCCTACACGCGCTGGCTGCAGCAGTTGCGTGAGGTCTGCACCGCCCGCGGCATCGTGCTGATCTTCGACGAGGTCTTCGTCGGCTTTCGGCTTGCACCCGGCGGCGCCCAGGAGTACTTCGGCGTCCAGGCCGACATGGTTACTTACGGCAAGACCTTGGGCGGCGGACTGCCGGTCGGCGTGGTCTGCGGCCGCAGCCGATTCATGAAGCGCTTTCGCGAAGACCGGCCGGCCGACATCTGCTTTGCCCGTGGCACCTTCAACGCCCATCCCTACGTGATGGGCGCCATGAAGGCCTTCCTCGACCGGCTCGAGCGGCCGGCGGTGCAGGCGCTCTACAGCGGTCTGGACGAACGCTGGAACAGCCGTGCGGCGCGCTTCAATCAACGCATGACCGAGGCCGGCCTGCCGGTGCGGGCGGCGAACCTGTCGTCGATCTGGACCATCACCTACGACCAGCCGTCGCGCTACAACTGGATGCTGCAGTTCTACTTGCGCGCCGAGGGCCTGGCGCTGAGCTGGGTCGGCACCGGCCGGCTGATCTTCAGCCTGAACTACGCAGACGACGACTTCGAGGCCGTGCTCCATCGCTTCGTTGCAGCCGCCCAGGCCATGCAGGCTGACGGCTGGTGGTGGCAGGACGCTGCTCAGACCAACAAA
This sequence comes from Burkholderiales bacterium, assembly GCA_031379365.1. Lineage (GTDB taxonomy): Bacteria > Pseudomonadota > Gammaproteobacteria > Burkholderiales > Burkholderiaceae_C > CADEEN01. The sequence goes on from JANNFB010000284.1 coordinate 4,275, forward strand.
ACGATCCGCCGCGGCATCTTGCGCGAGTTCTTGCGCCAATACCTCTGAGACCTCGATCAACGGTGCTGCACGTGCGGCATCGGATCGATCAGTTCGCCGCGCAACAGATAGAGCGGGGCCTTGCGGTAAAGCATGATGTCGTGGAAGGGGTCGGTGATGATCTTGCCGGCCCAGACCAGCCCGGTCAGCAGGTTCTTCTGGACCCACAACTGGCCGACCCGAAACAGCAGGCCACCCACGCCGAGAGACAGCCAGGCGATGCCGACGTCGTGGATGAAGCCACGCAGAGAGCTGGCAGGCTCGATGAGGCCGAACAGGCCCGGTGCCAGCCAGAGCACGACGGGGATCGCCACCCAAACCGCCATCAGCACGATCTTGCGCTGGATGTTGTAGCCGATCTTGATAGCTTCTTTGTGGGCGTCGGTGGCCTGGTTGATGTGGTCGTAGCCGCGCGGCTCGAAGAAGAAGTGGCCCGCCTGGCGGCTGGTCATGGACACGCACCAGGCCAGGATGGCCGCCAGCGCCGGGTCGACGAACAGCAGACCGTAGGCGACGACGAAGCTGACCGCACTCAACAAGTGCAGCGATTGGTTGATGCGGCTGTGGTGGTAGTAGCGATGGTCGTCCCAGCGCTGCGTGGCAAGTTCATTGAGCAGTTCGCGCACAGTGATCCTCTCTCGATGGATGCGGGTGGGCAGGCTCGACCCAACGCCCGCGTGAATCCATGATGACTGTCGAACGTGAAGCTTGCGTGACGGCACGGTGTCGAAACTGCCACACAGCCGTCATGCAACTGTTTTGTGGCGCTGGCAGCATCGGCGCATGGACTCAATCGATGCAGCAGCGATCGTGGTGGACAGGTTCCCGGCCTCCCAGCGCTCGCTGCGAGTGGCCTGCGTCACGGAGACCTATCCGCCTGAAGTCAACGGAGTGGCACTGACACTGGCCTGCGTGGTCGAGGGCCTGCAACGGCGCAATCACTCGGTCGAGCTGATCCGCCCGCGCCAGGACCGCCACGAGGCCGCGGGCCAAGGGCATGGTTTTCACGAGGTGCTGATGCGCGGCATGCCGATTCCGCGCTACCCGAATCTGCGTCTGGGCCTGCCGGCCAAGGGGGTGCTCGTGCAGCGCTGGTCAAGGCATCGGCCCGACATCGTGCACATTGCCACCGAGGGCCCGCTGGGCTGGTCGGCCTTGCAAGCGGCGCGCCAACTCAAGCTGCCCGTGACGTCAGACTTCCGCACCAACTTCCATGCCTACAGCAGGCACTACGGTCTGGGCTGGCTGCACAAGCCGATCATGGCCTACCTGCGCAAGTTCCATAACCACACCCAGTGCACCATGGTGCCCACCGAGGCCCTGCGGCGTGAACTCGAGCGCGATGGTTTTCGCGGCTTGACCGTGGTGTCGCGCGGGGTCGACACCGTGCGCTTCTCACCGCAGCAACGCAGCCAGTCATTGCGCGAACAGTGGGGTGCGGCGCCGAGCGATCTTGTCGTGGTGTGCATCGGACGCCTGGCGCCAGAGAAGAACTTGTCGGCGCTGAGCGCAGCGTGGCGCGAAATCCGCCGCGCTGACGCCGGCGCGAAGCTGGTTTTCGTCGGCGAAGGTCCCTTGCGCGGCGCGCTGCAAACCGAGCACCCCGAAGCGATCTTCGCAGGGCAGCGCAGTGGCGACGATCTCGCGGCGCACTACGCGTCGGCCGACCTGTTGCTGTTTCCCAGCCTGACCGAAACCTTCGGCAACGTGACCACGGAAGCCCTGGCCAGCGGCCTGGCGGTGGTGGCCTTCGACCACGCCGCAGCCGCGCAACTCATTCGCGATGGCGATAACGGCGCCTTGGTGCCCTACGCAGACTCGGCAGCCTATGTTCGCGCTGCCCTGGCGCTGGCCGCTGACCCGGTGCTGCGCGCCCGCATGGGCACGGCGGCGCGCATCAGCGTCGCATCACTCAGCTGGAATGCGATCGTGGCGCGGTTTGAGGCCACCCTGTGCCGTGTGATCCGCGAAACCGACCTGTTCGCCGACGAGGGTTTGGTGGCTGCGGGCCCGGTCATCGGCTGAGCCTCGGGCCTGCCACATCAGCCCAGCCATCGCTGCAGCGATCAACAGGCCAAAGCCGCAGAGCAACGGAACAATCGCGACATCAAAGGCGATCAGGCCCGCGTAGAGCGCCAACATCACCAGCACGCTGGCGTTCTCGTTGAAGCCCTGGACGGCGATCGAACGACCGGCACTCAGCAAGACGCAACCGCGGTGCTGCAACAGGGCATTCAGTGGCACCACCAACAGGCCGCCCACCAGGCCCACGGCCGCCAGCAAGGGAATCGCGAGCGCGAGTTGCGTGGTCGAGGCGAGCAAGGGCATCGCCAGGCCCAGCGCAACACCGGCCCAGAGCATCCGGCGCGCCCTTGACAATGGCACCCAGCGGCCAGCGGCGGCCGCGCCGGCCACCACGCCCACTGCGACCGCCGCCTGCAGGTAGGCCGCCTGATCCAGCGGCAGGCCCAGCCGGTCGACCGCCCAGCGCAGGACCGCGAACTGCAAGGTGGCGCCGACGCCCCAGAAGATCGTCGTCACGGCCATCGACAAGCCGCCGTCGCGGTCGCGCCAGAGCGTCAGATTGGCGCGCCAGAAATCCTGCACCACGGCCACCGGATGAACCGGGCGCCGTGCGTACCGGGCCCCGCTGTCGGGCACGCCCAGGTTGAGCAGACCGGCCAGGGCGTACACCGACAGCAGGGCGACGAGCGACGCGCTGAGCGCGCTGGCGGGGGCCGCCCCAAGGCCATCGAACCAGCCGCGCCCGGTCTGCGCCACCGCTGAACCCAGCAGCCACGGGCTGACGAGCAAGCCACCCAGCACCGTGCCAAGCAGGGCCGCGCACACCACCGAGACCTCCAGCCAGGCGTTGGCCGCCACCAAGCGCTGCGCAGGCACGAGTTCCGTGACCAACCCATACTTGGCCGGCGCGTAAGCCGCGGCCCCGAGACCGACGACGGAGAAGGCGAGGACCGGATGTGCGTGGGCCAGCAGGGCCAGAACACCGAGCACCTTGACACCGTTCATCCAGGCCATCAGGCGCGCTTTTGGCCAAGCGTCGGCCAGAGGCCCGACCAGCGGCGCCAGGAACACGTAGGAGAGCGTGAAGCCGAACTTGAGCAGCGGCGCCCACCATCCCGGCTCGCCTTGCTCCTGCAACGCCGCGATGGTGACGATGAGCAGGGCGTTGTCGGCCAGAGCCGACACGAACTGTGCCGCGATCAGCAGGCTGAAACCAGGCGGCATACCTTGAGTCTGGCGGCACAGTGTGATCGCGCCGTGACGGTTGCCGATCGGCGCTTGCAGAGTCGTCCGTTCGGATCAGTCCGTTCTGCTTAGTCTATTCGGATCAATCCGTTCAGATCAGTCCGATGAGATCAGGTCAATCAGGGGATGGCGTCATGAAATCGTCATGTCAACATGGACCGGCGATGTCAACCGAAGTCTTTTCGTGGTGGGCCGTGCTCTGCACGGTGGCCGGCTTGAACATGGCAGCCTGGCTTGTGTCGGCCAGTGCGGTGGCGCGAGGCCGCGCCCGGCTCTCGGCCGATGCCCACGCAGAACGTCGACTGCAGTTGCTGCTTTCTGCCGGCTATGTCCTTGGGTGTGCCTTCCGGTCCTTCGTGCCGGTCTATGACGTCCCACGCCTGTGCCTCTTCGACTCATGGCTGTCCAGCGTCGTGGTGGGGCGCTCGGTCGCCACGCTGGCCGAACTTTGTTTTGCTGCGCAGTGGGCGCTGCTGCTGCGACGGGTGTCGCTTGACGCCGGCAGCTCGATCGGCATGGTCTGTGCTTGGCTGCTGGTGCCCCTGATCGCGGTGGCAGAGACGTTCTCCTGGTACGCCGTCCTGACAACCTCGAACATCGGCCATGTGGTCGAGGAGTCACTCTGGGGCCTGTGCGCGGCACTGTTCCTGGCCAGCCTGGCCCCCCTCTGGCCGCGCTGCGCGCGGCCGCAGCGGCGGGCGCTGGCGCTGTGGTGCGTCGCGGGGCTGGCCTACGTGGGCTACATGTTCCTGGTCGACGTACCGATGTACTGGTCGCGCTGGTTGGCGGACGAAGCGATGGGCCGCCAGTACATGAGCCTCGCGCAAGGGTTCGCCGATGTCTCCGGCCGCTGGACCGTCTCGCACCGCTGGGAAGACTGGCGCAGCGAGGTGCTGTGGATGTCGCTCTACTTCAGCGTGGCCGTGTGGATCAGCCTGGCGCTGGCGCACATGCCCGGCGCACGAGTGCCCATGGCCCGAATGGGCCCCGCCCACGCCGCAAAGCTGTAATATGCGGCGATGCGCACCCTGGCTCAGTCGTTTTACTTGGATTCCTGCTTCGGCGTCGAACAGGAGCTCCCTCGCGCCGGCAACGCGCTCGAGAATCCCTATGTGTATGACGCTGCGGCGCATGAGCTGAAGGCGATGGCGGCCCGAGGTTGGGTCGAAATCACCGCCGAGCACCACATTCGCGTGGGCGACGAACGCCTGATCGACCGCCTGCGCTTCAAGCGCCTGCACTGAGGCCCACCCCCGTCCTGCGACGGGACCAGACAGCCCCCGCGGCGACGGCGGACCGTCGAACACTGTGATGTGCCTGTCACACGGCGCTGCTAGCGTAATGGTTTGTTTCGGCGAATCGGCACTGCCCAAGCACCATGTGGCTCCCGTCCACCCTCCTTCGATCCCTGCTGCTTGGCCTGGCCGGCTTTTTGCCGCCTGTGGGCGGCCAAGCCGCAGAGCGCGCGGGCATCTACCTGCTGGTCGGTGACAGCGCCACGATCCACCTGACAGACCGGCCCGCGGGGGACGCGCGCCCAATCATCATTGCTGCGCCGCTCACTTCGACAACGCCGACAGCGCCGCCCCTTCGAGCCCCCTCGGCGGCCGTGGCGGTCGATGCCATCGTGCGCCAGGCTGCACAGAAGAATGCGCTCGACCCGAACCTGCTGCACGCCGTGATCGCGACGGAATCCGGCTACCTGAACGCGGCAGTCTCACGGCGTGGTGCCCAGGGCCTGATGCAGTTGATGCCGGCCACGGCCCGCAGCCTGGGTGTCACCAACGCCTTCGATGCGCAACAGAACATCAGCGCCGGCGCGCGCCACCTGCGCAGCCTGCTGGACGCCTTCGGTCAGGACACCCGACTCGCGCTGGCGGCCTACAACGCCGGCGCTGCCGCAGTCGAGCGCCATGGCCGGCGCATCCCGCCCTTTGCTGAAACCGAGGCCTATGTGCCACGCGTGCTGAATCGACTGGCGACGCTTCAAGGCACGCCAACACTCCCCAACGACCCTCGCCCGAACTGACATCATGAATTTGCACCGCCCTCTTGCCCTTGTCTCGCTGGCATCCATGCTCTTGGTAGTGGCCGGCTGCGGTGGAGGCGGCGGCGA
>JANNFB010000289.1:0-9251 GCA_031379365.1 Burkholderiales bacterium
GGCCGCATCGGTCCATTTGCGGTTCAGGTAGGGCGACCAATCGACCGCGTACTTGCTCTTGAAGTTGGTCAGCACCGGGTCGACGGTGTGCTTGCCCGCATCCATCGCGGCGCGGTAGGCCTTGACCATGTCGTCGGGGCCGTCGGCGCCGAGTACGTTCTGCGCCACCAGCTTTTCGCCGTAGAGCCTGCGCGTGCCGGGGTGCTGCGCAATCTTCTTGTACATCAAGGGTTGGGTCAGGCTCGGCGTGTCCTGCTCGTTGTGCCCCAGCTTGCGGAAGCAGATGATGTCGACCACGACATCCTTGTTGAACTCCTGCCGGTAGTCCATCGCGAGTTGGGTGCAGAAGACCACGGCCTCCGGGTCGTCGCCATTCACGTGCAGCACCGGCGCTTCGATCATCTTGACAACATCGGTGCAATACAGCGTCGAGCGTGAGTCACGCGGGTCGCTGGTGGTGAAGCCGATCTGGTTGTTGATCACCAGGTGCAGGGTGCCGCCGGTGTAGTAGCCGCGGGTCTGGGCCAGCGCCAGCGTTTCCATCACCACGCCCTGGCCGGCGAAGGCCGCGTCACCGTGCACCAGCACAGGCAGCACCTGGTCGCCGGCGTGGTCCGCGCGGCGTTCCTGGCGCGCCTTGACACTGCCTTCGACCACCGGGTTGACGATCTCGAGGTGCGACGGATTGAAGGACAGCGACAGGTGCACGGCGCCGCCCGGCGTCGAGATGTCGCTGGAAAAACCCTGGTGGTACTTGACGTCGCCAGCCGGCAGGTCTTCCTTGGCGGTGTGATCGAACTCGGCGAACAGGTCGGCCGGCATCTTGCCCAGCGTGTTGACCAGCACGTTCAGGCGGCCGCGGTGGGCCATGCCGATGACGATCTCCTGCACGCCCTTCTCGCCGCCGCGCTGGACCACTTCGTCCATCGAGGCAATGAAGCTCTCGCTGCCTTCGAGCGAGAAGCGCTTCTGGCCGACGAACTTGGTGTGCAGGTAGCGCTCCAGCCCCTCGGCCGCCGTCAAGCGCTCCAGGATGTGTTTCTTCTCGTCGGGGGAGAAGCTCGGCTTGCTGCGCACGCGCTCCAGGCGCTCCTGCCACCAACGCTTCTCGGTGGGGTCGGTGCAGTGCATGATCTCGGCGCCAATGGTGCCGCAGTAGGTCTCGCGCAACGCCTGCATCACCTGGCGCAAGGTCATCTGCTCGGCGCCGAAGTAGGTATTGGCGGCGCTGAAGGTGATGTCCATGTCCGATTCGGACAGGTCATAGAACGCCGGCTCGAGTTCGGGAATCTTCGGTCGCTCGGTGCGCTTCAGCGGGTCGAGGTCGGCCCAGCGCGAACCCAGAAACCGGTACGCCGCGATCAGGGACTGAACATGGACCTGTTTGCGGGCGATCGCCAGATCGGTGCTGCTGGCCTTGCTGGCGAATGCGTTGGCCTTGGCGCGCTGGGCGAAGGACTCGACCACCGGCGCATGCGCCACATCGCGTCGCTCGCTGCCATCGGTGGCCGCCACGTTCTGCAGGTTGTCGAAGTAGGCGCGCCAGGTCTCGGGGACCGAGCCGGGGTTGTCGAGATAGGCCTCGTAGAGCTCTTCGACGTACGGGGCATTGCCTCCGAACAGGTACGAGTTCGACCTGCTTTGCTGCATCATCTTCGCTCACCTTTCGCCGCGGTCTGCGCGGCTTCGTGTGGGTTACACAACCTTCCGCGACCCGGCTTCACCGGTAGGCGGACTAGCATTGCCGCCTTGCTGCGCTGCTCCGCATGAGCGCCGGCAAGGGGACGGGAAGGACCAATTCACTTCGACCTGGGCACTTTAGCACCCTTGCCTTGCAGCAGAACCTGTCGGCAGGGGCAGGAAGCGCTGGCTGTTTGAGCGATCGCAGGCCACGGCATGCGACAGGATGATCGGGTGCGTGCCCGAGTGATCCAGATTTCTGCGTCAGCCCCGTCCAAGCCGGCGTTGGGCGCAGTCTGCAACGGATGTGGCGTCTGCTGCCTGTCGGAGCCCTGCCCGGTCGGCGTATTGGTGACCGGCCGCCGCCGCGGCGCTTGCGCGGCCTTGCGCTGGCAGCCCGTCGCCGCGCACTACCGCTGTGGCCTGGCGAGTGTGCCGTGGCTCGGTGGGCTTGCGCGACGTTGGATTGCGGCTGGCCGGGGCTGTGACTCTGACGCCGAGGTCGCAGCAGGCTGAGGCATCACTTTTGCGCCGCTGAAGGGGCTGATGCAGCCGGCTCAGGCGCCTTGGCTGGAAAGGGCAGCGTGCCGCCGATCGAGATGCCTGCACCGCCGCGCGAGCCGATCGGGATGCCCACACCGATGCCCACGCCCACCGACTCACAGGCCGTCAACAGGGCGGCCACGAGGACCCACCAGGCTGTACTGCGACGCATACACGTCTCCTTGGTTTTGCCGATTCAGCCGTTTCAGCCGACCAGGCGCCTGCGGGCCTGAGCGTACTCGTCGGCCAAGCGGTCGACAAATGCCGCCGTGCTGACCACCGCCTTGACGGCACCGATCCCCTGACCGCAGCCCCAGATGTCCTTCCAGGCCTTCTTGGCGTTGTCGCCGCCAAAGTTCATCTTGGTCGGGTCGCTCTCGGGCAGGTTGTCCGGATCCATGCCCGCGGCGCGGATCGACGGCTTCAGGTAATTGCCGTGCACGCCGGTGAACAGGTTGGAGTAGACGATGTCGTCGCTGTTGCCCTCCACGATCGCCTGCTTGTAGGCGTCGCTGGCGCGGGCCTCCTCGGTGGCGATGAAAGCCGACCCGATGTAGGCCAAGTCCGCCCCCATGGCTTGGGCAGCCAACACGGCCCCACCCGTGCTGATCGCCCCTGACAGCGCCAGCGGCCCTGCGAACCACTCGCGGATCTCCTGCACCAGGGGGAACGGGCTCTTGACGCCGGCGTGACCGCCGGCCCCGGCCGCGACCGCGATCAGGCCGTCCGCGCCCTTCTCGACCGCCTTGCGCGCAAAGAAATTGTTGATGATGTCGTGCATCACGATGCCACCCCAGGCGTGCACCGCCTCGTTGACGTCGGTTCGCGCGCCCAGCGAGGTGATGACGATCGGCACCTTGTAGCGGGCGCAGACCTGCATGTCGTGGTCGAGCCGGTCGTTGCTCTTGTGCACGATCTGGTTGATGGCAAATGGCGCCGCCGGCTTGTCGGGGTTGGCACGGTCCCACGCCGCCAGGGTCTCGGTGATTTCGGCCAGCCACTCGTCGAGCTGCGACGCCGGCCGAGCGTTGAGCGACGGCACCGAGCCGACGATGCCCGCCTGGCATTGGGCGATCACCAGCTTGGGGTTGCTGATGATGAACAGCGGCGCGCCGATGACAGGCAGGCGCAAGCGGTCGAAGACGCGGGGCAAGGTCATCAAAAGGACTCCAAAGCCATGTCGTTGATTGCGGCGTGTCCTTCGACGATGCTGTCACGCACGCCCGGCGCTTTGGACAGCAGATGTTCAGCGTAAAAGCGGGCCGTGGTGATCTTGGCCTGCATGAAGGCAGCTTCCTGGCCTGCCGCCAGCTGGTCTTCTGCCACCAGCAGCGCGCGCGCCATCTGCCAGCCGGCGATCAAGTTGCCGGCCAGCATCAGGTAGGGCACGGACCCTGCGAAGACCGCGTTCGGACTGGCCTTCGTGTGTCCTGCCACGAAGTCCACGACCTCCAGGAAAGCCAGGCGCGCCGCCGCCAGGTGCTTGAGCACCGCCGCGGCCTCCGCGGATCTGCGCTGCGCCAGCTGCACCTCCGTCGCTTCGATCTGGCGCGCAATCGCCCGGGCCGTCTGACCGCCGTCGCGAGCCGTCTTTCGACCGACCAAGTCGTTGGCCTGGATCGCGGTGGTGCCTTCGTAGATAGTCAGGATCTTGGCGTCGCGCAAGTACTGCGCCGCGCCGGTCTCTTCGATGAAGCCCATGCCGCCGTGCACCTGCACGCCGAGAGACGCGACCTCCAGACTCATCTCCGTGCTGTAGCCCTTGACCAGCGGCACCATGAACTCGTAGAAGGCCTGGTTCTGCTTGCGCACATCGGCGTCGCTGTGGTGGTGCGCGGCGTCGTAGGCGGCAGCCGCAACCAGGGCCATGGCCCGGCAGCCCTCGGTGTAGGCGCGCATCGTCATCAACATGCGCTTGACGTCAGGGTGGTGGATGATGGCTGCAGCCGCGCTCGTCGAACCATCGACCGGCCGGCCTTGCACGCGGTCACGCGCGAAGCTCACGGCCTTCTGGTAGGCGCGCTCAGCCACCGCGATGCCCTGCATGCCCACTGCGTAGCGGGCTGCGTTCATCATGATGAACATGTACTCGAGACCGCGGTTCTCCTGCCCGATGAGGTGGGCCACCGCCCCCCCGTGATCACCGTATTGCAGAACGGCCGTCGGGCTGGCCTTGATGCCCAGCTTGTGCTCGATGCTGACGCAATGCACGTCGTTGCGTGCGCCCGGTTTGCCCTCCTGATCCAGCAGGAACTTCGGGCAGATGAAGAGCGAGATGCCCTTGACCCCCTCGGGTGCGCCGACGACTCGGGCCAGCACGAGGTGGACGATGTTGTCCGCCATGTCGTGCTCACCGTAGGTGATGTAGATCTTGGTGCCGAACAACTTGAAGCTGCCGTCGGGCTGGGGCTCGGCGCGGGTGCGCACGGCTGCCAGGTCGCTGCCGGCCTGGGGCTCGGTCAGATTCATCGTCCCAGTCCACGACCCGTCGACCATCTTCGGAATGAAGCGGGCCTGCTGCTCGGGTGTGCCCGCCGTCAGCAAGGCCTCGATCGCGCCGTCGGTGAGCAGCGGACACAGCGCAAAACTCATGTTCGCGCTGTTGAGCATCTCGATGCAAGCCGCGCCTATCGTCTTGGGCAGGCCTTGGCCGCCGAACTCGACCGGGTGTTCCAAGCCCTGCCAGCCGCCCTCGGCGAACTGGCGGAACGCCTGCTTGAAGCCAGGCGTCGTCGTCACCTTGCCGTCATGGAAAGTCGATGGCTTCACGTCACCGTCCCAGTTCAACGGCGCAACCACGCCCTCGTTGAACTTGGCGCACTCCTCGAGCACGGCCTGGGCTGTGTCGGCATCCATGCCTTCGAAGCCCGGCAACTGGGCCACGGCGTCGAGGCCGGCCAGTTGGTTCATGCAGAACAGCATGTCCTTCAGGGGCGCGCGGTAGGTACTCATGACATGCACGCAGGCGCCTTGCGGCGCCTGCTTCCAGTGGAGGGAGTGGCTTAGAGCGCCTTGACCAGTTCGGGCACGGCCGAGAACAGGTCGGCCTCCAGCCCGTAGTCGGCGACGCTGAAGATCGGCGCCTCGGCGTCTTTGTTGATGGCGACGATGACCTTGCTGTCCTTCATCCCTGCCAAGTGCTGGATCGCCCCACTGATGCCGCAGGCGATGTACAGGCTGGGCGCAACGATCTTGCCCGTCTGCCCGACCTGCCAGTCGTTGGGCGCGTAGCCGGCATCCACCGCCGCACGGCTGGCGCCGAGCGCAGCGCCGAGTTTGTCGGCCAGGGGCGTCAACACCTGCGTGAACTTGTCGCTGCTGCCCAGCGCGCGCCCGCCGCTGACGATGATCTTGGCAGCCGTGAGCTCTGGCCGGTCGCTCTTGGCAATCTCACTGCCGACATACGCGGACAAGCCGCTGTCGGCCACCGCCGCAAGGGTTTCGATGGGGGCCGCGCCGCCCTGCGCGGCAGCGTCGAAGCCAGTCGTGCGCACGGTGATGACTTTGATGGCGTCAAGGGACTGCACCGTGGCAATGGCGTTGCCAGCGTAGATCGGGCGCTCGAAGGTGTCAGCGCCGAGCACCTTGGTAGCATCGCTGATCTGTGCAACATCGAGGAGCGCGGCGACACGTGGCGCCACGTTCTTGCCCTGCGCAGTGGCCGGGAAGAGCAGGTGGCTGTACGCCGCCGCCAGACCCAGCACCTGGGCCGCCATGTTCTCTGCCAGCTGCTCGGCCAGCTGGGGCGCGTCGGCATGCAGCACCTTGGCCACGCCGGTAATCCGAGCCGCCGCTTGCGCTGCACCGGCAGCATTGTGGCCAGCCACCAGGACATGCACCTCGCCGCCGCACTGCTGGGCGGCCGTCACGGTGTTCAGCGTGGCGGGCTTGAGGGCGCCGTGGTCGTGTTCGGCAATCACCAGGACTGTCATCAGATCACCTTCGCTTCGTTCTTGAGCTTGTCGATCAGCGCCGCGACATCCGCGACCTTGATGCCAGCGCCGCGTTTGGGCGGCTCCACGACCTTCAGCGTCTTGATGCGCGACGTGACATCGACGCCCAGGTCAGCCGGCTTGAAAACCTCGAGGGTCTTCTTCTTGGCCTTCATGATGTTGGGCAGGGTGACGTAGCGCGGCTCGTTCAGACGCAGGTCGGTGGTAACCACCGCGGGCAGCGACAAGCGCACCGTCTCCAGGCCGCCGTCGACTTCACGTGTGACGCTGACCTTGCCATCGGCCACTTCGACCTTCGAGGCGAAGGTGCCCTGTGGCAAGCCCGCCAGCGCGGCCAGCATCTGGCCTGTCTGGTTGCAGTCGTCGTCGATGGCCTGCTTGCCCAGGATGATCAAGCCCGGTTGCTCCTTGTCGATCAAGGCCTTGAGCAGCTTGGCCACGGCCAGTGGCTGCAGCTCGTCGGAGCACTCGACCAGGATGGCACGGTCGGCGCCGATGGCCATGGCCGTGCGCAGCGTCTCCTGGCACTGAGTGACGCCACACGACACGGCAATGACCTCGGTGGCGACACCCTTCTCCTTCAAGCGAACCGCCTCTTCGATCGCAATCTCGTCGAAGGGGTTCATGCTCATCTTGACATTGGCCAGGTCCACGCCGCTGCCATCACTCTTGACGCGGATCTTGACGTTGTAGTCGACCACCCGCTTCACGGGCACCAGGATCTTCATGTCATCTTGCTCCATGCTTTGCCACCCACGCGGGCCAGTTGACGTTCACGTCAATCGTCATTGTAGGCAGACCGACCGGGCTCGCCGGTGCAGACGAACGATAAATCGAACGATCGTGCTTTTTTAGGCGGACCCGTCCAAACGCAAGGCTTCACGCGCGCCGCGTTGAACATCGACGGGGCGCAACAACAGCCAGCCGAGGACGAAGAAGAGTGCCGTCGACACAATCGCGACCCGGTGGTTGCCGGCCGTCACCCAGGTCACCAATCCATAGGTGACTGGCCCCAGGATCGCCGCCAGTCGGGTGGCGAAGGCCCACAAGCCGAAGAACTCCCCAAGCCGGGCGGGAGGGGCGAGCAGACCGGCCAGCGCCCGGCCCGCCGATTGGCTCGAACCCATGCAAAGACCGGCAATCACGGCCGCGCCCCAGAACACGCCCTTGGTGGTGGCCAGGGCGGCAACCAAGGTCATCACGATCCAACCCACCAGTGTCAGCCCGAGCGCACGCTTGTGGCCGCTTCGGTCTTGCCAATAACCAAAAGCGAACGCGCCGACGGCGGCGGCGATGTTGACCAGAAAGATCAGCATCATGGTCTCGGTGGGTTTGAACCCGAGCACCTGTTCGGCGTAGACGGCGGCCAGGGTGATCACGACGGCGATGCCAGCCTGGTAGGCCGTTGCGCAGGCCAGCAGCCAGGAGAAGTCACGGTAGCGACGTGCCTCGCGCCAGGTCTGACGCAGCCGAGCCAGCGATGCGGCCACACCATCGGCGGCGCCCGCCTGCGCCACGGCCCGCTCCCGCAGCAGGGCGAAGGTGGCCAAGGAGGCGACCCCATAGATGGCCGCCGTGATGAGCATGGTGACCGGCACGAACTGAGCCGCGGGTTGGCCCTGCCCTTGAGCCCAGATCACGTACGCCAGCGACAGGCCGAGCGACAACATGCCGCCGAAGTAACCGAAGCTCCAGCCCCACCCCGACACTTTGCCCAGAGCCTCGCGCCGTGCCAGTTCTGGCAGGAACGCGGCCGTGAGGGTTTCACCGATGGCATAGAACAGGTTCGAGAGCACGATCGCAATCACGGCAAGGGCGATGTCGCCGGGGCCCACCAGGGCCAGCGCTGCCGTCATCACCACGCAGGCGACGGTGCTCATCGCCAGCAGCCGTTTCTTGGCAGCGCGCAGGTCGGCGAACGCGCCGAGGGCCGGCATCACCAGCATCACCAATGCGCTCGACAAGGCCAGGGCCAAGGTCCAGGCCAAGGTGGCCCAGTCGGCCTTCCCGGCCACCACGCCGACGAAGTAGCTGTTGAACACCGCCGTGAGCACGACGGTGGTGTAGCCCGAGTTGGCGAAGTCGTACATCGCCCAGCCGAAAACTTCGCGCTTCTTCACGCCGTCGTTGAGCGCGGCTTGGTCGAACAGGGGCATCAAGTCCTCAAACGCCGGGGCTGGCCGCGACTATCATGCCGCACACCGCGCGCGGGTGACGGAACAGGCAGACGTAGCGGGCTTAAAACCCGCAGCCGCAAGGCGTACGGGTTCGAGTCCCGTCCCGCGCACCACTCAGTGCTGCAGGATCTTCGACAGGAACTCCTTCGCGCGCGGCGAGCGCGCCTCGGGGTCGCCGAAGAACTCTTCTTTCTTGCAGTCCTCGACGATCTTGCCGTGGTCCATGAAGATCACGCGGTGGCTGACGCGCTTGGCAAAACCCATCTCGTGGGTGACCACCATCATCGTCATGCCTTCCTTGGCCAGTAGCACCATCACGTCGAGCACTTCGCCGACCATCTCGGGGTCGAGCGCCGAGGTCGGCTCGTCGAACAGCATCACGATCGGATCCATCGACAGGGCACGCGCGATCGCCACACGCTGCTGCTGACCACCGCTGAGCTGGCCCGGAAACTTGTCCTTGTGCACCATCAGGCCGACACGGTCGAGCATCTTCATGCCGCGCGTCTTGGCCTCGTCCTGGTTGCGGCCCAGCACCTTGATCTGCGCCAGCGTCAGGTTCTCCGTGACCGTCAGGTGCGGGAACAGCTCGAAGTGCTGAAACACCATGCCGACGCGCGCGCGCAGCTTGGGCAGATTGGTCTTGGGGTCGCTGATGCTGATGCCGTCGACCATGATGTCGCCCTTCTGGATCGGCTCCAGCGCGTTCACCGTCTTGATCAAGGTGCTCTTGCCCGAGCCCGACGGGCCGCAGACAACCACGACCTCGCCCTTCTCGATGTGGGTGGTGCAGTCGGTCAGCACCTGGAAGCTGCCGTACCACTTGCTGACGTTGTTGATCTTGATCATGTCCCGCTCCTCAGCGAATGATCGCAATCTTCTTCTGCAGCCGACGCAC
>JANNFB010000337.1:0-3177 GCA_031379365.1 Burkholderiales bacterium
GCCGACTCGGTGGTCACGCGCCTGATCGAGCTGCTGGGTGGCGGCTTGAAGCTGAGCTTGCTGCAGACCACGCTGTCACCGGCCACCGCCATGTCGCTGTGGCTGTCGGAAAAAGAAGCGCCGGCCGGCTTCACGGTGGACCGCGAATGTGAGCTCAAGCAGCCCGACAGCGAAAAGGCCACGGTTCGCTATGCGCGGCACACGCTGGACATCGATGAAGTGGCCGAGCACATCAAGGGTGGCAAGCTGCCCACCCAACTGGCGATGACCTGGGCCGGTCGGGTGTCGTTTGTGCTGACCGAAGCGCTGACGTTGAAGAAGATCCAGCTGCTGGATGTGGTGATGGAAGGCGCGGGCGTGGATGCCGCGCAGTCGGGGAAAGAAAACGCGGGCTTTGATGCGGATGTGGCCATCAGCACCGGCGAGCTGCGTCAACTGATGCCAGCGCTGATCGAGGCGCTGGGGGGGTTGCATGAACGCCAGGCTGCGCCGGGCGAGCTTGCGGGTGGGGCTGCAGCATCGCCCGGTGCCACAACATCCAAATCAGCCCCGCGCGCGGGCAGCCCCGTCGTGCCGCCTTGGGAAGAGCAGCCGAGCTGAGGTCCAGCCAACGCCAGGCTCGCTTGCTGGCCTGCTCAAAGTCCCTTCAGTGGCTTGTTCAACGGCCTGATCGGACCACGCGAAAGGCGCTGGCGCTGAACACAGCCAACAGACGGCCGAGTCACTGGCACAGGGCATGTGGTGCCCAAGTTGCTGCAACTGGCTCACAAGCGCGTTGCTTGTCGTGGTGGCCGCGCAAGGCTTTGGAGCAGCCAGATGGCGGCGAAGCGACCGGTCGGCAGTACCCGCTACCGGCCACTTGCTGTCGTGCGTGGCCGGCAGCTTTCTGGAAAGCGACCCGTCGGCACGACCCGGCGGTACCGGAGTCCTCATGCACTGCATCTCGGCAGCTTGTTGCGTTTAGGTTCCTGCCCTACATGTCGTACTGACGCGGCGCTGGCGCGCAGCCACTGCCGCTCCCCTCAAAAGCCGCGGGTCCAGGTAACGCCCTCGTCGGTTGACCGCATCACGCGGCCCTGGGATAGGACGGCCAGCAGGGCACCGTCGTGCCGATCCACCAGCAGCGAGCGCACCAGGGCCGGGTTGCCGCCAGGCACCTCGCCAGACCTCTTCCAGGTCTTGGCGCCATCGCGGCTGACCATGAGCGCATAGGTGCCAGCAAAGACGCCAGGATCGATGGGCGCCACCGCATAGAACGTTTTAGCGTCGGCGGCAGTGATGGCCCCGACGAAGCGACTCGTGTTGAGGTCTCGCCACTGCTTGCCGTCGTCGGTAGAGATGAAGGTGGTGCGGGTGAGGTTGCCGCCCTGGGCGAGCAGGGTGCCGTCGGCCAGCAGCTGGGCACCCGATGTGGAGACGCCGATGCACCGGCGCTCCAGGGCCCCGCTGCTGCCATCAACCACGAGGAACTCGCCGTTGGGCATGAATACCCCCGCTCGGTCGCGGCCGGCCAGCACGATGGCGTTCTGCCAGGGCAGGTTGATCGAGCGTTCCTGCTCGAAGCTGGCGATCTGGCGCCAGGCGCCCACGAACGGATCGTCGCTGACATGAGCCGACCACTGAGAGCCGCGGCGCATCAGGGCCAACACTTTGCCGTTGCCCAGCGGCTCGGCCGCGGCGATCAGCCCGGCGGCCGGCGCGGGCAGGGCCTGCCAGGTCTTGCCTTCGTCTCTTGTGTAGCGCAGAAGACCCTCCTCGCCCGCTGCCAGCAGGCCCTGGCGGTAGGCGCGCACGCTGAGAACTTCCAGCCAGGTGTCGATCTGCACCGCGCGCGCGAGTTTTTCACCCGGCTTGCGCCAGATAACGCGGCCCATCTTGCTGCCCGCCAGCAGGATGCCGTTGGGGGTCGATTCGATGCCGTTCAGTGCGGTCGTCAGGCTGCGAATGACCCGCGCGAGGCCGGCACTGCGCGCCAGCTCGGCGCTGTGCTCAAACGAGTTGGGTGTCTGGCCGCGTGTCTGCTCAGCCAGTGCGGGAAACAGCGCATGGAAAGTGTTGGCCAGTTCCGCATCGGGTTCCAGGTAGCCTACCTGGAACCGCTGCCCTGGCAACGGCTGCACGAGCAAGGTACCCAGCAGCGAGACTTCGCGGGCCTTGACTTCGAAGCTACCGAGCCTGCCGGCCAGCGGGAAGGTGTAGGTGGTGTTGGCGAAGAAGCCATTGGCATGCGACAGGCGATAGCGCCCGGGCGCGACCATACCGCTAAAAACGGCGGTGGTATTCGTCATCTCGCGCGTTCGCTGCAGGACCGCGGTATCTTCGGCCGAGGCCCGCACGCCAGGCGGCAGTTCCCGGTTCAAGGTGAGCGACGACAGGGTCTCCGTCGGGTCGTTGGCCTCAGCGCCGTTGGTGATGAGGCGGATCACCACCGCTCCTTCCTGCCCCGAGAGGGTCTGCGCGCTGCTGATGGGCGGCGGGCTGGTGGCGCATCCGGCCAAGATGGCAATGACCACGCCGAGCGTGGCGAGCAGCAGAGGGTGCATCGATGGCTTCATGGGCTGGACCAGGCTTGCGGCCGCTCTTTCGGCGACGCGTAGGTTCTCGAAGTACGTAATTGTGGTGCAAGCCCCGTGACGCAGGGAGCGGCGATCGGCCGAACGAGCGGCCTGAGGGCCACGCCGACGTTTCAGCCGAGCGCGCAACGCCGAAACCGCCAGCCAGTCAGGGCCGACCCGCCGCGCCACATCGCCAGCGTCGAGGGCTCAAACACCGTGCTGACGTAGATCGTCGAGCCCAGCGCCATCAGCAAGGCGGGCCCGCCCCCTGCCCAAGTCCAAGGACAAAGCTGCCGGGGATGCTGCTGCTCGAAGGGCACCCGCAGCTGTAGAAATCGGCCGGCCAGACCATGCAGCGCGAGGCTCTCACGCACATCTGCACCGCACAGGCGCTAGACCCGAATTGTGGTGACCCTGCGTGGGGTCGACCGGCGGCTTCAGCGCGGCGAGATCTGGTCAGCCACTGTCCCTTCAGGGTCGACTACTGCCGACCGCGGAGGTCAGCTGTCCGGTCGCTCAACTTAGGGGTCAGCTTTCCGGCGGTGAGAGCAGGAGCCCGACCGGCTCTGGACGACCGATAGGGTGAGCTCGACGCCGCGTCTTCGAACGTCAGCCATGCGAC
>JANNFB010000364.1:0-2659 GCA_031379365.1 Burkholderiales bacterium
AGCCCGGGGCGCTTCGTGGTCGAGCGTCACATCGACCTGCCGCGCCCGCGCGACCTGGAGATCACCTACACACCGGCCTTCACCGACATCGTGCACGAGTTGCGCGGCCACATCGGCGCCATCCGTCAGAACAGCGTCAAAACCAGCGTGGCGGTGCCGCAATGAAGATCACCCGGCAAATGGAACGCTGGTCGCCGCTGGTGTTGCTGGCGGCGCTGTTGCTGCTCTGGCAGCTGGTGGTGATGGTGTTTGCCATCCCCGAGTTCATCTTTCCCAGCCCGACGCAGATCGGCCAGCAGTTCTTCGAGTTCCGCGGCCCGCTGCTAGAAGCCGCCTGGAAGACTTTCTGGGTGACCATGGTCGGCTTTGCCCTGAGCATCGTGGTCGGCGTGATGCTCGGCTTCCTGATCGGCAGCAGCCGCCTGGCTTACGCCGCTATCTACCCCTTGATGGTGGCTTTCAATGCGGTGCCCAAAGCCGCCGTGGTGCCGATCCTGGTGGTCTGGTTCGGCATCGGCCTCGGGCCGGGCATCCTCACCGCCTTCTTGATCAGTTTCTTCCCCATCACCGTGAACATCGCCACCGGGCTGGCCACCCTGGAGCCCGAGCTCGAAGACGTGCTGCGCGTGCTGGGCGCCAAGCGCTGGGATGTGCTCATCAAGGTGGGGCTGCCGCGCTCCATGCCCTACTTCTACGCCAGCCTGAAGGTGGCCATCACCCTGGCCTTCGTCGGCACGGTGCTGGCCGAAATGACGGCCGGCGACAGCGGCATCGGCTATCTGATGCAAAGCGCTGGCAGCCAGCAGCGCATGCCCCTGGCCTTTGCAGGCCTGGTGACCATCGGAGCGATGGCGATGGCGATGTACGAACTGTTCTCGTGGGTCGAGAAACGCACCACGGGTTGGGCTCACCGCGGCTCGCAGGCGGCGTGACCCACGCACAGATGCTGCGCCATCTGCGCCGAGCCAACGGCGTGGCGCAGGCAGCGATGGCCCAAGGCAAGCACCCCTTCGGCGCGCTGCTGGTAGCGGCCGATGGCGAGACCGTGCTGCTGGAGCAAGGCAACGTCGACAGCGTCAACCACGCGGAAGCGGTGATCGCCCGCGTGGCAGCCCACCGCCATGACGCCGCCACGCTGTGGCAATGCACGCTGGTCACCACGGTCGAACCCTGCGCCATGTGTGCCGGTACGCAGTACTGGGCCCACATCGGCCGCCTGGTCTACGGCATGAGTGAGCAGGCTCTGCGCGCGCTGACGGGCGATCACCCCGAGAACCCGACCCTGGACCTGCCCTGCCGCGCCGTGTTCGAGGCCGGGCAGAAGCCGGTGCAGGTGTTCGGCCCCTTCGCCGAGGTCGAGGCCGAGATTGCCGCCTTGCACCGCGGCTTCTGGCATGCGGCCTGATCCCGCGGTGGGCTTGCCACCGTCGACACTGGGCCACTGGCGCGGCCACCTCGCGCTGCACTACACCCGCGACGGCGAGCGCACGATCGCGCTGGATCGCCACGAAGGGCCGCTGCGCGTGTTGCAACGCCTCTACCCCGAGGGGCCGAGCATCTGCCACCACGTGCTGGTGCACCCGCCTGGGGGCATCGTCGGTGGCGACCAGTTGATGATCGATGCCACGCTCGAAGCGGGTACGCACGCCCTGATCACGACCCCTGGCGCGACGCGCTTTTACCGCAGCCGCGGTGCGCCGGCGGCACAGCGCGCCGTGCTGCGCATAGCAGGCGGCGCGCGGCTGGAGTGGCTGCCGCTGGAGACCATCGCCTACCGCGGCTGCCTGGCCGAGAACGCGCTGCGGCTGGAGCTGGCCGAGGGGGCAGAGACGGTGGGTTGGGACGTTTTGGCCCTGGGCCTGCCGACCGCGGGCGAGCCCTTCGACGCCGGCCACTTCACACAACACCTGGAGATTCCCGGCGGTTGGCTCGAACGCGGGCGCATTGCTGCCGACGACACGCGCCTGCTCGATTCACCGCTCGGCCTGGCTGGCCAGCCCGTGATGGCCACCGCCTGGTTTGCTGGCGGCTCGGCACTCACCGATGCGCGGCGAGAGGCTCTTTTGGACGCCGCGCGCGATTGCGCCATGGCTTCGCCATTGGTCTTGCACTGCGGTGCCACCAGCCCGCACCGGCAGGTCGTGGTGCTGCGCGTTCTGGCGCCACGCGTTGAGCCGGCCATGGCGCTCCTGACCCAGGTGCGTGCCGCCTGGCGCCGCATTGCCTGGGGGCTGGCGCCGAACCCGCCGCGGGTCTGGCAGACCTGAACGGTTCAGCCAGGCCGGGCTGACGCGAATACCATGGCCATCACCCGTGGTCGACTCGCGACCCACACTGGAGGGCCCAACCGATGAGCACAGAAACATTCGACGCCATCATCGTCGGCGCCGGCCAGGCCGGCCCGGCGCTGGCCGCGCGCTGCGCCAAGGAAGGCCTGCGCACGGCGATCATCGAGCGCGGCGCCTTCGGCGGCACCTGCGTCAACGTCGGCTGCGTGCCGACCAAGACCCTGGTGGCCAGCGCCCGTGCCATCCACCTAGCGCGGCGCGGGGCCGAGTTCGGTTTTTCGACCGGCGAGTTGCACGTGGACATGGCGCGCGTGAAGGCGCGCAAGGACGCCATCGTGAAAGCATCGACCGAAGGCGTCGAGGCCTGGATG
>JANNFB010000029.1:0-1612 GCA_031379365.1 Burkholderiales bacterium
GACGTGCGTGTGATCGGGGCGCCCTGTATCGGCCGCTGCGAGCAGGCGCCGGCCGTTGCCGTCGGCCAGCACCCGGTGGCCCAGGCCAGTTGCGAAACGGTCCAGGCCGCGGTCGCCGCGGGCCACACGACGCACAGCCCGTCGGGATTCATCGACCGGGCGGCCTATGAGGCGCAGGGCGGCTACCGCCTGCTCAAGCAGTGCCTCGCCGGCGAACACGAGGTCGAGCAGGTCATCGCCACGATGGAGAGCTCTGGGCTGCGCGGCCTGGGTGGCGCGGGCTTTCCTGCCGGCCGCAAGTGGCGCATCGTGCGCAACGAGGCCGCGCCGCGCCTGATGGCGGTGAACATCGACGAAGGCGAGCCGGGCACCTTCAAGGACCGGGTCTACCTCGAGCGCGACCCGCACCGGTTTCTCGAAGGCATGCTGATCGCAGCCTGGGCCGTTGGCATTTCCAGGATCTACCTCTACCTGCGCGACGAGTATCACGGCTGCCGCGCCATGCTCGAAGCCGAGCTGGCCAAACTGCGCGCAGAGCCGCCCTGGGCGGGGATGCCAGAGATCGATCTGCGCCGCGGCGCAGGGGCCTACATCTGCGGCGAAGAGTCGGCCATGATCGAGTCGATCGAGGGCAAGCGTGGCATGCCGAGGTTGCGTCCACCCTACGTCGCGCAAGTCGGCCTGTTCGGTCGACCAACGCTGCAACACAACTTCGAGACGCTCTACTGGGTGCGCGAGATCCTGGAGCGCGGCGGCAAATGGTTTGCAGCGCAGGGCCGCCATGGTCGCAAGGGCCTGCGCTCGTTTTCGGTGTCAGGCCGCGTCAAGCAGCCCGGCGTCAAGCTGGCGCCGGCAGGCATCACGGTGCGCGAGTTGATCGACGAGCATTGCGGCGGCATGCTCGACGGCCACACGTTGTACGGCTACCTGCCGGGCGGCGCCTCGGGTGGCATCCTGCCCGCATCGCTGGACGACATCCCACTCGACTTCGACACGCTGCAACCCTACGGCTGCTTCATTGGCTCAGCGGCGGTGATCGTGCTGTCCGACACGGACACGGCCGTCGCGGCGGCGCGCAACATGATGCGTTTCTTCGCTCACGAGTCTTGCGGTCAGTGCACGCCCTGTCGCAACGGGACGGCGAAAGCCGCGGCGTTGATCGACAAGGCCCAGTGGGACATCCCACTGCTCGAGGACCTGTCGGCCGTGATGCGCGACGCATCCATCTGTGGCCTGGGTCAGGCGGCACCGAACCCGGTCGATTGCGTCATCAAGTACTTTCCTGGGGAACTGGAATGAAAGCGCCTGCGAACAGGCCGACGCAATTCAGCCCTTTGCGGTCGTTCGTTCCCGCGTACGAGAGGTGGCGCGAGATCGGGACGGCGGGGCGCTCTGCTCCGCGAATGTCCCCCGAGTCGGGCTGCGCCCGCCTCTCCTCCTTGATTTCGCTGCGCAGAGCGCCCCACCGTCCCGATCCGATGCATGGGGGGCGTTCGCGGGCGGAGGGGCACCGAAGCCTGAGGCTGGGGCTGCCGGGTGCCCGCCGCAGCGAAATCAAGGGGGAGCCCTGGGCGCAGCCCAGGGCGGAGGACATTCGCGGAGGCGGGCACCC
>JANNFB010000070.1:0-12387 GCA_031379365.1 Burkholderiales bacterium
GCAGTCGCTGGGTGGCCCCATCGACGGCACCATGACCGACTACATGTGCTTGTCGGAAGAGGGTGTGTCCAAGCTGCCTGCGCACTTGAGTGACATCGAAGCCGCCACCCTGCCCTGCGCCGCGCTGACAGCCTGGAGCGCACTGGTCACCACGTCAAACATCCGCCCCGGCGACCGTGTGCTGGTGCAGGGCTGCGGTGGCGTGGCATTGTTCGCTGTGGCCTTCGGCAAGATGCTGGGCGCGCACGTCACGGTGATCTCGTCTTCTGATGAGCGCATCGAACGCGTGAAGAAGCTGGGGGCGGATGCCGCCGTCAACTACCGCACCACACCCGAGTGGGCCAAGGCCACGCGCGACATCACGGGCGGACGCGGCTACGACCTGATCCTGGAGTTGGGTGGCGAGAAGACCCTGCCGCAGTCGCTGCGCTGCATCCGGCCGGGCGGCACGGTGGCCATGATCGGCATTTTGTCGGGCAGCGCGATGGCCACGTCACTGGGTTTGATCATCACCCGCCAGGTGCGCCTGCAGGGCGTGACCGTCGGGCACCGCGATGGCTTCGAGGCCATGTTGCGAGCCATCGAATGGCACCAGATCAAGCCCGTGGTGGACCGCGTCTTTGCGTTCGAGGAACTCAAGGACGCAATGGCCTACCTGCAAAGCGGCGCGCAGTTCGGCAAGGTGTGTCTGGCGCATTGACGAGCTTGCGAGGGCCCACAGGCATGGCGATGCTCTTCCCCATTGACCAGGCAGCGGACGATGCCGATCGCCTCGCCTTCCAGATCTGCGAGAGCGGTGAGTCGGTCACCTTCGGCCAACTCGACTTGCGTGCGAACCAGGTCGCACAGGTCCTGCGCCGCTGCGGTGTGGCCCGCGGTGCCCATGTCGCGCTGTTGTTGAAAAACCAGCGCTGCTTTCTGGAAGCCAGTTTCGGGGCCGACCGCGCCGGCGTTTACTACACGACGATCAGTACGCGCCTGATGGCCGATGAGATCGCCTACATCGTGCGCGACTGCGGCGCGCGTGTGCTGGTAGTGGCGGCGGGGCTTGACGAATTGGTCCATCAGTTGCGTCCCTTGCTCCCCGCAGATCTCCGATGTTTCATGGTCGGCCCACCGGCGCCGGGGTTCGAGAGTTGGGAGTCAACAGTGGATGCCGCCGAAGACTCGCCCATCGCAGACCCTGCGCAGGGCCAGGACATGCTGTATTCGTCGGGCACCACAGGCCGGCCCAAGGGCGTGAAGTGGCCACTGCCGCAGGCCGCTGCCGGGGCGCGCACGATGCTGGTCGATTTGCTGGCGCCGCTCTTTGGTTACGGGCGCGATTGCCGCTACCTGTCCCCGGCGCCGCTCTACCACGCAGCGCCGCTGCGTCACTGCATGACAGTGATCAAGCTCGGCGGCAGCGTGTTCGTGATGGAGCACTTCGATGCCGAGCGATCGTTGCACTGGATCGCGCAGCATCGAATCACACACAGCCAGTGGGTGCCGACGATGTTCGTGCGTTTGCTCAAACTGCCGGATGGGGTTCGCCAGCGCCATGACATGTCGTCGATGCAAGTGGCGGTGCATGCGGCGGCACCTTGCCCGGTCGAAGTCAAGCGGCGCATGCTCGACTGGTGGGGCCCGATCATCTACGAGTACTACGCCGGGACCGAGAACAACGGCTTTTGCTCCATCACCCCGCAGGAATGGCCAAAGCACCCAGGCTCGGTCGGCCGGGCGTCTCAAGGCGTTCTGCACATCTGCGACGAAGAGGGCAAGGAATTGCCCGCCGGCGAGACAGGCTTGGTCTACTTCTCCGACGGCCCCGTATTCGAATATCACAATGACCCGGATCGCACGGCGCAGACCCGAAATGCCAAGGGCTGGTCGACACTGGGCGACATCGGCCGGATCGACGAGGACGGTTACCTGTATCTCGTCGACCGCCGCGCATTCATGATCATCTCGGGTGGCGTGAACATCTACCCGCAGGAGGCCGAGAGCGTGCTCATCGGTCACGCCAAGGTGGCCGATGTGGCGGTGATCGGCGTGCCCAGCGAAGACCTTGGCGAAGCCGTCAAGGCCGTTGTGCAACTGTTGGACCCCAGCGATGCGGGCCCGGCCCTGGAAGCCGAACTGCTGGCCTACTGCAAGCAGCACCTGGCCAGCTTCAAGTGCCCGCGCAGCATCGATTTCGACGCCGCGCTCCCCAGGCATCCCACCGGCAAGCTGTACAAGCAGTTGGTGCGCCGGCGCTACTGGCCTGCATAGTATTTGATCCACGATTCGGTATCAGGTACCTGCCGCACGAACGGCAGATACTGGGAAGCGAGCTGGATGCGTTGGGTAGCGGGTCTGGTCGGCAGCGCCAGCTTGCAGCAGCAGTCGTTCATCCGCACGCCTTTGCTGGCTGGGCCGCACGAGCACCGAACGACCGCAATCTCTTGGCATGGACTTCTCGGCCTGATTCGCGAACGGCAGCTTCCTGAGCGGTGCGGCCGCTCGGCCTGAAAAGTGCCACCGGCGGCTTGGGGTCGCAAGTGTGAGGTCATGACAGTCCGCTGTTTCGGCGTCGTTCGCGGCTCGATCTACACAGCGGCCAGTCCCCTCAATCCAGAAATTGTGGAAATGTCGTTGCAAGCCCAGAGCAGCCGCCCAGTCAAACGCATCGGCCACTCAGCCGCGCCCGCATAGCGGCTGAAAGCGGTGCTGAACGTGCTCTCCGATGCATAGCCGACTCACTCGCTCGAAGAGTTCGGCAAGATCCTTCGCAATGGCCCAAACAGGCCAATAGGTACTCCATCGGCGGCACGCCCACCATGCGCGTGAAACGCTGGTACACCGCGGACCCGGAGCGGCCTTGGTCGCCAACCGCGCCACCGTCCACGAGCGCACGGGATCGCCGTGCTCCCGTCGTACTGCGGGCAGGTCAAACGAGGCGACACTGGCAATCCGCTCGTGACTCGGACTGTGTCAGCCCAAGAGCGCAGCCACCGTTTTCATCGGCAGGTACATGCGCCGCGAGTTGCGCTGCAGCGGCTGAAAGTCGAAGTGGCGATAGAAGCTCACGGCCGCGTCGTCCTTGGCATCAACAACGACCGCCATCGCGGCGATCTGCTCCGAGTGAGTCAGGCTGCGATGCAGTGCCTCCATCAGCAGGAAAGCGCCAGCCCCCTGCCCTTTGAGCCGCAAATCCACCGCCAACCGTCCTATCAGGGTCACAGGCAATTGCGGGTAGCGAGGCAGCTTCTTGGCCAGGTCGGCGGCGATATCCGCCACATCGATGATGGATGCCGAGAGCGTGTAATAGCCCAGAACGTCGAGCGCAGGCGGCTCCACAAGGACGAACGGTGCGGCGACGTGCTTGTCGGCGTCCTGCCGGGCTTGTTGATGCAGGTAGCGGTCGAGCCCTTCCGTCCCGCAAGCAAAACCTGAGCGCTTGTGTCGTTTGGCCAGCGCCTCGGTCCGCCAGCCAACGGCACGCGCGATGTGACTAGCGACCAAGGCGCTTCTTGTAGGCCGCCGCCGTCTTGCGAAGGGCCGCACCCGGAGCCCGAGGGGCCAGCAGGCTCTTGACGAACGTAGTCTGCTCGGCTCGAGAAAGGCGGATCAATTCATGATCCTCGATCACCTTGGACGCCGCCTCGTGGGCACTGGCCACAACGAATTCTGTCAGCGTGCGTCCCGATAGTGCCGCTGCACGCTGCAAGACGCTCTTCTGTGCAGACGAAATCCGCGCCTCAAGACGAGCGCCTCGGGTGCTGTCGACGACGGTGGTTCCTGCTCTGGTCATGCCCGGACTCGAATCACGGTGGTGTACAGCAAGTGTACGGCAATTGTCCGGACACCTCACATGCACGCGTGGCCCTTGCGTCCCCTCCGGACGGCTTCGAAGCCGGTATTTGCGAGCTCAATGACGAACTGCGCGAATCTGCAGGGTTTGGAATTCGCAATGCGGAAGCCGCAGCTTCCACTGCCCTAAGTCGTTGATTTTATTGGCGGAGTGGACGGGACTCGAACCCGCGACCCCCGGCGTGACAGGCCGGTATTCTAACCAACTGAACTACCACTCCACGCGGTAGCTGCGTTGCCGGATTGCTCCGCAAGTGCAGCCAGACTTGTCCAACCAAAGTTGGCGTCCCCTAGGGGATTCGAACCCCTGTTACAACCGTGAAAGGGTCGTGTCCTAGGCCTCTAGACGAAGGGGACTGAAACCTTCATCTCACCTGAACTGCGCGCCCGCCCTGCTCCTCGACCTTGCGGTGTTGGTGGAGGTAAGCGGGATCGAACCGCTGACCTCTTGCATGCCATGCAAGCGCTCTCCCAGCTGAGCTATACCCCCTTTTTCTGATTCGCGGGAGCGGTCGCGCCGTTCAAGCAAGATCACGATTATAGCCAGCAAATTCAGACCGCCGTCATCCGGGCCAGCACCACTTCCCTGCCGAAGAGGGCCAGCACTGCGTCGATGGAGGGCGTCTGCGCGCGGCCGCAAACCAGCACACGCAAAGCTGGCGCGATCTGGGGCATCTTCAGCTGATGTGCTGCCAAGGTTTCCTTGATCGCGACGGTGATCGCCGCCTTGTCCCAGGTGATCGACGTGAAGCGCTCGCGCAGACTGGCCAGCGCAGGGCGCACGGCGTCCGTGAGGTGCGCAGCAAGCTCGTCTGCCGGCGCCTTGACGGGCGCGAAGTACATCTGCAGCCAGTCGGCGATCTCGATCGTCGTGGCACACCGGTCCTTGAACACGGCGCAAGCACGGGCCAGGTGGTCAAGGTCTGCGGCATGCACGCCACGCGAGGCAAGCTGCGCCTGCACCAGCAGTGCCAGCCGCGCATCGTCGGCCTGCTTGATGTAGTGCGCGTTGACCCAGGCCAGCTTGGCCGGGTCCCACTGCGCCGGACTCTTGGCAAGGTGGTGGCCGTCGAACCAGGCCACCATCTGCTCGCGCGTGAACAACTCTTCGTCGCCGTGGCTCCAGCCCAGACGGGCGAGGTAATTGAGCATGGCCTCGGGCAAGTAGCCAGCGTCCTCGTAGGCCGTGACGCTGACAGCGCCGCGGCGCTTGGACAACTTCAAGCCATCGTCGCCGAGGATGATCGGGCAGTGGCCGAACTGCGGCAGCGGCGCACCCAGGGCGCGGAAGATATTGATCTGCCACGGTGTGTTGTTGACATGCTCGTCGCCACGAAAGACATGCGTGATGCGCATGTCCCAATCGTCCACGACCACCGCGAAGTTGTAGGTCGGCACGCCCAGGGCGCCGGTGGGCGAGCCCTCGGGTGCCGGCCGCACCAGGATCAGGTCATCGATCTCGCGGTTGCTGATCGTGATCGGGCCCTTGACGAGGTCATTCCACGTCACATGGCCATCGACGGGATTTTTCAGCCGTATCACCGGCTGAACATCGGCCGGCGGCGCCGGCAGCTGCTTGCCGGGCTCGGGCCGCCAGCGCCCGTCGTAATGGGTCTTCTCGCCGCGGGCACGCTGCGCCTCGCGCATGGCATCGAGTTCAGCCGGGCTGCAATAGCAGCGATAGGCGTGGCCTGCGTCGATCAGTTGCTCGGCCACCGCCTGGTAGCGGTCCAGCCGCTGCATCTGGTAGATCGGGCCCTCGTCATAGTCCAACCCGAGCCAACGCATCGAAGCCAAGATCTGCGCGACGGAGTCCTGAGTCGAGCGTGCCACGTCGGTGTCTTCGATGCGCAGTACGAACTCGCCACCGTGGTGGCGTGCGTAGGCCCAGGAGTAGAGCGCGGTGCGGGCCGTGCCCAGGTGAAGGAAGCCCGTCGGCGACGGCGCGATCCGTGTGCGGACAGTCATGACAACAAAGCCAGCCCGCGCGCGAGGTCGGTCTTCAGGTCTTCGACATCGTCCAGTCCGACGGCCAACCGAATCATGCCTTGGGAGATGCCGGCGGCCAAGCGCTGCTCCTCGGTCAGGCGCCCATGCGATGTGCTGGCGGGATGGGTGATGGTGGTCTTGGTGTCGCCCAGGTTGGCCGTGATCGAACAGATTCGGGTCGCGTCGATCACGGCAAACGCCGCTGCGCGGCCCCCTTTGACGACGAAGGAACACACGGCACCGCCCTGCCCCGATTGCTGCGCCATGGCCAATGCGTGTTGCGGATGCGACCGCAGGCTCGGGTGGTAGACGCGTTCGATCATCGGCTGCGCTTCGAGCCACTGCGCCATCGCCAGGGCGCGCGCGCTCTGCGCCTGCATGCGGATCGACAGGGTTTCCAGGCCCTTCAGCACGACCCAGGCATTGAAGGGCGACAGGCTGACGCCGGCGCTGCGCATGGCCGGCACCAGCCGTTCGTTGACGATCGCATCGCTGGCGCAAAGGGCGCCTGCAATCACGCGCCCCTGGCCATCGAGGTACTTGGTGCCTGAGTGCATGATGATGTCGGCACCGAACTTCACTGGCTGCTGCAAGGCAGGCGAGCAGAAACAGTTGTCCACCACCAGGAGCGCACCGGCGTCGCGCGCAACCTGCGCCAGCGCAGCGATGTCACAGACCTCGGTCAGCGGATTGCTCGGCGTTTCGGCGAACAGCAATCGCGTGTTGGGTTTGACGGCGTCGCGCCACTCGCCCACATCGGTCTGCGAGACGAAGCTGGTCTGCACGCCGAACTTGCCGAACTCACCCTGCAGCAGTTTGATCGTCGAGCCGAACACGCTGCGCGAGCAGATCACGTGGTCGCCCGCCTTGAGCAGGCCCATCACCAGCAGCAGGATCGCGCCCATGCCGCTGGCCGTGCCGATGCAGGCCTCGGTGCCCTCGAGCGCAGCCAGGCGGCGCTCCATCATCGTCACCGTTGGGTTGGAGAAGCGGCTGTAGACGAAGGCCTCTTCTTCGTTGGCGAAGCGCGCCGCCGCCGTGGCGGCGTTCGGGTGCACGAACGAGCTGGTCAGGAACAAGGCCTCCGAGTTCTCGCCCCATTGCGAGGGCGGCAGGCCTTCGCGCACCGCCAGAGTGTCCAGCCGCACGTCGGGCGGCAGCGCAACCCGGGGCAGCCTCTTGTTGTCGGCGCTCATGCTTTCTCCGCCTCTCCGCGCAGGGCCAGACGCCCGCGGTCGTTGGACTCTTCCTCGTCGAACTGCAGGCGTCGCTGGGCCTCGAGCGCGGCAAAGTCGTCGTCGCTCACGTCACCGGTTATGTAGTGGCCATCGAAGCAACTGGCCTCGAAGCTGGCAATGCGTGGGTTGAGCGCACCGACCACGCGCTTCATTGCATCGACATCCTGGTAGATCAGCGCATCAGCGCCGATGAACTGGCGAATCTCTTCGATGCTGCGGTCATGGGCAATGAGTTCGTCCTTGGTCGGCATGTCGATGCCGTAGACGTTGGGGAAGCGCACCGGCGGTGCGGCCGAGGCCATGTAGACCTTGCGTGCACCGGCTTCGCGCGCCATCTGCACGATCTCCTTGCTGGTGGTGCCGCGCACGATCGAGTCGTCGACGAGCAGCACGTTGCGGCCCTTGAACTCGACGCCGATGGCATTGAGCTTCTGACGCACGCTCTTCTTGCGCACTTCCTGGCCCGGCATGATGAAGGTGCGGCCGACGTAGCGGTTCTTGACGAAGCCCTCGCGGTAGGGCTTGCCGATCTTCTGCGCCAACTGCATCGCACTCGGCCGGCTCGACTCGGGGATCGGAATCACGACATCGATGTCGGAGGGCGGCATGGTCGAGATCAGGCGCTGAGCGAGCGTCTCGCCCATGTTCAGGCGCGCCTGGTACACCGAGACGCCGTCCATGACGGAATCCGGACGCGCGAGGTAGACGAACTCGAACATGCACGGGTTCAGGCTCGGCCGCTCAGCACATTGGCGGGCGTGCATCGTGCCAGCCATGTCGATGAAGATTGCTTCACCCGGCGCGACGTCGCGCGCCAACTGGTGGCCGGTGCCGTCGAGGGCCACGCTCTCGCTGGCGACCATCACTTCGCCATCCTTGTCGCGGCTGAACACCAACGGGCGGATGCCGTAGGGATCGCGAAACGCCAGCAGGCCATGGCCTGCAATCAGCGCAATCACCGCATACGATCCCTTGACGCGGCGATGCACGGCGGCGACGGCCTTGAAGATCGTGTCGGGCGTGAGCGGCAGATCGCGCGCGGCCATCTCGATCTCGTGCGCCAGGATGTTGATCAGGACTTCGGTGTCGCTCTCGGTATTGATGTGGCGTCGGTCGACATCGAACAGCTCGGCCTTGAGCGCGTGGGCGTTGGTCAAGTTGCCGTTGTGCACCAGCACGATGCCGAAGGGCGCGTTGACATAGAAGGGCTGCGCCTCTTCTTCGCTGTAGGCATTGCCTGCCGTCGGGTACCGCACCTGGCCGAGGCCAACGTTGCCAGGCAGCGCGCGCATGTTGCGGGTGCGGAAGATGTCGCGCACCATGCCGCGCGCCTTCTGCATGAAGCACTTGGTACCCAGCATCGTGACGATGCCAGCGGCGTCCTGGCCCCGATGCTGCAGCAGCAACAGCGCGTCGTAGATCAGTTGATTCACAGGCGCTTTGGAGATCACGCCGACGATGCCGCACACGGTGGGGTTTTCCTTTCAGGTGGGCAAATGCTGTGCCAGAGACTCTGGCAGCATCGGCTTGAGGCTATGCAGCAACGCGCTAAGCCAGACCGCGCCCAGCGAATCCTGCCAGGCTGGCGAACGAACCGCGGGGGTCAGGGCGACCACCGTCGTGACCGCCAACAGCAGCACCGCCCCACGCAGCAGGCCGAAACCCGCTCCGAGCACGCGATCGATCGCCTGGAGGGGCGTGGCATGGATGACCTGACGCAGCAGGCGCGAGGCGATTGCCCACACCACGAGGGCCACGATGAAGAGCAGCGCAAAAGCCGCGCCCTGGTTCAACGCTCCGCCGGGGCTGCCGATCGGCAACATCGGCGCCAAGCTCACGGCAAACACCTGGGCCGCGACATAGGCGGCAACCCAGCCCAGCAAGGACAGCACCTCGAAGGTCAAGCCGCGCCACAGGCCCACCCCAACCGACAGCGCCAGGACGGCAACCAAGGCCCAGTCGACCCAGCCGAGGGCTGGCAGGTTCATAGGGTCAACACCGCGGCGGGCAGACCGGCCGCCTTGACTTTGGCCGCCGACTGCTCGGCCTCGTCACGCGACGCAAAGGGGCCCAGGCGCACGCGGATGCGTTTGCCAGCGTCTGTTTCGAGCACCTGCGTGTAGGTGCGCAAGCCCAGTTTCTCGACCTTGGCTCGCGCCTCGCGCGCCAGCGCTGCATCCGCAAAGGCGCCGACCTGCACCACGAAGCGACCCGGCGCCTCTGCCGTTGCAGGTGCATCGCCCTTGACTGGCAGAGCCGGTGCGGGCGTCGGCGTCTTGGCCGGCAGTGGCGGTGCGGCGCTTGCCGTCACTGGCTTGGGCGGTGCTGCGGGCGTCGGCGGCAAGACCGGCTCGGCCTTGACGGCAACCGGTGCGCGCGCACCGGGCGGCGCAGCGACCTCCTTGCCAGCATCGGCCTTCGTCTCCGTCACCATGGCCGCTGACGGCGCCAGCGGAGTCACTGCAGAGGCGGGTGTGGGCGGGCGAACAGCCGGCAGCGCCAACGGCGGTGCATTCTCTTTGCGCGGTATCTCGATCGGCAGATCGACAGGAATCGGACGCGGCTGAGTCTCAAACAGAACCGGAAACGCAATCACGCCGATCCCCAGCAGCAAGACCGCACCGATCAGACGCCGCCGCGCGCGCGTGCGGGCGGCATCGACGTCCAGCGACGCACCTGCACTCGGGGTCGCTCCGGGCGCAGGGCGCTTGAAGAAGGAGAACAGGCCCATGCGGATGGTGGCGGTGGCGTTGTGAAGGCGTCGAAAGCAGTGGCAACTCATCTGGGCGCCGGCGGCGCCGCGGCCAGGTTCAGGCCGTGTGTTTGGCCGCTAAACGCGGCAGGCCCTGTTGCAGAACGCCGCCCACTGTCAGAAAGGAACCGAACACCAAAATTCTCTCAGCGGGGTCTGCTGCGCCCAGTGCCGCGGCCAGGGCGGCTGCGGGAGTGGCATGCGTGCTTGCCTCGCGCGCGGGCCGGAGTGCGCGCGCCAGGGCCGCCAGTTGCAGGGCCGTGGCGGCGCGAGCGGTCGGCAAATCGGTGCAATACCAGGCGTCGATCAACGGGGCAATGCGGGCCATCAGGCCCGCGAGGTCCTTGTCGGCCATAGCGCCGAACACAGCATGGGTGCGCGGGTAGAAGCCCATCTGGTCGAGGTTCAGGGCCAGGGCCGAGACAGCGTGCGGGTTGTGAGCCACATCGAGCACCAGCGTCGGCTGCCCAGGAACAATCTGAAAACGCCCGGGCAGATCGACCGTCGCCAAGCCCTGGCGCACCGCCTGCGCTGGGATCGGCAAACGCTCGCGCAAGGCTTCGAACGCGGCCAGCACACCGGCCGCGTTGAGCAGCTGATTCGCGCCTCGAAGCGCCGGGTAGGCCATGCCGCTGTAACGCCGGCCGCGGCCTGTCCACGCCCACTGCTGGCGATCGCCGGAGTGGTTGAAGTCACGACCGACCAGCCACAAATCGGCCCCGATCGCCTGCGCATGCGCCACGACCGTCTGCGGTGGCACCGGGTCACTGACGATGGCCGGCTTGCCAGGGCGCATCACTTGGGCCTTCTCGAGGCCGATCGACTCGCGGTCCGGCCCGAGATACGCCATGTGGTCCAGGTCGATGCTGGTGATGATGGCGCAGTCGGTATCGAAGGCATTGACCGCGTCGTAGCGGCCGCCGAGCCCGACTTCGAGGATCACCAGATCCAGCGCCTCGTGCGCCAGCAGGTGCGCGATGGCCAGCGTCGTGAACTCGAACTTGGTCAACGTGATCTCGCCGCGCGCGGCCTCGACCGCCTCGAAGTGCGGCAGCAGCGCCTCGGCCGTAACTGCCTGCCCGCCGATGCGACAGCGTTCCTCGAAGTGCACCAGTTCCGGTTTCTGATAAGTGCCGACGCGCCAGCCTGCCGCCAGGGCCACCGATTCCAGCATGGCGCAGGTGGAGCCCTTGCCGTTGGTGCCTGCCACCGTGATCACCGGCACCGTGAAGGCCAGGCCCAGGCGTTGCTTGACCTGAACCGAGCGCTCCAGCGACAGGTCCATTGACACCGGGTGCATGTGCTCGCAGTGGGCGAGCCATTCAGCGAGCGACCGCGTCACGTCAGTCGGCGCGCCGCCGCCCCTGAGCGGCCAGCTGGAGGGCCAAGGTCAAGCCACCGCGTCAGCGCTTTGGCGTTGCAGCATCGCCAGCGTGCGAGCGATGGTGGCGCGCAATTGCCGGCGGTCGACGATCATGTCGATCGCGCCCTTGCCGATCAGGAATTCGCTGCGCTGGAATCCCTCGGGCAACTTCTCGCGCACCGTGTTCTCGATCACGCGCGGGCCGGCAAAGCCGATCAAGGCCTTGGGCTCGGCAATCACCACATCGCCCATGAAGGCGAAGCCGGCCGACACCCCGCCCATGGTCGGGTCGGTCAGCACGCTGATATAGGGCAGGCCGGCCTTGGCCAGGCGCGTGAGCGA
This sequence comes from Burkholderiales bacterium, assembly GCA_031379365.1. Classification (GTDB taxonomy): domain Bacteria; phylum Pseudomonadota; class Gammaproteobacteria; order Burkholderiales; family Burkholderiaceae_C; genus CADEEN01. Next base: position 11,522 of record JANNFB010000070.1, read on the forward strand.
GGCATTGGTCTTGGCCATTTGCATCAGACTGAGCAGGCCTTCCTGCATGCGTGCACCACCGGTGGCGGTGAAGCAGATGAAAGGCACCTTCTGTTCGATGGCGGTGTGAACGCCGCGCACGAAACGCTCGCCCACCACCGAACCCATCGAGCCGCCCATGAAGTCGAACTCGAAGCATGCAGCCACAACGGGCAGGGTGTGTACGGCGCCGCCGACGACGATCAGCGCATCCGTCTCACCGGTGGCTTCGAGCGCATCGCGCAGGCGCTCGGGGTACTTCTTGCTGTCCTTAAACTTCAGCGCGTCGACTGGCACCACTTCCTGCCCGATCTCGTAGCGGCCCTCCGGATCCAGGAAGGCATCCAGGCGAGCCCGCGCACCGATGCGGTGGTGCTGATCGCACTTCGGGCAGACGTTCTGGTTCTGATCGAGATCGGTCTTGTAGAGCACCGTTTCACAGGAAGGGCACTTGATCCACAGGCCCTCGGGGACCGTGCGCCGCTCGCTCGGATCGGTCGGCTGGATCTTCGGCGGCAACAGTTTCTCGAGCCAACTCATTGCGTGTTCCCTTCGTCAAGCGCGGCGCGAATCTCGGCAATGAATGCCGATGCGGCGGGGGCCAGAGTATCGCGCGTCTGGCTTTGCAGCAACTGCACCAGCGCCGAGCCGATGACGACGGCGTCGGCGGTGCGTGCGACCACCTTGGCCGTGGCAGCGTCGCGGATGCCGAAACCGACACCGAGCGGAACCTTGACGTGCTCGCGGATGCGCGGCAACACGGCGGCCACCGCATCGGTGTCGAGATGGCCGGCGCCCGTCACGCCTTTGAGCGAGACGTAGTAGACATAGCCAGTGGCGATGCGGCC
>JANNFB010000077.1:0-6354 GCA_031379365.1 Burkholderiales bacterium
CATGAAGCCAGTGCAGTTTGACGGATTCTGGATCGACCATGTCGTCAAGGGAGAACTCGTGATGTGCATCGGCGAGCGCGAGTACCACCTTCGCGCGGGCGACACCATGACCTACCGGGGCGAGGTGCCGCACTACGGCAGGTTTCCCGCAGGTGCCACCGAGATGCTGGTGGTGCAGGGGTGGATCAACACCAATGCCCAGCGCAAGATCAAGCTCGATGGCGCTTTGCTGTCGCCTGGCCAACGCTGACGGATGGGTTGCCGTGTTTGACGGCAGTTCCCTGTGACGGAGACCCTGGGCAGAGCGCGCGCCGTCGAGCCCGAGTGGACGCAGTCGTTGACGCACATGGCACGTCAAGTCGTCGGCCACGACCTGACCCTGAACACCCCCCACGGCCCGCAGCGCATGGTCTATGCCGACTGGACCGCCAGCGGCCGCCTGTACCAGCCGATCGAAGATCGGGTTCTGCGCGAAGTGGCCCCGTGGATTGCGCTTGATACGTGTCCAGCAGGGCGAAGCCGTGAGGCCGACCTGCTTGCTCAGCTCCTGCAGGCTGATGCGCGCGTCGCCTTGCAGGGCCTCCAGAATGGCGGTGTCGAAGCGATCGAGTTTCATGCCGGCATTGTGCCGGTTGGCAGTAGGATTTTCTGCGAAGACCGGCTTGAACTCGATGTTCGGTAGCACTTTCCGGCCGCTTGTGGGGACACTGATTCCATGAGATCGATCCTTGCCGAAGTGCGGCCGCCAGCGGTCTCAAGCCACGTTGGCGAACACCGCCTGTCGGTGCCGAAGAACGGCGCCCAGGCCTTGATCCACAGCTTGATCGACCTCGGTGTGACCACCGTCTTCGGTTATCCGGGCGGCGCTGTCTTGCCGCTGTACGACGCCCTGCACGGTGAGCCGCGCCTGCGGCATGTGCTGGTGCGCCACGAGCAGGCCGCCGTGCACGCGGCGCAGGGCTATGCGCGGACGACGGGGCGCGTGGGTGTCGTGTTCGTGACCTCGGGCCCGGGCATGAGCAACACGACCACGGGCCTGCTCGACGCGATGTGCGACTCGGTGCCCATCGTCTGCATCAGCGGACAGGTGGCCACCACGGCCATCGGTACCGACGCGTTCCAGGAATGCGATGCGCTGGGCATTTCCCGCCCTGTGACCAAGTGGAACGTGCAGGTGCGAGACGCAGTGGACATCCAGCGTTGCGTGCGCAAGGCGTTTGCCGTGGCGGCCGGTGGCCGGCCCGGCCCGGTGTTGGTGGATGTGCCTAAGGACGTGCAGCAAAGCCAGTTGACCTACGCGTTGGAGAGGCCCAGTGCATCGCTGCGGGCGCTGCGGCCCGAGAGCATGGCGACCCTGCCGATTCGTCGCTTGCAGCAGGCCGCCGAACTGATCGCCACGGCACGTCGGCCGGTGCTCTACGGCGGTGGCGGCCTGATCAATTCCGGGCCCGAGGCGTGCAGCACCTTTGCGGCCCTGGCGCGGTTGACCAACGCGCCATCGACCTTGACCTTGATGGGATTGGGTGCGATGCCGGCGTCGGCGCCGCAGTGGCTGGGCATGCTGGGCATGCACGGCACGCTCGAGGCCAACCTGGCGATGCACCATGCCGACCTGGTGGTCTGCGTTGGCGCGCGCTTTGACGACCGGGTCACGGGACGGTTGGATGCCTTCTGCCCGGGTGCAGGCATCGTGCACATCGACATCGATCCGACGTCGATCAACAAGGTGATCAAAGCCGACGTGCCACTCGTCGGCGACTGTGGCGAATTGCTCGCGACGCTGTTGGGGCTGATCGTCGAACGCGGGCCGCTGCGCGCCGATCGGCTCGACGATTGGTGGCGGCGCATCGAGGGGTGGCGTGCCGAACGCTCGTATGCCTTCGAGGACACCACCGAACGCATTGCACCGCAGGCGCTGATGGTGCGGCTGCAAGCCGCGATCGAAGGCCGCGATGCCATCATCTCGACCGATGTCGGCCAGCACCAGATGTGGGCTGCGCAGCATCTGCGTTTCGAGCGCCCGTACCGGTGGCTCACGTCCGGTGGTGCCGGCACCATGGGCTATGGCCTGCCGGCAGCGATCGGCGCGCAGATTGCCCACCCGGACAAGCTCGTCGTTTGCGTGAGTGGCGACGCGTCGATCCTGATGAACATTCAGGAGCTGTCGACGGCTGCACAACACCGGACTCCGGTCAAGGTCGTGCTGTGCAACAACGGCTTCATGGGCATGGTGCGGCAGTGGCAAGAGCTGATCCACGGCGGGCGCTACAGCCACAGCTACACCGAAGCCTTGCCCGATTTCGTCGCTGTCGCGCGCGGGTTTCATTGGCAGGCGCGGCGCGTCGATCGGCGCGAGGAGCTCGATGAAGCGCTGGCCGAGTGCATCGCCAGCGACGGGCCGTTTTTTCTAGATGTGCGGGTCGCGGCCTTGGAGAACTGCTTTCCGATGATTCCCGCAGGGTGCGGCCATCATGAGGTGATGCTTGGCAAGGCGCGGCCGCACCGAGAAACAGCGTCGGCGCCGGGCTGACCGTCGCTGCTCATTGGTCTGCCGTCAGCAAGGCAGCCCAGGGCCACAGTTTCGCGGTGACGTCGGCCTGGGTCGCCGTGACATGCGTGACCGACGACACCTTGGTCGGCAATGCGAGTTCCAGGCGCTGCCTGGACCGGGCATCAGACAGGATCTATTGAGCTTTACGTAACCCATGACATCACCACAGCTCTGCTTGCTTCCAGCATGCAGTGATGATCGACTGGCGGCGTTGTCCGCTGCTCAGCTTGCTGCGCGCGGTTGTTTTGAGTTCGACCAGAGACTTCGGACAGAAGTTGGCGAGCGCGTGACGCTTGAGCCAAGCCCACAAGTACTCGACTGGGTTGAGGTCGGGCGAGTAGGGCGGCAGCAGTGCCATCTGAAGCGCGCCTTTGGTGCTGTCCAGGTACCCGCGCACGATGCGGCTTCTGTGCTGGGCGGCGCCGTCCCAGACGATCAGCAGCTTGCGCTTGAGTTGCGCGCGCAAGGCTTGCAGGAACTCCACGATCTGTGCGCTCTTGACCGCGCCGTCGTACAGGCGGAACAGGAAGTTCCAACGCGTCAGGCCGGCAATGACCGAGACGTGCTTCCAGTTGAAGTGGAACTGCACGATCGGAGTCTGTCCCTTGGGCGCCCAGGTGCGCACCCGGGTGGGCCGCTCGGACAGACCCGACTCGTCGATGAAGACGATCAGCCGCCGCTCGGCAGCACACTTTTTTTAAGCGCCGGCCAGGTCTTGCGCTTCCACGCCAGCACAGCGGCCTCGTTGCGCTCGATCGCACGGCGCTAGGGCTTCTGGGAGCTGAAGCCCATGGCCCCGAGCAGGCGCCAGACATGCACCTCGCTGAAGCGCACGCCGTACAGGCGCTCGATGAGGGCGCGCACGCGTTTGAGCGTCCACAGCTCGGTGCCGAAGTCGTGTGCCATGGCGCCTTGGAGCAAGGCGCCGCGTAGCGCCGCGAGTTGCCCGGCATCGAGTTGCGCCGGGCGACCAGTGACCATCGAGCGCAATGCGTCGATGCCGCCTTCATCGAGCCGGGCCTTCCACGTGTACGCAGTCTGGCGCGCAACACCCACCGCCTTGGCCGCCTCGGCGGGCGTCTTGCCTGCCAGCATCAAGCGCCCCGCACGAACGCGCTTGCGAGTTGCTTCGTCCATCTTGGCCATGCACCGATTCTCCGATCAAAGAGTTGATCGGATAACGCAGACGAGCGCTATCGGTTGTCATGCATTACGTAATTCTCAATAGAGCACCAGGCGCGATCTGGTACCGGGTGCCCCGTTATCGGCGGCAGGTCTTGACGCTTGCTGGCTCTGGATGGCGGCTCTTCAATCGACCGAACTTCAGCTACGGGTCGGGACCGGGTGCCCGCCGTCTCGATCGGCCTTCCGGAAACCTGACGGTCGCACCGCACGTCCTCAAAGCAGGCGATGTGGTAAACCCGAACTTGGAAAGGTCCGATCACTGATCGGCGGCGGCTCTCAAGCAGGATACGGGTTCAGCGAATTGAAGTATCCCGACTGGACGTTAGTGGTAGTCCTCTTCGCGCTGGTGGCGCGCGCCAACGACGAGGACCAACTCCGGAGTGCGAATGTCGAAACGAACCACGTACCCCGTGGAACCGAATGGGACGATGAGTTCCCGCAACGTTGGGCGTGGACCCACCTTGCGGTAGCTGTAGGGCGTGGTCGAAAGATGACTGTCGGCAACCGTGCGAATGACAGCGATGGCATCGTATGCGCGCAATGCCTCTTCGACTGTCTCGGCTCGCTCCAGTAGGAAGTCGAACAGGCGATCTAGATCTGCATCCGCCTCAGGAGTGAACTCGACCTTGAACGTCATTTACGCAGCTGCTTCACCCGTGCTGCGACCTTCGCCTCCAGCTTTAATAGCACGACGTCCGAAGGGACAGAAATCCCCGTGCGCTCGTACTCGACCAACGAGGCGTCGCAACGTGTGGCGAAGTCGGTTTGCACGCGACGGAATTCGACGGCGCGACGCACCGATGCCTCGACAAAGTCGGTGAGGGTCTCGCCGGGCAGAAGCACGGAATCGAGATCTGCACGCAACTCGGGCTCAACACGGACTTGAGGAATGACAGCGGTCTTCATCATCGCAGTGTAGTGCATGCGCACTACATCCTCAAGCGCTGGTTTCCAGACAGCCGCCACTACGATGAGGTGCGAACGTCAGGTCTCCGGGCCAACCTGTTCGCCACGCCTACATCGGGTTTGGGTGGCCCCAGGATGCGCTCCGGTTCATGCAGGTGCTAGTAAGAGAAAGCTTGGTAGGACTCGCCCGCACTCGTCCCCGCAGCTTGATCAAGTATGGGGCTGAAACGCAGCAATTGCTGCGCCCGAGGTGACAAACCAGAGAGCACGCCGCGCGGCACATCGATGCGAACTTCGGGCCGCAGGTACCAGTGGCGGCTGTAGCCGATCACCACCATCGGCCGCGGCGAGTCGGAGTTGTTCGGCGTACCGCGATGCAACAGTCGAACGTCGCGGATCATCACGTCACCGACGTCCATGATCACCGGTTCCAGATTCACGAGGCCAGCCTCCAGTGCTGCGAACGCAGCCTCGCGGCTCATGCGGTGAGTCCCGCGGGTCGTCTCCAACGGCCCGTTGTCCAGGGTAACCGGGCAGAGCGGGAAGTTCACCGCGAGCTGGTAGGAGGGTGGCTCGAGCGCCGGCTCCTCCGCAAACAGCGACGGCGTGTCGCGATGCGTAGCTTGGTAATCGCTGCCGCGCAGCGGCGTGTCAGTGGCCAATTGCGTCAGCACAGGGTTGGCGCCTGCCACGCGTTCAACGATGGCCAGCACGTCGTCGTCGTCGAAGAAGTGCGGGTCGGCGAACACGCCATCGAAGGGCAGCGTGACGTAAAAGCGCTGCGGCCCGCGAGCACCTGCGAGCAGGGGATCGGCCAACGCCGCAACCAGCAGCGGCTGGAACGCTGCGGCCCAGGCTGCGATACGCGTCGGGTCGAAATGCCGGCACAGCACGACGAAGCCATCACGCCTGAAGTCGTCCGCCAGTCGGTCGTGGTCAGTGGGTTGAAAGTGGGCCATGGCTCTGCAGCGGCTTCTATCGCAACGGGCGGTATTGCTGGTGGTCGATCATGTCGCGTCCATTCGACTCTCCACGACCAGGCCTGATCGTGCGCGGTCCAGCATCGCCGAACCAGCTAGCGCCGCCGCAGGTGGCACGCGCCTCGGGTACCGCGCAACACTTTGCAGATGACCACTGCCGCATCGGGCTGGTCAACCGCAAGCCCAGGACGAACGCGGCGCAGTGGTGTCTATGCTCGGACGCGGCCAGGCCCCGGTGCGCCAAGGGCGAAGGCCGCGTCGTCGTGGAAGTCAGTCTCATGGGGGCGCGCCTGCGTATTTGCGCGCTGCGACACCAGACATCGATCGGCGCAGCCTGTAGACGCGGACGTAGTCGAAGCTCGCTTGGAAACCATTGCCGCCCATGGCAACGAGGCCAAGCCGCTCATCGCGACCGAGTTGATGCGTCCAGGTGCCACCGCGCACCCAGGCCTTCCCATCTTGGCTCGTGTACGAGGTGTATCGCGCTTGATCACCGCCCCGCTGCGCGTAGATCCGCAAGTACGTCCATTCGGCTGGTGCCCCGACGACAGTGTTGCCGTAGCGGGGATACCCTCTGCGTACCGGCGACTGCTCCTTGGCGAACTCGGTCTGGCGGGTGTCCTCGATCGCAACATGGACGAGTTTCAGGTAGTTGTCGTCGTCGCCGTAGATCACCAGGCCGGCTTGCACATGGTTGAAGCAGCAGCCTTCGGCCGGCAGGTCGAGTTTGAC
>JANNFB010000104.1:0-2367 GCA_031379365.1 Burkholderiales bacterium
GTGACGCAACCGTTGCACTCGATGCAACGCTCGGCGTCGCAGATGAACTTCATTCTCGACATGGCATCGACTCCTTAAGCACGCTCAATCTGGCAGACCGTTGTCTTGGTCTCTTGCATCATCGTCACGCTGTCGTAGCCATAGGTCGTGGCCACGTTGACGGACTCACCACGCACCACTGGCGCCGCGCCTTGCGGGTAATACGGCGCCAAATCCACACCGCCCCAGCGGCCGGCAAAGTGGAAGGGCAGGAACACGGTTTCCGAATCCACCCGTTCCGTCACCAGGGCCTTGACGCGCAGGCCCTTGAACTCGGGCACCGCCAGCATCGGCGGCGTCTTGACCCAGACGTACTCGCCGTTGCGGATGCCGCGGTCATTGGCCGCCTTCGGGTTGATCTCGATGAACATGTCCTGCTGCAGCTCGGCCAGCCAGGGGTTGGAGCGCGTCTCGTCGCCCCCGCCCTCGTACTCCACCAAGCGGCCACTGGTCATGATCAAGGGGAAGGTCTTGCCGATGTCCTTGTTCTTCTCCTGCACCGACTTGTACAGGGTCGGCAAGCGCCAGAAAGTCTTGCGGTCGTCGTGCGTCGGGTACTTGGCCACCAGATCCGGGCGGGTGCTGTACAGCGCCTCGCGGTGTTGCGGGATCGGGTCGGGGAAGTTCCAGACCACCGCCCGCGCCTTGGCATTGCCGAAGGGGTGGCAGCCGTGTCCGACCATGGCCACGCGGATGATCGCGCCCGAGGGGTCGGTCTTCCAGTTCTTGCCCTCCGCGGCCACCTTCTCGGCCTCCGTCAGCTCATCCCACCAGCCAAGCTTCTTCAGCAGCAGGTGATCGAACTCGGGGTAGCCCGTGGTCAGGTCGGCGCCCTTGCTGTGCGAGCCATCGCCTGCCAGCAGTGACACACCCTCGCGCTCGACACCGAAATTGGCGCGGAAGTTGCCGCCGCCGTCCATCACATGCTTGGAGGTGTCGTACAAGTTGGGCGACCCGGGGTGGCGCATCTCCGGCGTGCCGTAGCACGGCCAGGGCAGGCCGAAGTAGTCGCCGTCGAGCTTGTAGCCGGTTTCCTTGTCGATGCCGCCCTTGGCCTTGAGCGTGCGCACGTCGAAGACGTTCATGTTGCGCATGTGGGCTTTGAGGCGCTCCGGGCTCTGCCCCGTGTAGCCGATGGTCCAGACGCTCTTGTTGATCTCGCGCAGGATGTCTTCGGGCAAGGGCTCGTCCATGCCCTTGACCTTCTGGAACTTGAAGTTCTTGGTCAGCTCCTTGTCGAAGCCGAGCTTCTGCGCCAACTGGTACATGATCATGTGGTCGCTGCGCGATTCCCACAGCGGTTCGATCACCTGCTCGCGCCACTGGATCGAACGGTTGCTGGCGGTACAGGAGCCGGTGGTCTCGAACTGGGTGCAGGCCGGCAGGAGGTAGACGGCCTGATTCGGGTTCTTGTCTTCGGCCTTGCCGGGCATGGCGGCCATCGCCGCGGTGGCCGAGGGGTAGGGATCGATCACGACCAGCAGGTCGAGCTTGTCCATCGCCTTCTTCATCTCCAGACCGCGGGTCTGTGAGTTCGGTGCATGGCCCCAGAAGAACATGCCGCGAAGGTTGCTTTCCTGGTCGATCAACTCGTTCTTCTCAAGCACGCCGTCAATCCAGCGCGACACCGTCATGCCGGGCTTGGTCATCATGCCCGGCGCGTATTGCTTCTTGATCCACTCGAAATCGACGCCCCAGGTCTTGGCGAAGTGCTTGAACGCGCCTTCGGCGAGGCCGTAGTAGCCGGGCAGCGAGTCGGGGTTGGGGCCGACGTCGGTGGCGCCCTGCACGTTGTCGTGGCCGCGGAAGATGTTGGTGCCGCCGCCGCTGACGCCGACATTGCCCAAGGCCAGCTGCAGCAGACAGGAGGTGCGCACCACCGCATTGCCGGTTGTGTGCTGGGTCTGGCCCATGCACCAGACGATGGTGCTGGGCCGGTTCTCGGCCATGGTCTTGGCGACCTTGTAGCAGGTGGCTTCGTCAACGCCGCAGGCCTCAAGCACCTTGTCGGGCGTCCACTTGGCCATCACATCGTCACGCACCTTGTCCATGCCATAGACGCGGTCTTCGATGTACTTCTTGTCTTCCCAGCCGTTCTTGAACACGTGATAGAGCACGCCGAACATGAAGGGAATGTCGCCGCCGGAGCGGATGCGCACGTAGTCGTCGGCCTTGGCCGCCGTGCGGGTGAAGCGCGGATCGACGACGATCATCTTGCAGCCGTTTTCCTTGGCGTGCAGCATGTGCAGCATCGACACGGGATGCGCCTCGGCGGCGTTCGAGCCGATGTAGAGCGCCGCCTTGGCGTTCTGCATGTCGTTGTAAGAA
>JANNFB010000105.1:0-5194 GCA_031379365.1 Burkholderiales bacterium
CATCCAGACCAAGGAACTGGTGCAGAAGTCGATGGGCATGTCGGCCGGCTCTTTCAACACGCGCGAGTTCTTCCATGGCGCCAGCGCCGCCGCCGTGCGCCACATCCGCCTGGCCTTGCACGGCCTGGGCTTCGGTGTGCCGGCGCTGCTGCTGCTGGCGGTGCTGCTGGGCGCGCCGCTCGGCTTGCTGTTGCTGGCACTGTTGGTGCAGGGTGTCGGCCTGCTGGCCGAGCGCTGGTTGTTCTTTGCGCAGGCGCGCCACCCGCAGAACCTGTACTACCAAACGGTGTCATGACAGATCGCTACGCGGTCATCGGCAACCCCGTCGCCCACAGCAAGTCGCCGCTGATCCACACCCGCTTCGCGCACAGCACGGGCCAGGACCTCGACTACGGCCTCATCGAAGCCCCGCTCGATGGTTTTGCAGCGGCCGTGCGGGCCTTCCGCGACAGCGGCGGCCGCGGCCTGAACATCACCACCCCGTTCAAGTTGCAGGCTTTCGAGATGGCGACCGAGCAAGGCGAGCGTGCGCGCATTGCCGGCGCGGCCAACGCGATGAAGTTCGAAGACGGCGGCCGCATCGTCGTGGACAACTTCGACGGCCTGGGCCTGGCCAATGACATCGAGCACAACCTCGGCGTGGCCCTGAAGGGCAGGCGCGTGCTGATGCTCGGCGCTGGTGGCGCGGCGCGCGGCGCTCTAGTCGAGCTGCTGGCCCGCGGCCCGGCCGAGTTGTTGATCGCCAACCGCACGCGCGCCACAGCGCAAGACCTGGCCGATGCGTTTGCCACCCACGGCCCGCTGCGCGCCTGCAGCTACGCCGAGCTGAGCGGCGAGGCTGGCTTCGATGTGGTGATCAACGGCACCTCGGCCAGCATGACCGGCGCCCTGCCCCCCGTACCGGCTGGGGCATTTGCCGGCGCCACGCTGGCCTACGAAATGGTCTATGGCCGCGGCCTGACGCCCTTCCTGCGCCTGGCACAAGACGCCGGTGTGCCGCGCCTGGCCGATGGCGTGGGCATGCTGGTGGAGCAGGCGGCCGAGGCCTTCGTCTGGTGGCGCGGCGTGCGACCCGCCACGCGCGCGGTGATCGACGAGCTCACCGTGCCCCTGAAGTGAGCCGCGCGACGAAGACACGCATTGCAGTGGCGGGTGCCGGCTACATCGGCCAAGCCCACATCGCCGCGGTGCGCGCCAGCGCCACCATCACGCTGACAGCCATCGTCGACCCCTCGCCTGCCGCGCAGGCCCATGCCGATGCGGCCGCTGTGCCGCGCTACACCTCGCTGGCAGAGCTGTTCGCCAGCGACAAGCCCGACGGCGTGGTGCTGGCAACACCGAATGCCCTGCATGTGCCGCAGGCGCTGGCCTGCATCGCCGCGGGCGTGCCGATGCTGCTGGAAAAGCCGATCGCGCCCAGCGTGGTCGAGGCCGAGGCCCTGGTGCACGCGGCCGACTCAGCACAGGCCCGCATCCTGATCGGCCACCACCGCGCGCACAGCACCATCATGGCCAAGGCGCGCGAGGTGATCGACTCCGGCGTGCTCGGGCGGGTGGTAGCCATCACCGGCAGCGCCATGTTCTTCAAGCCCGACCACTACTTCGCCGACGCGCCCTGGCGCGGCGAGGCCGGTGGCGGGCCGATCCTGCTGAACATGATTCACGAGGTGCACAACCTGCGCATGCTGGCCGGCGAGATCGTCGCGGTGCAGGCCTTCAGCTCGCACGCGGTGCGCGGTTTTGCGGTGGAAGACACGGTGGCGATCAGCCTGCGTTTTGCCAGCGGTGCGCTCGGCAGCTTCATGCTCAGCGACACCGCCGCCAGCGCCCGAAGCTGGGAGCAGACCGCGCAGGAGAACCCGGCCTACGCGAGTTACGACGACGAAGACTGCTACGTCATCGCCGGCACCCACGGCAGCATCGCGATCCCGACGATGCGCCTGAAGACCTACCCGCGCACCGAAGATCGCTCTTGGTGGAAGCCCTTCGAGCTGAGCCGCCTGGCGCTGGTGCGGGACGACCCGATCCGGCGCCAGATGGAACATTTCGGCGCCGTGGTTCGCGGCGAGGCCACGCCGCTGGTGAGCGCACGCGACGGGTTGGCCAACCTGCGCGTCACCGAGGCCATCGTGGCCGCCGCCAACGGCGGCCACGTTGTCGCGTTGCACTGAAGCCCAGCGCAGATCGGCTGCGGCGAGAATCTGGAAGAGAGCCCAAGCCGGCCATCAGAAAGGGGCACCGCATGGACCGCCTGCAGGCCATGAACACCTTCGTTGCCGTCGTGGACAGTGGCGGTTTTGCCAGTGCGGCGCGCAAGCTCAAGCTGTCGCCGCCCGTGGTCACGCGTGCTGTGGCCGAACTGGAAGAGCGCCTGGGGCTGCGGCTGCTGACACGCACAACGCGGGTCGTGCGCGTCACCGATGCAGGGGCGCGCTTCGCCGAAGACTGCCGCCGCATCCTGGCCGAGATCGAGGCGGCCGAGACAGCCGCCGCGGGCACCCACGCCGCGCCACGCGGCACGCTCACGCTGACGGCGCCGGTGCTGTTCGGTCAGCTCTACGTCACGCCGATCGTCGTGCGCTACCTCCAGCAGTTCCCCGAGGTTGACGCCCAGTGCCTGTTCCTCGACCGCGTCGTCAACATGGTCGAGGAAGGCATCGACGTGGCGGTGCGCATCGGCGAGTTGCCGGACTCGTCGCTGCAGGCCACGCGCGTCGGCCGCGTGCGCCGTGTGCTGGTCGCGTCACCCAGCTACCTCGCGGCCTGCGGCACGCCACGGCGCCCAGACGATCTGGGCGCGCACACCATCGTCTCGGCCACGGGCGTCACGCCGCTGGCGGAGTGGCGTTTCAACGACGCTGGCAAGCCGCTGCTGCAACGCTTGCATGCGCGCCTGTGCACAACGAGCAACGACCCCGCAATGGCCGCGGCACTGGCGGGACTGGGCATCACACGCTTGTTGAGCTACCAGGTCGCTGCCCACGTGTAAAGCGGTGCACTGCAAATCGTGCTCGACGACTTCGAGCCCGCGCCACTGCCAGTGCACGTGGTGCACCATGAAGGCCGGCGCGCGACACAGAAGGTGCGGGCCTTTGTCGACCTGACGGTCGAGCGGCTGCGTGGTGATCCGGGGTTGAGATGAAGTGCCTGTAGGCCAGAAAGAGGTTGCGCTGCGCCAGCCGCTAGAAGGTAAGGGGCTGGTTCATGGCAGGCCAGAAGGGCTGTTGATTGCCAGCTCTCGACCGAGGCTGTGTGAGAACGCCTGACGAATGTCTGGTGGCAGATCTGCAGTGCCTCGGTGCATTGAAGCCGTTCAGTTCACACAGTAGGCCCACTGTGGCGTTATGCCCAGACTGTCGGTCCCAGACCCTCCCTTTGTCTGGCGTGGGTATGTAGAAGGGCTCACGCCCGCGCGAGCCTCATTGCCTTCATCGTTTCAGCAATACCCAGCACTCGCATCAGCCGCTTGAGGTTGTAAGCCAGGACATGCAGGCTGACTTCGGTGGATGCGTGGCGCAGCGTCTTCATCAGGAAGTGCGTCGAACCCATCCAGTACTTCAGTGTTCCGAACACATGCTCGACCGTGCGTCTTCGGATCTTCATCGCCTCGGGGTTGCGGTCGAGCCTGCGCTGCATCGCGTCGAGCACATCTTCATGCTCCCAGCGCTTGACCCTCCTGGAGGTACCCGGCGTGCACTGCGCTCGCATCGGGCAGTCTCCACATCCGTAGCGCGCATAGCTGTGCATCGTCATGCCGTCTTCGACGACGTCCGACCCGCGGTGCAGGATCTGTCCAGCGGGGCAGCGGTATTCGTCAGCTCGGGGGTCGTAGACGAAGTCTGCCTTCCCGAAGCGGCCTTGTGCTTTGCTGCTCGAAGTCATGGGCTTGGGCACGAAGGTCTGGACGCCCGCGCGCTCGCTGTCGAGGATCTCGGGTCCCTTGTAGTAGCCCCGGTCGGCGATCAGCCCAATGCCTCTGCGCCCGAGCGCGTCTTGCGCCTTCTTGGCCATCGACGACAGCGCCGTGCGGTCGTGGCCGACGTTGAGCACCTCGTGCGCGACGATGAAGTGGTGCGTTGTGTCCGTGGCGATCTGCACGTTGTAGCCCACGATCCCGGTGCCCCTGCCACTGGTGGCCATCGATCGGGCGTCCGGATCGGTCTGCGACAGCTGCTGATCGGGTTGCTGCTGCAGTTCCTCGCCCACCTGGCGCAGCGCGTTCATCTGGCGGCGCAGTTTGCCCAGCTTCTCCTGGATGCGTGCCGCTTTGGCGGGCAGCTCGGGGGACTGGGTTCGGTCTGCCGTGTCCAGGTCCCCCAGGTAGCGGTCGATGCTCTCCTGAACCTGCTTCATGCGCTGCTGCAGCTTGTGCGGCGTGAAGTTGCGGTCGCGGTTGTTGACCGCCTTGAACTTGCTCCCGTCCACTGCCACGACGCCGTCAGCCAACAGCTTGAGCTTGCGGCAGACCGCCACGAACTGGCTGCAGGCATTGCGGATGCCCGCTCCGTTGTCTCGACGGAAGTCGGCGATGGTCTTGAAGTCCGGCGTCAGCCGGCCCGTCAGCCACATTAGCTCGACATTGCGCTGGCACTCGCGCTCCAGGCGCCGGCTGCTCTGCACGCGGTTGAGGTAGCCGTAGATGTAGATCTTCAGCAGCACGCCCGGGTGATACGCCGGCCGGCCGGTGACCGCAGGCATGACGCCTTCGAACCCCAGTGCAGCCAGGTTCAACTCGGCCACGAACGCGTCAACGACGCGCACCGGGTTGTCATCGCCAATGAAGTCGTCCAGACACTCGGGCAGCAACGTCACCTGCAGTCGGTCCTGGCCCTCAACAAATCGCGACATATCGGCTCCCATGCTCGACATGTCTGCGAACTCTACCGGCCGAACGTCACAGTTGCGAGGGGGTTTTCACACAGCCTCGACCCATAGCAGTCCTTGAGGTTGCTTGCTTGTAAGCGCGCAATAAACCCCGTCCTTGATCGAGGCGGCGCCGTCTGACAGCCTACCTTCCCACGTAGGTGGACGTGGGAACGTGAAGTCAGACGAAATGCAAGAGTTGGCCCGGCGGCTCGTGGTCGGCCGCAAGAGCGACGGCCGCGCCGTGTACGACGAGGCGGTCAAGGCCGAGTTGGTGGCGACATGCGGGCGGCCCGGCACGTCGGTGTCGCGACTGGCGCGCGAGTGCGCA
>JANNFB010000126.1:0-4670 GCA_031379365.1 Burkholderiales bacterium
GTCTCGGTGCAGGCCCAGGTGCTCAATTTGCTCAAGGACCTGCAGGACGAGTTGGGTCTGGCCTACGTCTTCATCAGCCATGACCTGGCGGTGGTGCGCTTCATCAGCGACGAGGTGCTGGTGATGAAGGACGGCATCGTCGTCGAGCAGGCCAGCGCCGAGCAGATCCTGGCCGCGCCGCGCGAGGCCTACACCCAGCGCCTGCTGGCGGCGATCCCGCGCGGTTACCGGCCGGTGCCGGCCGCAACGGCTTGATGCGTTTGCGCTGACCACGCCCGACGGCCTTGTAACCCGCGGTTCCAGCGCGGCCCAGATGCGGTGGACCGCGTCGCCCGAGGCGTGAGATAGCGCACGGACGCGGGCGGTGCAAGCGTCGGCACAGAAGCTGCAACAGCGTTCTCGTGCGCGCGCCATGTCAGGCGCCGAATGCGGAGATGCTGTCGATGAGCCCTCGCCCCAACGCCCCCCGCCTCACGGCGCCACGCTGCCGCGGCGGCGTGTCATCGCTGTTGCGGCTGTCGAACGCGGTGCCGGGGCGCTGGCCGTCGGCGACGCTGCTGTCGGCGTGGGCTGCGCGATTGGTCAGCGCTGGCGCCAGCAACTCAGGGAGATAAGTTCATGTCCATCCAACTCGCCCCCAACACCCAGACCGTGCACAACGCGGTGCGCACGGCGGCCACCCGCGTCGCCCCCGCGACGGTGCCGCGCGTGCTGCAGTCGGCACGCGCGCCAGCCCAGCTGAGCTTTTACTTCAAGCGCGGCTGAACCCGATCAGTTTCCGGACCGATTGACGTCCAAAGGGGGGCGGGCGCTGCAGGCGCGATGAGAGCGAGCACCTGCAATCCAACGTCCCGCTCCCCGTCTTTTTTCGCCGCGCCGCCCACCCGCGTTTCACACCGCATCGCGTTCAGTCGCATAAGTACAAAAGGCGGCTCGCGGCCCTTTGCGGACGTTCGCTCTTGCGCGTTCGTGGGTCGCGCCGGCCAGGGCTGCCGGGCGCCCGCCTCCGCGAATGTCCTCCGCCCTGGGCTGCGCCCAGGGCTCCCCCTTGATTTCGCTGCGGCGGGCACCCGGCAGCCCCGGCCTCAGGCTTCGGTGCCCCTCCGCCCGCGAACAGCCCGCACTCACCGGATCAGGACGGCGGGGTGCTCTGCGCAGCGAAATCAAGGAGGAGAGGCGGGCGCAGCCCGACTCGGGGGACATTCGCGGAGCAGAGCGCCCCGCTGTCCTGATCTCGCGCAGTCGCTCGCACGCGAGGGCGAACCTCCGCAACGGGCCGATCGGCAACGGTCAAACGGATGCGGTTGAACGCAACTGCGGTTCAGGTTGGCTTGGCCAGGCCCAGTTTCTCGACCAGCGCCTTCTCGCGCTTGAAGGTTTCCTCGGCAAATCGGCTGTACTGCTGCGGGTTCATCGGCAGCAACTGCTGGTCGTAGCGCGCCAAGGCTTCGACATGGTTGGGCATCTCCATGGCAGCCTTGAAGGCATCGTGAATGCGCGCGGCCAGGGCCGGCTCCATGCCTTTGGGCGCGCCCAGGCCGTACGGCGACGCCTGCACGATCGGCAGGCCCAGCTCCTTGAGCGTCGGCACGTCGGGGAACCTGGCCAGGCGCTGCTCGCCCCAGGTGCAGAGCACGCGCAGCTTGCCGCTGGCCACATGCGGCGCGAAGCCGGTGGAGTCGGCCGCCGCCATCAGCTGGCCGCCGAGCAAGGACTGCATCAAGTCGGCGCTGCCCTTGTACGGGATGTGGTTGAGCTCCAGTCCCAGGCGCAGGGCGATGTCTTCCATTGTCAGGTGGGGGCTGGTCAGCACCCCGGTGGAGCCGTACGCCAGCTTGCCCGGGTTGGCCTTGGCCCAGGCGACGAAGTCGGCCCAGGTCTTGATCGGCGACTCGCTCGGCACCACCACGCCGAATGCATAGCCGGTGATACCGAGCAGGTAGGTGATGTCCTTGACCGGGTCCCAGGTGATCTTGGTGGTGTATGGCAGGCGGAACACGCCAAGCGGGATCTGCGCCAGGGTGTGGCCGTCGGGCCGCGTCTGCTGCAAAGCCTGAGCCGGTAGCGTGCCGCCGGCGCCGGGCCGGTTCTCGACCACCACCGCCTGGCCGATCAGCTTGGCGGCGTTTTCGGCCAGCACGCGCATGGTCAGGTCGGTCGGACCGCCCGCCGGGAAGGCAATCAGCAGTTTGACCGGCTGGCTCGGCCACGCCGCCTGGGCGCGGCTGGCCAGGGGCAGGGCCGCCGTGGCGGCCAGGAAGTGTCGGCGCTGCATCGCAGGCTCCTGAGGGGGACAAGCACCGAGTGTTGACTCTGCCGCGACGCGGCGCCACGGTGAATGCCCCGAGCGCCTGCGCCTGCGCGATGCCCGACACTGGAGGCCAACGCCCTGCCCCTGGAGCCCCCATGTCACTGCCGCGCCGCCCGCTGCTCGTCGCCCTGATGTCCCTGCCCCTCCTGGCCAGCGCCCAACAACCCGCGTCGACCGCCGCCGCGCCAGCCTGGCCGACCAAGGCCGTGCGCATCGTCGTGCCTTTCGCTGCCGGCGGCACCACCGACATCCTGGCGCGCGCCCTCGCGCCCGAGTTGCAGAAAGCTTTCGGCCAGCCCTTCGTGATCGAGAACAAACCGGGTGCGGGCGGCAACAACGGCGCGCT
Source organism: Burkholderiales bacterium (assembly GCA_031379365.1). Classification (GTDB taxonomy): domain Bacteria; phylum Pseudomonadota; class Gammaproteobacteria; order Burkholderiales; family Burkholderiaceae_C; genus CADEEN01. Next base: position 2,658 of record JANNFB010000126.1, read on the forward strand.
CGAAGTGGCCAAGGCCGCGCCCGACGGCCACACCCTGCTGATGGGCACCGTCGGCACCCACGCCATCAACGCATCGCTGTACAGCAAGATGCCCTTCGACCCCATCAAGGACTTCGTGCCCGTGACCCTGGTCGCCGGTGTGCCCAACGTGCTCGTGCTGAACCCGGCCAACGCGCAGAAGAACGGCATCGACAGCGTGCCGGCGCTGATCCGCTATGCCAAGGCCAACCCGGGCAAGCTGAACATGGCCAGCTCGGGCAATGGCACCTCGATCCACCTGTCGGGCGAGCTGTTCAAGTCGATGACGGGCACCTTCATGTTGCACCTGCCCTATGGCGGTTCGGGCCCGGCGCTGATCGACCTGATGGGGGGCAACACCGACCTGATGTACGACAACCTGCCGTCGTCGCTGCCGCACATCAAGTCCGGCAAGCTCAAGGCCTTGGCGGTGACCAGCGCAACGCGCTCGTCGGCGCTGCCCGATCTGCCGACGATCGAAGAGGTCGGCGGCCCGGCGCTGAAGGGCTTCGAGGCCAGCTCATGGTTCGGCTTGCTGGCCCCGGCGGGCACCCGCATCGACATCGTCAACCGCATCCAGCAGGAAACCGCCAAGGCGCTGGCCTCGCCGACGCTGAAGGAGCGCCTTCAGGCGCAGGGCGCGATCCCGGGCGGCATGACCAGCGCCGAATTCACGCGCTTCATTGCCAGCGAGAGCGCCAAGTGGGCCAAGGTGGTGAAGGCGGCAGGCGCGAAGGTCGACTGACGCGCAAGCCCGCGACGCCACCGGGCCATCGATGGCCCTGCGCAATCAGGGATGCGCCGCCATCACCTGCGCCACCGACGCGGTGAGCTTCTTGCCATAGGGCACATGCAAGAACTCGTTCGGGCCGTGGGCGTTGCTCTTGGGCCCGAGCACGCCACAGACCATCATCTGCGCTTGCGGGAAGCCTTCGGCCAGCATGCTCATGAGCGGGATGGTGCCGCCCTGGCCGATGAAGCCGACCGGTGCACCGAACTGCGTGTTGGATGCAGCGTCCAGGGCGCTGTGCAGCCAGGGCGCGAGCGCGGGCGCGTTCCAGCCGGTGGAGCCCAAGGCACCGGCGCGGCCATCGGGGTGGAAGGTGACTTTGGCGTTGTACGGCGCGTTGTCTTCCAACAGCTGCTTCAACTTGAGCGAGGCCTCGTTGCCGTCGACGAGCGGCGGCAGGCGCAGGCTGAGCTTGAACGCGGTGTAGGGGCGCAGCACGTTGCCGGCGCTGCCCAGATCCGGGAAACCATCGACGCCAGTGACTGACAGCGTCGGCCGCCAGGTGCGGTTGATCAGCGCCTGGGTCGGGTCGTCCGTGGTCGGCAAGGTCAGGGCGCCATCGGCGCCGCAAGCCCAGGGGAAGCGCTTGTAGACCTCGTCTTTCAGGATCGCGGCTGTCGCGCGTGCCTGGGCCAGGCGCGGCGCTGGCACTTCGCAGTGGAAGCTCTGGGGCAGCAGCTCGCCGGTCTTGCTGTCTTCCAGGCGGTCGAGCACCTGGCGCAGGATGCGAAAGCTCGACGGCACCAGGCCGCTGGCGTCGCCGGAATGGATGCCTTCAGTGAGCACTTCCACTTTCAGCACACCGCTGACCATGCCACGCAGGCTGGTGGTGAGCCAGAGCTGGTCGTAGTTGCCGGCGCCCGAATCGAGACAGACGACCAGGCTGACGTTGCCCAGGCGGGGCTTGAGGACATCGAGGTAGGCCGGCAAGTCGAAGGAGCCGCTCTCCTCGCAGCTCTCGATCAGGCCGACAACGCGCGGCCGCGGCACGCCCTGGGCGTCGAGCGCCAGGATCGCCGACAGCGAGGCATACACCGCGTAGCCGTCATCGGCGCCGCCCCGGCCGTAGAGCTTGCCGCCCTCGTACTTCGGCGTCCACGGGCCGAGGTCGTTGCGCCAGCCGTTGAACTCGGGCTGCTTGTCGAGGTGGCCGTACATCACCACCGTGTCTGTGCTGCCAGCCTTGGTGGACGGCACCTCGAACA
>JANNFB010000132.1:0-1735 GCA_031379365.1 Burkholderiales bacterium
GGCGGCCTGGTCCAGCGCATGGTTCGGGTAGCAACTGCAGGGCCAGTGGCACAGCGGCATGGCGCTGGACACGCAGCCCTTGCAGGGGTGGATGTTGCGGCCGTACTCCGACGTGACCAAGCTCAGGTCCAGCACATCGGCTTGCAGGCCGGCGCGCTCGACAACGCGCTGGGCGATCTCGGTCAGCCGCCAGGTCTTGGAGACCTCGCCCGGGCAGGTGCCGTCGTTGCGGGCGCTGCCGCAGATCAGCAGCACGCGTGACGGCGCGCTGGCGTCGCTCCACAGCTTCTGGGCCGCCTTCAGGCGCTTGCGGGTGTCCAGCCACTGCACCGACACCTCGTAGCTCGGGTCGGCAAAGCCGCGGCCGGCCGGCTGGGTGATCGGCGCCTTGCGGCCCTCCTGCACGGCCTCCCACGCGATGGCCTCGAGGCGCGCAATGGCATCGCGTTCGGCTTCGAACGCCGGGTCGTAGTAGCGCCCGTTGAAACGCTCTCGAAACTGTGCGCGCGTCAACGGCGCCGGGGCTTGCCCGGTGCGGATCTTGGTCATGGGGTTACCTGCGCCGGGGTCATTGACCGACGGCCACCTGCCCGCGCGCCTCCCCGCTCGGATTCGCCACCGTGTGCAGGTTCACGTACCACTTGCCGGCCAGGAGATCTGCGGCCTGACCGGGCGTCAGCGTGGCACTGCCGGTGATGGGGCTCGTCAAGGGGGCCTTGATCGGCACGACCACTGCCGCGTTCTGACCGATCGTCGCCGGGCCGTGGAAGTGAGCCCCCGTTGCCGGACCGCTCAGGCCGGCGTAGGTGATCTTCCATGTCAGCACGTTGCTGCCCGGGCTGAGGCTTGCTTCGACCGCACCTGCGGCATCGGTCACCACGGCCGGGACCTCGCTGACACCCGACAGCCGGGCTGTCAGTGCCGTGGACGCCGTCGGCGCCGTTGCCATGGGAGGCATGCTGCATGCCCCGAAGGTCAGAAGGGAGCCGATCGAGACAACGAGCAATGCATGACGGGGGTGATTCATCAGAATCTCCAGGTGGTGACGCTTGGCGCGCCGTTTGAAATCGCCGGCCGCTGATCGCGGCCGGTCGTAATAAGTGTTCAGGGCTCGCGCGTCATCCCCAATCGAGTCATCGCCCGAAAAGTCGAATCCGGCTGAACCGACCTTCGCTTCCATCCGGGATGGGCACTTTCCGCCCGCCCGAAGGTCGACTGCGGCGACAGTTGTGTGGCAGTCCGGCGATGCGCTGTTCCCCGCTTTGATGTCTTCAGGCGAGTTGTAGGCGCGCCAGACATCAGCGATGGGTGCAGCGACGACGGTGGAAGCGGTGAGCTTCATTGGCGTTCCTGAGGCAATTGAATGAGTCGCCTGCGAGCTCCAAGCAGGGGCTCGCCACGGGAATGTGCGGCCTGAAGATCGGGGCGTCTGTGCGCTGGCGAACCCCAAGGGTCACGGCGCCAGCCTTTGTTCGCCTTCGCACAGACCGTTTCTGCTGCCCTTCGTACGCTGGGCGGTCAGTGCCCTGACTTCCATGCGTCCCGCCGCCTGTAAAAACGCGTCGTGGCGTGAGGGCGCCACAACGCAGGAACAACGAGGTCCACCGATGAAGACAAGCACCCAGACCAGCGCGGATCTCGCCCACGTGGCGAAACTGATCGAAGGCATCCCGTTCGCGATGCTGACCACCCTCGAGGCGGACGGTGCACTGGCAAGTCGGCCGATGGCGGCGCT
>JANNFB010000151.1:0-3380 GCA_031379365.1 Burkholderiales bacterium
GCGGCGTCGGTGAGCAGTTCGATTTCGCCTTCGGCCTGCTCGTACTGCATGCCAAAGCGCTCGGCATAGGCCGGGTTGTGCAGGCCGGCCAGGATCTCGTCTGCGGCGCCTTTTCTGTCTTCGCCAGGGCTGAACACGCGCATCTGCTGTTCGCGCAGGTCCATCACGCCATGAAACGCCTTGCCCATGCCCACCGGCCACGTGAAAGGCACCACCTCCATGCCCAGTTCGCGCTCGATTTCGTCCATCAGCACCAGCGGGTCCTTGACCTCGCGGTCCATCTTGTTGACGAAGGTCAGGATCGGCGTGTTGCGGGCACGGCAAACCTGCAGCAGGCGGCGGGTTTGCGGCTCCACGCCGTTGGCCGCGTCGATCACCATCAGCGCGGCGTCCACCGCGGTCAGCACGCGGTAAGTGTCTTCGCTGAAGTCCTGGTGGCCGGGGGTGTCCAGCAGGTTGATCACGCAGTCGCGGTATTCCATCTGCATCACGCTGGAAGCCACTGAGATGCCGCGCTGCTTCTCGATCTCCATCCAGTCCGATGTCGCGTGTCGTGTCGCTTTCCTCGCCTTCACGCTGCCGGCGATCTGGATCGCGCCGCTGAACAGCAGCAGCTTCTCCGTCAGCGTGGTCTTGCCCGCGTCGGGGTGGCTGATGATGGCGAAGGTGCGGCGGCGGCGCACTTCGGCGGACAGGCGCTCGGGGATGGCGGCAGACATGGGCTGGCTCAGGGTAAACCGCGCATTATCCGGCCCGCCCCGCCGGAGCCCTACTCCTCCAGCAGCGACCTCAGCATCCAAGCCGTCTGCTCGTGCACCGCCAGGCGTTGCGTCAGCAAGTCGGCGGTGGGCTCGTCACCGGCTTTGTCGGCCAGCGGGAAGATGCTGCGCGCGGTGCGGGCCACCGCCTCATGGCCGTCGACCAGGATGCGCACCATCGCCAGCGCCTTGGGCGGCGTGGTCGGCGCGTCGGGAATGCTCGTCAGCGCGCCGAAGGCCGCGTAGCTGCCGGGTGCCGAGTGGCCCAGCGAGCGGATGCGCTCGGCCACCGGGTCCACCGCGTTCCACAACTCGGTGTACTGCGCCATGAACATGGTGTGCAGCGTGTTGAACATCGGCCCCGTCACGTTCCAGTGGAAGTTGTGCGTGGTGAGGTACAGCGTGTAGGTGTCGGCCAGCAGGCGGCTCAAGCCGCCGGTGATGGCGGCCCGGTCCTTCTCACTGATGCCGATGTTGATCGCAGGGCCGCCCCTGCCGTTCTTGCTGCCCATGTCGAGCTTTTTAGCCATGATTCACTCCTGAGGTTGTTGACACGCTGCGACCGACATCACGCCAAGTCGAAGCGGTCGAGGTTCATGACCTTGTTCCACGCCGCCACGAAGTCGTGCACGAAAGCGCCCTGGGCGTCGCGGCTGGCGTACACCTCGGCCAGCGCACGCAGTTGCGAGTTGGAGCCGAAGACCAGGTCGACGACGGTGCCCGTCCAGCGGGGCTCGCCACTGACCCGGTCGCGGCCTTCCAGCACGCCTTTGGCCGTGGCCGACTTCTGCCACACGGTATTCATGTCAAGCAGGTTGACAAAGAAGTCGTTCGAAAGCGTGCCCGGCCTGTGGGTGAACACACCATGCCGAGTCTGGCCGGCGTTGGCACCCAGCGCGCGCAGGCCGCCGATGAGCACCGTCATCTCGGGCGCGCTCAGCGTCAGCAGTTGCGCCCGGTCCACCAGCAGTTCGGCCACGGCAGCCGTCACACCAGGGCTGGCGTGGTTGCGAAAGCCGTCGGCGGCGGGCTCCAGCACCGCAAAGGCCTGCACGTCGGTCTGCGCCTGCGACGCGTCGGTGCGCCCCGGCGTGAAAGGCACCGTCACCGGCACGCCCGAGCGCAGCGCCGCGGCCTCGACGGCGGCGCAGCCGCCAAGCACGATCAGGTCGGCCAGCGAGACCTTCTTGCCACCCGACTGCGCGCCGTTGAAGGCCTGCTGCACGCCCTGCAGCACCTGCAGCACCGTGGCCAGCTCGGCCGGCTGGTTGACCGGCCAGTCCTTCTGCGGCGCGAGCCGGATGCGCGCGCCGTTGGCGCCACCGCGCTTGTCGCTGCCGCGGAAGGTGGACGCCGAGGCCCAGGCCGTGCTCACGAGCTGCGCAATGCTCAGCCCGCTGTCGAGTACCCGCGCCTTCAGCGTGGCGATGTCCTGCCCGTCGATCAGCACGTGGTCGACCGCGGGCACCGGGTCCTGCCAGATCAGCTCTTCCTGCGGCACCAGCGGCCCCAGGTAACGCGTCAGCGGCCCCATGTCGCGGTGCGTCAGCTTGAACCAGGCGCGTGCAAACGCGTCGGCCAGCGCCTGCGGGTTGTGAAGGAAGCGGCGCGAGATGAGCTCGTAGGCCGGGTCCATGCGCAGCGCCAGGTCGGCGGTGGACATCATCGGCGCGTGGCGCAGGCTCGGGTCGTGTGCGTCGGGCACCAACGTGGCGGCGGCCGGGTCGGTGGGCCTCCACTGGTGGGCGCCGGCGGGGCTCTTTGTCAAGGTCCACTCGTGTCCGAAGAGGGTCTCGAAGTAGCTGTGGTCCCACTGCGTCGGCGTCGGCGTCCAGGCCCCTTCCAGTCCGCTGGTGATGGTGTGCACGCCCTTGCCGCTGCCGAAACTGTTGGCCCAGCCCAGGCCTTGCAGGGCGATGTCGGCGCCCTCGGGCTCGGGGCCGACATAGCGGCCCGGGTCGGCCGCGCCGTGGCACTTACCGAAGGTGTGGCCGCCGGCGATCAGCGCCACCGTTTCCTCGTCGTCCATCGCCATGCGCGCGAAGGTCTCGCGGATGTCGCGTGCCGAGGCCACCGGGTCCGGCCTGCCGTTCGGGCCTTCGGGGTTGACGTAGATCAGCCCCATCTGCACGGCGGCCAGCGGGTTGTCGAGTGCACGGTCGCCGCGGTAGCGCTCGTCGGCCAGCCACTTTCCCTCAGGGCCCCAGTAGATGTCTTCTTCGGGTTCCCAGCTGTCGGGGCGGCCGCCGGCGAAGCGGAAGGTCTTGAAGCCCATCGACTCCAGTGCCACGTTGCCGGTGAGCACCATCAGGTCGGCCCACGACAGCTTCTGGCCGTACTTCTGCTTGATTGGCCAGAGCAGCCGGCGCGCCTTGTCGAGGTTGCCGTTGTCGGGCCAGCTGTTCAGCGGCGCGAAGCGCTGCGAGCCCGACCCTGCGCCACCCCGCCCGTCAGCAATGCGGTAGGTGCCCGCGGCGTGCCACGCCATGCGCACGAAAAACGGCCCGTAGTGGCCGTAGTCCGCGGGCCACCAGTCCTGGGAGTCGGTCATCAGCGCATGAAGGTCCTGGACGACGGCGTCCAGATCCAGGGTCTTGAAGGCCTGCGCGTAGTCGAAGGCCT
>JANNFB010000018.1:0-11088 GCA_031379365.1 Burkholderiales bacterium
GGCACCATCCATACCCCCATGCCGTCGCTGCCACAGGTCACCAAGTTCCTGCTCTTGCTGTGCGTCGGCGTGTTCTGCGCGCAGCTGCTGCTGCCGCCGGTCGTCGAGTTGTGGTTTGCTTTGTGGCCGCTGCAAAGCGGCCGCTTCATGCCGTGGCAAGTGCTGACCTACGCCTTCCTGCATGGCGACTTCACGCACTTGCTGTTCAACATGCTGGCGCTGTGGATGTTCGGCGCCGAGATCGAGCGCCTGTGGGGCGCCAAGCGCTTCATCCAGTTCCTGCTGGCAAGTTCGATCGCGGCCGCCCTGGTTCAGCTCGGCTGGACCTTCCTGATCGGCTCACGCGTGCCGACGCTGGGCGCCTCGGGCGCCACTTACGGCCTGCTCCTGGCCTTCGGCATGCTGTTCCCGAACCGCACCATCATGTTGCTGATTCCCCCGATCCCGATGAAGGCCAAGTATTTCGTCGGCCTCTTCGGTGCGTTCGAACTGGTGATGGGGGTGCTGGGCCCGAGCGGCATCGCCCACTTTGCCCACCTGGGCGGCATGCTCGGCGGCTTTCTCATGATTCGCTACTGGCGCGGTCAGGCGCCGTTCAGTCGCCGACGCTGACCTTGTGGGCGTGTCGGGCATTGCGTCCGCGACCGGCTTGACGCATGCTGCATGCCTGGGCTGCAGGGAGTACGAGATGCGGGCGATGGTGAAAACGACGATGCGCGCGCTGCGCTGGGTCGGTCTCTGTTTGACGGCTGCAGCCCACGCGGCCGCGCCGCCCACGGAACTCGAGCTGCAGTCACGCGCCTTGGAGCGCGCCAGCCAAGCCGTCGTCGGGGTCCAGGTCCTGGCCCTCGAAGACGCCCGCTCCATCGCCACCCTGGGCCGCCTTCGGCAAGGCTCGGGTGTGGTGATCGGCGCAGACGACCTGGTGCTGACGATCGGCTACCTGGTGCTCGAGGCGGATCAGATTCAACTCGTCCTGGACGACGCCCGCACGGTGCCGGCGCGCGTCGTCGGCTACGACCTGGCCACTGGCTTCGGCCTGCTGCAAGCGCTGGCGCCCTTGCGCATAGCGGCGGCGCCGCTGGGCGGATCGCGCAGCGTCTCGAACGATGAATCCTTGCTGGTGGCCAGCGGTGGTGACGGCGGCCAGCTCAGCATGGCCCGACTGATTTCGCGCCGCAGCTTCGCTGGCTTCTGGGAGTACCGCATCGACGAGGCCTTGTTCACCGCGCCGCCGCGCACCGACCACAGCGGCGCAGGCTTGTTCAACAGCCGCGGCGAGTTGGTCGGCATCGGCTCGCTCTTGGTGGCCGACACGCGCGCAGGCTCGCGCGCAGACGGCCCACGCCAGCCCGGCAACATGTTCGTGCCGATCGACCTGCTGCAACCCATCCTGGAGGAGTTGCGCACCCGCGGCATGTCCAGTGCCAGTCGGCGCGCCTGGCTCGGCGTGAATTGCGTCGAGCAGTCGGGCGTTCTGCACGTGGTGCGCATTTCGGGCGACAGCCCGGCCGAGGCCGCTGGCCTGCAGATCGGCGACCGCATTCTGGCCATCGACGGCACCGCCGTGAGCACCCTCGACACCTTGTGGACCCGTCTGTGGTCGGGCGGCCCGGCAGAACGCGACGTGACGCTGGAGATCGAGCGCGACGGCACACGCCAGAACGTCGGATTGCGCAGCGTCGACCGGGCCCGGGCGATGGCACGCGCTTCGGGCGTGTAGCGGCGCCTAGCGGCCGGCAGGCTCGGCCCACGCCTTTGCAGGCGTTGGGTAGCGCAGATCGACACGCAGTTCACGGACCAAGCGCCGGTTGTCCAGGCGCCGCGACTCCGACAGAAAACTCATCTGCATGTCGGAAAGGCTGGCGGCGGCCTCGCCGCGTGTCATGCGCGGCGGCCGCGGCAAGTCGAAGGCATCGGCCACGGCGTCGAAGTGCTCGCCCATCTTCAACTCGCTGCTGTCGCTGACGTGGTAGATCCGCTGCGGCGCGCCGCGCAGCAGCGCGGCCACGCAGGCCCGTGCCAGGTCATCGGCATGAATGTGGTTGGTGTAGACATCGTCGGCAGGCACCAAGACCGTGGCGCCGCGGCGCACGCGTTCGCGCGGGTCGCCGCCCGCGCGGTCCAGGGCATAGATGCCGGGTACGCGCAGGATGCAGGTACGCACCCCGAAGGCCCGACCATGGTGCCGCACGGCCGTCTCGGCATCGACGCGACGCCAGGCCCGATCGGTGGTCGGATTGACAGCGCGGGTCTCGTCGAAGCGCTCGCCGCCGGCATCGCCATAGACCCCGCTGGTGCTGGCGTAAACCAGGCGCCGGACCCGTGGGCTGCGCGCCAGGGCGTGCAGCAGGTTGCGGGTGCGCGGATCCGTCTGACCTTGCGGCGGTGGGGGCGCCAGGTGCAGGACAGCGTCGGCCAGTGAGGCCAAGCGGCCGAGCGACGGCGCATCGTCCAGGTCGCCCAACAGCGGCAGCGCGCCGGCCGCGCGCAGCAGCGGGGCTTTGCGCGGTGACGAGGTCAACGCGAGCACGCGCCAGCGGGGCTGGACGAGGCGCAGCACGCGCAGACCGATGTCGCCGCAGCCGACGATCAGCAGTACCGGACGGCGAGCACGCAACAAGGGCAACATGGAGAGGTGAGGGGGCAGGCGCGGGCCTGCGGGCACAATTCCACCCAGTGTAGAAGCCCTGCGCGCCCCGTCCGACCCGCCCCATGACTTTCAAAGTGTCCATCCAACCCGCCGGCCTCAGCTTCGAGGTGGCCCGCGATGAAGCCATCCTGCCTGCCGCCATCCGCGCTGGCATCGGCCTGCCCTACGGCTGCCGCGACGGCGCTTGCGGCTCGTGCAAGAGCCGCCTGGTCGAGGGCCGCGTGATCCACGGCGTGCACCAGAGCAAGGCCTTGTCAGACACCGAGGAGGCCGAAGGCTGGATCCTGACCTGCTGCGCCGCACCCCAGACCGACTGCATCGTGCAGGCGCGCAGCGTACCGGCAGCCGGTGAGTACCCGGCACTCAAGATGCCCGCGCGCGTGGCCACGCTCACCCGCCCTGCCCCCGACGTGGCGGTGATGACGCTGCAACTGCCCGCCACGGTGAACTTCAAGTACCGGGCCGGCCAGTACGTCGAGTTCATCCTGAAAGACGGCGCCCGCCGCAGTTACTCGATGGCAACCGCGCCCGAGCACCTCGGCGCGCCCCCGGTGAGCGAACTGCACCTGCGCCACATGCCAGGCGGCAAGTTCACCGACCATGTCTTCGGCGCGATGAAGGAAAAGGACATCCTGCGCGTGGAAGGGCCGCTCGGCAGCTTCTTCCTGCGCGATGACAGCGACAAGCCGATCGTGCTGCTGGCCTCGGGCACCGGCTTTGCACCCATCAAGGCCATCATCGAACACCTGCGCGCCAAGGGCAGCACCCGGTCGGCCGTTCTCTATTGGGGCTGCCGCCACCGCGGTGACCTCTATCAGCACGAGTGGGCGCTGCAAGCGGCGGCGGACATGCCCAGCCTGCGCTACGTGCCAGTGCTGTCCGAAGCCCGGCCCGAGGACGACTGGCGCGGCCGCACCGGCTTCGTCCACCAGGCAATGATGGCCGACCTGCCGGACCTGTCGGGCCATGAGGTCTATGCCTGCGGCGCGCCAGTCATGGTCGACGCCGCGCGGCGTGATTTCGTCGCCGCCTGCGGCTTGCCCGACGAGGCCTTCTACGCCGACAGCTTCACGTCGGAGGCCGACAAGCACCTCGGCTGAAGACCACCGAGGAGCTCACAGCACCGCGGTCATCCCGCCGTCGATGTAGAGGATCTGGCCGTTGACGTAGTCCGATGCGGCCGACGCGAGGAACACCGCCGCGCCAACCAGTTCCTCGGGCTTGCCCCAGCGCTTCGCCGGTGTGCGGCCCTTGACCCAGGCATCGAACACCGGATTGTCGATGAGGGCCTGGTTCATGTCAGTGAGCATGTAGCCGGGGCCGATGGCATTGGCCTGCACGCCCTGCGCCGCCCACTCCGCCGCCATGGCCTGGGTCAGCATCTTGATGCCGCCCTTGGCCACGGTGTAGGGCGCCACGGTGGCGCGGGCCAGCTGGCTGGTGAGTGAGCCGATGTTGATGATCTTGCCATACCCACGCGCCACCATGCGCCGCGCCGCTTCGCGTCCGACGACAAAGGCGCTGGTGAGATTGGTGTCGAGTACTTTGTGCCACTCGGCGGTGCTCAGGTCGAGCATCGGCTTGCGCAACTGGATGCCGGCGTTGTTGACCAGGATGTCGATGGCCAGGCCGCGGGCATCAAAAGCCTCGAAGGCGGCCACGACCGTCGCCTCGTCGGTGACATCGAAAGCCGCAGCCTCGGCGGCATGGCCGGCGGCCTGCAGCTCACGCACGGCGGCATCGACCCGCGCTGTGTCGGTGCCATTGATGACGACGCGCGCTCCAGCAGCGGCCAGGCCCTCGGCCATCGCCCGGCCCAGGCCGCGTGAAGAGCCCGTGACCAACGCGGTCCGTCCCGCGAGGCTGAAGAGTGCGGTGCTCATGGATGATCCTCAGCGGTGCTTGAACACGGGTTTGCGCTTGGCCACGAAGGCCGCCATGCCTTCCTTCTGGTCCTCGGTGGCAAACAAGGCATGGAAGACGCCGCGCTCGTAGATGACGCCGTCTGCGAGACCGGACTCGAAGGCCCGGTTGACGCACTGCTTGACCATCATCACGCTGGGCAGGCCGAAGCCGCAGATCACCGCGGCCGCGGCGAAGGCTTCGTCGAGCAACTTGTCGGCCGGCACCACGCGGCTCACCAGTCCGGCGCGCTCGGCCTCGGCGGCATCCATGGTGCGTGCCGTCAGCACCATGTCCATGGCCTTGGCCTTGCCCACGGCCCGGGGCAGGCGCTGGGTGCCGCCGGCGCCCGGGATGATGCCGAGCTTGATCTCGGGCTGGCCAAAGCGGGCCGTGTCTGCGGCGATGATGAAGTCACAAGCCATCGCCAGTTCGCAGCCGCCGCCGAGGGCAAAACCGGCCACGGCCGCAATCACCGGTTTGCGCGTGGTTTTCAGGGCTTCCCAGTTGCGGGTGATGTAGTTGCCGAGGTAGGCGTCCATGTAGCTGTAGTCGGCCATGGCGCCGATGTCGGCGCCGGCGGCGAACGCCTTCTCGCTGCCCGTGAGCACGATGCAGCCGACGCTGCTGTCGGCATCGAAGCCGAGCAAGGCGTGGCCGAGTTCGTCCATGAGGCGATCGTTCAGTGCGTTGAGTTGTTTGGGCCGGTTCAAGGTGATGACCCCGGTGGCCAGGCTGCCCGCGACGTTGTCGCGCCGCTCGCTGAGGATGCATTCGTAGTTCATCGCTGTAGGACTCCGCTGTCTGGCATGGCTGGAACGCTGATCAACTATACGTGCGCAAGCTCACGATTATTTGGCGCCGGGCCAGCCCGAGACCGAAGCTCGGCGCTATCCTGCGCGCGCAATGGCAACCGTCTACCGCAAGACCGACAAGGGCGTGGCTGAAATCGCCACCCGGGCGCACCGCTTGGCGCCGCGCTACCGCAGCGCGCTGATCCTGGTGGACGGCAAGAAGACCGACGAAGACCTGCACAAGCTGATCTTGGTCGAACCCGCGCAGACCCTGGCCAGCCTAGCGTCGGAGGGCTTCATCGATGTGCTGGCGACGCTGGCAGAGCGCAGCCCTGAGCCCAAGCCTGCGGCGCGCAGCAGCAGCGACAACGCCACTTTTTCGAAGCGCCAACGCGACGCCGTGCGCGAGCTCAACCTTCAGATGGGGCCGCTCGCGGAAACACTGGCCTTGAGCATGGAACGCGCCAAGGACGAGGCCGATCTGCAGCCCCTGCTGGTGCAAGCCTCGGAGATGCTGCGACGCATGCGCGGCGCGGCGCCGGCAGACGACTACCTGGCCCGCTTCGGCACGCCGCCCAAGGCCTGATCAACGCCGCGCAGCCGCGTCGGGTGCGGCCTGCAGGGGCGCCGCATTGAGCACCAGGTCGACGAAGGTGTCCGCATCCTGCTGGATGCGGATGCGCACCGGCAGGTACTGCAGGCTCGGCGCGAGCCAGACTTCGGCGCTCAACTCATTGCCCGGTCGCCGCTCGCCCAGGCGCGGCTTGAGGTGGAAGGTGTCGATGTCACCAATCGGCGTCGTCACGCGCTCTGCCGCCAGCACGTCGAAGACCCAGGTGCCGACGCGGCGCGGCAAGGCCAGCGGCAGGGTGACCGTACCGCCAGGGCGCAGCAGTTCGGGGCGGGTCGTGAACAGCCACGTCAACTGCACGAACTGGCTCGCAGCATCCTGCACGCCTGGCAAGGCCGGGATCTGCGTGCCATTGGCCAGGGTGATCTGCTCCGGAGTGAACTGCAATGAGACGCGACGCGGCTGCTGGAAGGGAAGGCGTGTGGCTTCGTCGTAGCGCCGTGGCACCAGCCCACCCTCGCCGAGTTCGCCGTCGCTGGTCATGCGGCGCGAAATCAACGGCGCGAAGCTGGGGCCGATCATGATGTCTAGGTGAACCTGGTAGCGCGGCCCTTGGCGCACCCACTGCACGCGCGCATTGCCGTTGATCTCGCCGCGGTAGTTGCCGCTCAGCGCGTAGGTCAGGCGCGTCGACGGCGGCCAGTCGAAGGCGGGCGCGGGCGCTGCAGCAGCCGCCGCGGCAGGCGCGGCGGCGGCGGGTTCCTGGGCAGGCGCCACGGTGGCCACCGGCTCACTCGCCACGGGCTCGGCCACCGCGGTGGGGATCGCCACGGGCGATGTCTCCACCACCGGCGGCGGATCCGGCGGCACCTCGACCGGCGTCGGTGTCGGCATCGGCGCCGACGCTGCCGGCACCGCAGCGCGCATCGCCTTGCTCGGCTGTGGTGTCGGCCGGCCCGGCGCCGTGGCCGGTGGCGCCGCTTGGGCCAGGGCATGCACGAATGCCACTTCCATGCGCGCCGGCATGGCTGGCTCGCCGCCCGCACCCCAACCGATCAGGTTGTCCTGCAGCCAGAGCGTCGCCAGCGCGTGCAAGATCACCACCGCGGCCACGAGCGCCCACCAAGCGGTGCGACGGCGAGCGCCCCAAGGCGCGCGCAGCACCCCGGACGACGGGCCCGAGCCGGTCGTGAGGATCGTCATCGACGTGGCCACCTCACAGGCCCAGCCAGCCGCGCCGCAGCGAGGCCGCGGCGGCCGTGGGCCGAGCGGCCAGCCCCAGGCTGCTTGGCGCCGAGATGGGGGACTGTGGCTGCAGTTCGAGCGTGAGCACGCGCTGGTCACGCACCACCAGCAGCGCAAACGGCCGGCCGCGGCCCAGCCATTGCTGCGCTTCATCGAGCCGCCGCACCCGCCAGCCGTCTACCGCGAGCAGTTCATCGCCCGCCGACACCCCTGCCGCGGCCGCAGCACTGCCGGCCAACACCGCCTTCACCTGGACACCACTGAGCGCACCCTCCGACAGGCGCAGGCCGAGCGAGGCGGCGAACCCAGCGGGCGCGACGCCCTGGGCCACCCCGGCCGCCTCGAACAGGGCAGGCAAAGGCAGCTCGCCTGTGCCGTGCACCCAGTCGGCCAATTCCTGGCGGTAACTGCGCCCACCGATCTCTCGCAGCGCGGCCTCGATGTCGGGCTCGTCGATCGGGCCACCTCGGTGGCGGCGCCACAGGTGGCGCATGACATCGTCCAGCGTGCCACGGCGCTCCCGGCGCAAGCTCAGGTCCAGCGCCAGGGCCACCAGGGCGCCCTTGGTGTAGTAGCTGACGGTGGCGTTGGGCGTGTTCTCGTCACCGCGGTAGTACTTGACCCAGGCATCAAAGCTCGCCTGCGCCACGCTCTGCACCTGGCGTCCGGGTGTCGCCAGCACCGCATTCAGTGTCTTGGCCAACCCACCCAGGTAGCGAGGCGCATCGATCAAGCCGGCGCGCAACAGCAGCAATTCGTCGTAGTAGGAGGTGAAGCCTTCGAAGAACCACAGCAGGCTGCTGTGGTTCTCGCGCGTGTAATCCAGCTGCGCCAATTCGCGCGGCATCAGGCGCTTGACGTTCCAGGTGTGGAAGTACTCGTGGGAGATCAGGCCGAGCAGGTTGTCATAGCCCTCGCCAGCGGCCGGCGGCCCCGCGCGGGGCAGATCGCGTCGCGCCACCATCAACGCTGTGCTGGCGCGGTGCTCGAGCCCGCTGCTGCCGTCTTCCGCGGCGTGCAGCAGGAAGACGTAGTGGTCGAACGGCGGCTTGGGCTGGCGCCGACCGTGCCAGAACCCAACATGCGCCTCGCACAAACGCCGCGTGTCGGCCAGTAGCCGCTCGCCGTCGAAGCCAGGCCAGGCGCCCGAGACCACGAGGGCATGCGGCACGCCGGCGACCTCGAAGGCGCCGCGCCAGAAGTGGCCGAGCTCGAACGGGTGATCGAGCAACTCATCGTAGTCGGCGGCCCCATAGCCCCGCGGGCCGTCCGCCGTCATCGCGGTGGCCACCGCCCAGCCACGCGGCAGACCGGCCAGGGTGATGCCATGGGCTTCGGCCTCGCGGCCCTCGACGCGCAAGCACAGGCTGCTGGGGTTGAAGAAGCCGCGCGCCGCATCGAGGAAAGCACCACGCACAGAGCCGTCGAACGCGTACACGAGGTAGCTCAGCGTGAGGGCAGCGCGGCCCTGGCAGCGGGCCTGCCAGGTGGTCTTGTCGACCTGCTCCAGGGGCACCGGCGTGTTGCCCTGACGCGCCTGCAGTTGCGACAGATGACGACTGAAATCACGCACCATGTAGCTGCCGGGAATCCAGACCGGCAGACTCAAGCGCTGCCCGGCCGCGGGCTGCGGCACGGTCAAGATCACCCGGTAGTGGTGAGCGTGCAGGTCGTGCAGCTCGATGCGGTAGCGGATCATCAGCGCGGCATCACGCTCCGGCAGCGCCCACGAAACAACTCAGCGCGGCCACGCCGCTCAGGCGCAGGCGCAGCGGCAACCACTCGGCCAGGCCGTGGCGCGGGTAGCGCACGCGGTCGACGGCATAGCAGAGCACCAGCAGCGCGCCGAGCAGCAGCAGCCCGCCGCGGGCCGGCAACAGCAGCGCCGGCCAGGCGCCAAGCGAAGGCATCACACCCCAGACGAAGGGCCACGATCCGCCGTCGCGAAAGCCCAGGCCCCAGTGGATGCCACCGAGGAAGGACACGATCAGGGCCGCATAGGCCAGCAGCGCGGCGCTGATGCGTGGCGCGGCGTCAGGCGGCAGCCACCAGAGCAGCGCGGCGCCGGCCAAGAAAGGCAGCAGGCCCGCAAGGCCGAGGCGGTGTGCGGTCGCGCTGGCGGCAGGGGCGATGGGCATGGCGCCGAATTGTCGCCGCTAGACTGCCGTGCCATTGCCCCGCCCCTGAGGAGACCCTGATGCGCCGCCGTGAAGTCGTTGTTGCTGCCGCCTCGAGCTGGATTGCCGGCGCGGCCTGGGCACAGTCCAGGCCGATCCGCTTGATCGTGCCCTACCCCCCCCGGAGGGCCACTGGACATCGCCGCGCGCGCCCTGGCCGACAAGGTCAAGGACAGCCTGGGCGTGGTGGTGGTCGAGAACCGGCCCGGCGCGGGCGGCAACGTCGGCGCCGACCTGGTGGCCAAGGCGGCCGCCGACGGCACCACGATCGTGATGGGCGCCGTCGCGACGCATGCCATCAACCCATGGCTGTACAGCAGGATGCCCTACAACGCGCTGACCGACTTCACGCCCATCACCCTGGTGGCCCAGGTGCCGAATGTGCTGGTGATGAACACCGAGTCGGCGCAGCGCCTGGGTATCGCCACGGTGCGCGACCTGGTGACCTATGCGAAGAAGAACCCGGCGCGGCTGAACTATGGCTCCGGGGGCAACGGCAGTGCCGGCCACCTCGCGGGCGAGATGTTCAAGACCCAGGCCGGCGTGTTCATGGTCCACATCCCCTACGCGGGCGGACCGCCGGCACAACTGGCGCTGGTGTCCGGCCAGGTCGATCTGAACTTCGACAACCTCGCCGCCGCCGCGGCCAACATCAAGAGTAGCAAGCTGCGTGCGCTGGCCGTGACCACGGCCAGGCGGTCCAGCGCCATGCCCGAGGTGCCCACGATTGCCGAGAGCGGCGCCGATCTCGGTCTCGGTCAGTTCGACATCCACACCTGGTTCGGCCTGTTCGGGCCAGCACGCTTGCCGGCTGAAGTCACCGCCAGACTCCATCGCGCGTTTGTCGACGCCCTCAACTCGCCAGAGATCAGGTCCCGCCTCGCCACGCTGATAGCCGAGCCCGCACCGACCACGCCCGAGGCCTTTGCGCAGTTCGTTCGCAGCGAGCACGCGAAGTACGAACGTGTCGTGAGGGCCACCGGGGCCAAGGCCGACTGAGGCGGAACTGCGCACACTCGATAGGAAGCCAAGGGCGGCCCACGGCCCATCGCGGACCTTGACGAACTGCTCGCGATACGGCGGCGCGACAACGGGGCCACCGCGCCGGGCGCAGCGCTTAGCTGAGACGGTCTTCGCTTCGCTGCGACTGCCCTGCGCTGCTCGGCTTCGAGGCCCCGTCGCGAAACTCCCGCCGTTCGCTGCGCTCACTGTGGTCGGACAGTCGCGCCGAGTCAGAGCACGAAGCGCGCTGCGCGCGCGGGCCTCGAAGTCTGTGCTGCTCAGCGCCTCAGATGCGCGCTGCGCCCGGCCCGGTGGCCCCGTTGCGGAACCTGGGGTGGTGTGCGGGGCTTCGAACACAAGCGCTCCTGCCCGCAAGGCGGCGGGCGGGGCCTGGGCGGGGCGAATCGGCGCCGCCGAGAAGCACAGGCTGGCCGGCCGCGCGTGTACCCGCGCGCTTCGTGCTCTGACTCGTTGCAGCTGTCCGACCACAGTGAGCGCAGCGAACGGCGGGAGTTCTGCAACGAGGCCGGCCAGCAGAGCATCGCAGGGCACCCGCAGCGCAGTGAAGGGCAAGCCGTTTGAGCCCCGTCCAGGCCGCGCCCGCCGCCTTGTTCGCACCAATGCCCGCACGAAACAGCGAACACACACTAACGGTCGCAACGGGCCATAGGCCGACCTTGGCTTCCTATCGAGTGTCCGCAGTTCCGCCTCAGTCGGCCTTGGCCCCGGTGGCCCTCACGACAC
>JANNFB010000243.1:0-6531 GCA_031379365.1 Burkholderiales bacterium
GCGCCGATCTACGTGCGGCTGGCTTACACGCCGAGCTGAAGCGCAGCTCCCTCAGCGCTGACCCAGCTTGAAGGCCACCATGGCGCGCAGCTTGTTCGGCGGCACCGGCTTTATCAGCAAGTGGAAGTCGTGCTGCGCGGCCTCGTCTTCATGGCCGCCCAGGCTGCTGCCGGTGATGACGATGGCCGGCAGCGTGCGCTCGGGCCAGCGCGCGCGCAAGGCCGCCAGCGCGTCGATGCCGGTCTGGCCGCGCGGCAGGCGGTAGTCGACGATCAGCAAATCGGGTGCGGCGCGCTCGGCGTGCGCGAGCCATGCGCTCAGGGCGCCCAGGTCATCGAAGCCGTCGACCGTGGCGCCCCAGGCTTGCAGCAGCACCGTCAGGCCCTCGCGCACGGCCGGTTCGTCTTCCACCACGACGACGCGCCTGCCTTGCAAGCTCGACGCGAGGCGGTTGGCCAGGCCCGTCAGCGGGGCCGGTGCCAGCGTGCGGGGGGCGCTGCCGGCAGGCACCTCGAGCGTGAAGACACTGCCACGGCCCGGCCGTGAACGCACCGTGAGCGGGGCTTCCAGCAGATCGGCCAGGCGCTTGACGATGGCCAGACCCAGGCCCAGGCCCTTGCGCTGGTGGGGCTCGAGCGGGCGCTGGCTCTGCACCTGGAAGAATTCGTCGAAGATGTGCGGCAGGCTGGCCTCGGCGATGCCGATGCCGCTGTCCCAGACTTGCACCAGGAGCTTGCCGCTGTCGCCGGGCTTGGGCCGGCAAGCCACCAGCACGCCACCGTCCTCGCTGTAGCGGATGGCGTTGCTGGCGAGGTTGCGCAGGATGCGCTCGAGCAGCAGGCCGTCGGTGTGGACGAATCGCTGCATGCCATGAAAGCTCAGGGCCAGGCCCTTCTCGAACGCCACCGGCTCGAAGCTCAGGCGCAGGCGGGCGAACAGGTCGCGCATGGATACCGGCGCGGGCTGGACATCGACGCCGCCGCTGTCGATGCGGGTGATGTCCAGCAGCTCGCCGAACAAACCTTCCAGGGCATCGACGCTCTGGTTGATGCTGTTGACCAGGGCCGCCACCTCGGGGTCGTGGGCGCGCTGGCGCAGCGCTTCGGCGAACAGGCCCATGGCGTGCAGCGGCTGGCGCAGGTCATGGCTGGCGGCAGCGAAGAACTGGGTCTTGGCGCGGGTGGCGGCCTCGGCAATCCGCCGCGCCTCGTCGGCCGCCGCCTTTTCGATGCGCAGTTGCGCCGCCAGTTGCTCGGTGCGCTGCTTCAGGCCGATGGCCTGGGCCAGGGCACTGCGGTAGGTGCGGCCCATGACCAGCGTGATGGCGAACAGCAGGCCCAGCACGCCGGCCAGTTGCCAGTGCCAGGGCTGCGAGGTGTCGCTGGCCACGCGCACGATGATGGGCAGCAGCACCAGGCTGATGAAGCCGAGGAAGAGCCGCCGCTGCGGCGCCAGCAACTGCACCGAACCGAGGGCGTAGCTGTAGGCGATGAGGATCAGCGCGACGGTGTGGAAAGCGCCACCCAGGCCCCAGAACAGCCACACAGCCACCGGCCACATGGCCCCTTGTGCCAGCACCAGCACGCGCCAGCTGGTCCGCCAGGCCAGCAAGGCGGCGGCGTCACTCTCGGGCGCGGTGCGGTAGCGCCAGTAGTGCCCCAGCCGCAACAGCCAGAGCAGTCCGCACACAGCCAACCAGCCCTGTAGCCGCCCGCCACTGGCCAGCGGCCAGAAGGCCAGGCCGATCAAGCTTATGCCGATGGCGTTGCCAACCAGGCTGGCGGGGGCCTGCTCATACAGCGCCCGCAGGCTGTCGACATGCGCCGCCGGCGCGGCCGGGGCCTCGGCGCGGTCGCCGTCCGTCATCAGTGCTGGGAGCGCTTCCAGGCCGGCACGCCCTGGCTGCCGGCGCTGCGCGACATCTGGCTGATGGCCAGCACGGCCTGGGTGCGCGAAGACACCCCGAGGGCGCGCAGGACCGCGGCCACGTGGTCCTTGATGGTGTCGACCGACAGGTGCATCTCGCGCGCAATCATCTTGTTGGGCATGCCCTGCAGCAAGTAGGCCAGCACGTCAGCCTGGCGCCGCGACAGGCCCAGGGCCTCGAGCGAAGCGGGTGGCGACTGGAAGGTGCCGCGGCCCGAGGCGCTGGTGGCCTCCTGGACATCGTCGGCGGGGTGAGGACGCATCACATCCGGGACCGTGTCACCGTCCAGCGCCGCCGCGTCGGGCGTGGGGCCGATGCCCAGGCTCATCGGCGGCACGTAGATGCCGCCCGACATGACCAGGCGCAGCGCCTCGAACAAGGTGGCATTGCTGGCGCGCTTGGGCACGAAGCCCATCGCGCCGGCGTCGATGGCGCGGATCACGTCGCTGGCGCGATCGGACGCCGACACCACCACGATGGGCAAGGCCGGGTACAGGCTGCGCAGCTCACCGAGAAAAGCAAAACCGTCGCTGTCGCCGAGGTGCAAATCGAGCAGCACCAGATCGTGGTCGGGGTCTTGCTGCAGCGTCGCCCGCGCGTCGCGCTCGCTGGCCACGCCCACCACGGTGACGTCGTCGCCGAGGCCCCGGATGACAGTCTGCAAAGCCGTCAGGATCAGCGGGTGGTCGTCGATCAGCAGCACCTTCATCGCGTGATCATCGGCTAAATGTGCTGCCGCGTCACCAATTCAGCCACACAGACCGGCTTGGCATGGCCCTCGCGCTCGACGCTCGCCTCGAACGTGAGCTGGGCGCCGCCGGGCAAAGGCTCGAAAGAGAGCAGCTTGAAGTGGGCGCGCAGCCGGCTGCCCACCGGCACCGGCGCCGGAAAGCGCACCCGGTTGACGCCGTAGTTGACGCCCATGCGCACGTCGTCGATGGCGAAGGCGCTGGCCAGCAGGGCCGGCATCAGGCTCAGGGTCAGGAAACCGTGGGCAATCGGCGCACCGAAGGGGCCGATGGCCGCGCGCGCGGGATCGACGTGGATCCACTGGCGGTCGTCCGTCGCCTCGGCGAAGGCATCGACGCGCGGCTGTTCTATGGCGATCCAGTCGCTGGTGGCCAGGCCCTGGCCAACCAGGGCGGCGAGGTCTTCCAGGCGGGCAAAACGTTTCATGCGCGGCTCACTTGGCCGCGAGCCAGTCGAGCACCGGTTGCCACTGCGCCAGGTCGCGCTCGGCACGGCTGGGGACGATGTCCCACAAGGTCGCGCCGCGTGCCGCGAGTTGCACGTAGAGCTGGGTGTCGCGCAGCATCGTCAGCACCGGGGCACCCAGACCGGCAAGGAAATGCCGCAGCTGGTCGGTGGCAATCGTGCCCTCGCGCACGCGCATGCCGACCACACCGATCCGCACCTTGTCGCCGCGCTTGTGCGAGGCCAGTTCCTGCAGAAAGACATGGCTGGCCTGGATGTCGAACAAGCTGGGCTGCAGCGGCACGATGATGCGGTCGGCGATCTTCAACACATCGTCGAGCTTCTTGCCGTGCAGACCGGCTGGCGTGTCGAGCACCACATGCGTGGTGCCCTTGGGCGGCCGAACCACCGCATCATGGGCCAGGTCCCAACCGCGGATCAAGGGCAGCTCGGGTGGCCGCAGGGCGAGCCATTGACGCGCCGACTGCTGGCGGTCGACATCGCCCAACATGACAGCCTGCCCGGCCCGCGCCAACGCGCCCGCCAGATTGGTTGCCACAGTGCTCTTGCCCACGCCCCCCTTGGGGTTGGCGATGACGATGACCGGCATCCTTGCCTCCTTGACTTTGCGGTTATGGTAACGGGCGATGGTCACCCCGCGCGTGGCGCCAACCCCCACCCTTGCAGCCTGTGTCCCGCATCGTCGTCCTCTGTGCCCACCCGCACCTCGAGCACTCCCGGGTCACCCGTGCACTGGCCCAGGCCGCCGGCAACGCGGCGTTGAGCGGGGTCGAGGTGCGCGACCTCTATGCCCTCTACCCCGACTACCTGATCGACGTCGCCGCCGAACAGGCGCTGCTGACCCAGGCCGATCTGTTGGTCTGGCTGCACCCGGTGCACTGGTACGGCATGACGCCCCTGCTCAAGCTGTGGGCCGACGAAGTCCTGGCCTTCGGTTGGGCCTATGGCCCAGGCGGCACGGCGCTGCGCGGCAAAGACCTGTGGCTGGTGACCTCGACCGGCGGCAGCGCCGAGGCCTACCGCCCCGACGGTCTGAACCGCTACTTCTTCGACGCCTTCCTGCCGCCCTACGAGCAGACCGCCCAGCTGGTCGGCCTGCGCTTCCTTCCGCCCATGGTGCTGCACGGTGCGCACCGCCTGAGCGACGCCGAAATCGGTGGGCAGGCGCAGACCTTCATGGCACGCCTGGCAAGCTATCCCGACTGGCCCGAGATCGAGGACCTGCCGGCCTGCGACGCGCCGGAAGTGCCCGCTGGCGATCGACCACTGGAAGGGGATTGACGGCTCCATGGACCACGGCACCACCTGGCTGACCACCAGCCTGATCTACCTCGCGGCGGCGGTGATCGCCGTGCCGCTGGCGCGTGCGCTCGGCCTCGGGTCGATCATCGGCTACCTCGCGGCCGGCATCGCCATCGGGCCCTGGGGCCTGGCCCTGGTGACCGACGCGCAGACCATCCTGACGGTGGCCGAGTTCGGCGTCGTGCTGATGTTGTTCCTGGTCGGACTCGAACTCGAGCCGCGGCGCCTGTGGGCGATGCGCCGGCCGATCTTTGGCTGGGGCTCGGTGCAGGTCCTGTCGAGTGCGCTGCTGATGACGGCCATCGGCATGGCCTTCGGCGTGGCCTGGCCAGTGGCGCTGGCCGGCGCCCTCGGGCTGGCGATGTCGTCCACCGCCATCGGCCTGGCGGTGCTTGCCGAGCGCAACGTGCTGCCGTCGCAAGCCGGCCAGGGCGTGCTCGGCGTCTCGCTGTTCCAGGACGTGGCCGCGATCCCGATCCTGGCCCTGCTGCCCCTGCTGCCGGCCCTGGTGCCGCAGGCCGCCGCCGACGCAGCCGCGAGCGGCTGGGTGGCGGCCGCCAAAGCGGTGGCGGTGATTGCCGCCCTGCTGCTCGGCGGCCGCCTGCTGTTGCGCCCAGCGCTGCGCTGGATCGCGCGCAGCCGCACGCCCGAAATCTTCACGGCCGCGTCGCTGCTGCTGGTGGTGGCCACGGCGGCCTTGATGCACACGGTCGGCCTGTCGATGGCCCTGGGCGCCTTCCTGGCCGGCGTGCTGCTGGCCGAGAGCGAGTACCGGCGCGAGCTCGAGACCGACCTGGAACCCTTCAAGGGCCTGCTGCTCGGGCTGTTCTTCATTGCCGTGGGCATGAGCATCGACTTCGCGGTGGTGCTGGCGCAGCCGGGGCTGGTGGCCTTGATCGTGCTCGGTTTCTTCAGCCTCAAGGCGCTGATCCTGGTGGTGATGGCGCGCTTGATGCAGCTGCCGCTCGGCGAGCGGCCGCTCTTCATCATCCTGCTGGCCCAGGGAGGCGAGTTCGGCTTCGTGGTGCTGCAGGCCGCGCTCCTGGCGGGCGTGATCAGTGCCACCACCTCGTCGCTGCTGGTCGCCTCGATCGCGATCTCGATGCTGCTGACGCCGCTGGCCCTGGTGCTGGTCGACCGTTTCCTGGCGCCGCGCCTGGCGGCTCGCGGGGCAAAGGCCATGGCCGAGATTGCCGAGCCGCAAAAGCAGGCCGTGATCATTGCCGGCTTCGGCCGCTACGGCCAGATCGTCGGCCGGCTGCTCCTGGCCAACGGCATCCAGCCCACCGTGCTGGATCACGACAGCGAAGCCGTCGACGGCGTGCGCCGCTTCGGCTGGCGCGCCTTCTATGGCGATGCGACGCGCCTGGACCTGCTGCGCATGGCCGGCGCCGCCGAAGCCAGCGTGCTCGTGGTGGCGATCGACGACATCGAGCAGAGCCTGGCCCTGGTCGACTTGGCGCGCGAGCACTTCCCGCAATTGACCCTGATCGCACGGGCCCGCAACGTGCAGCACTGGTACCAGCTGAACGACCGCGGCGTGGCCCACATCGAACGCGAAACCTTCGACGCCGCCCTGATGACGGGCCGCAGCGCTCTCCAAGCGCTTGGTTTCGAAGCCCACCAGGCACGCAACCTGGCGCTGCGCTTTCGGCGCCACAACCTGGAGCAGTTGCGCGAGACCGCGCCGCATTTCCGTGACGAGTCCAAGCTGATCGCGATGTCCAAGATCGGCCGCCAGCAGATGGAGCAGTTCATGGCCGACGAGCGCGAGCGCAAGGACAGCCGGCGCCAGGCGCCGGGCTGGTCCGGTGCGAAGGACGAAGTGTCGGGCGACTGAAGCGACACCCCGTTCTCTCGTGTGCTGAGCGAGATCGGCAAGTGGCCCATCGCAGACCTTCGCGTGTGTCCACTGTTTCGTGCTGGCATTGGTGCGAGCAAGGCGGCGTGCGCGGCCTGAGCGGAGCTCAAACGGCTGGCCCTTCGCTGCGCTGCGGGTGCCCTGCGATGCTCGGCTGGCCGGCCCCGTTGCAGAACTCCCGCCGTTCGCTGCGCTCACTGTGGTCGGACAGCTGCAACGAGTCAGA
>JANNFB010000033.1:0-8742 GCA_031379365.1 Burkholderiales bacterium
GAGGCCGGGGCTGCCGGGCGCCCGCCGCAGCGAAATCAAGGGGGAGCCCTGGGCGCAGCCCAGGGCGGAGGACATTCGCGGAGGCGGGCGCCCGGTGGCTCCGGCCGGCGCGATACCGCGATGCAGGAGCATGCAAGAACGAATGTCTGCGATTCGCCGATGCGCCTCAGTCAAGAGGACGCGCGCTCGATCGCAGCGACTTACCAGCCGGCACGCGGCCCGCCGGCTTGTCAGCCGTAGTTCTGGATCCAGTCCACGCCTTGCGTGTAGGCCGCGTCGATCGCCACTTCCTCGCTCACGTAGTCGCCTCGCGGCACGTCGATGACACGCGGCCGGCGCGGCCAGGCCTGCTTGGACAGCACCAGGGTGGGCACGAACTTGCCGCCGTCGACGGCGGTGGCGCCGCAGGTCATCTCGTAGGCCTGGTGTCGAACTATCTTGGTGCCTGGCATGGAATCCGTTCGCGCCGAAAAGCCCAGTATGCGCCCGCCTGCATGGCCCGCCCGTGACAAAGCATGCAGATCAACCCTGATCCAGCAGTCACGCAGGCGGCAACTGCGCCAGGCGCTCTGGCAAGAGCGCCCACACCGCGCGTTTATCGTCGTCGTCGAGCACGGACCACAAGGCGATTTCGTCCAGGGTGCGGCCGCAGCCCAGGCAATGGCCGCTGGGCTCGTGCATCTGGCAGATGTTCCTGCAGGGGCTGGCAACCATCGCGTTCAGGCCTGGGCCACGTCGGCCACCGGCGCGCCCGTCAGCGACGCCAGTTCAGCCGGCGCCAGCTTGAAGACGCCATTCGGGTGCCCCGCCGCCGCCCAGATCTCGGTGAAGCGGAAAAGCTCGCGGTCGATCAGCGTGAGCGGCGCCTCGCTGTGGGCGAGCGGTGCCACACCGCCGATCGAGAAGCCCGTCTTGGCTTTGACGAACTCGGCATCGGCCCGCCCGAGCGCCCCCAGGATCGCCGCCACTTTCTTCTCGTCGACGCGGCGATCGCCTGCGGCCACCACCAGCACCGCCCGTGCGTCGCTGCGGCGCCGGAAGATCACGCTCTTGGCGATCTGGCCCACGGCCACGCCCAGCACGTCGGCAGCCTCCTGCGACGTGCGCGCGGCGACCTCGAGCCAGACGGGTGCATGGGCGTGGCCGCGCTCGGCGAGCGCAGCGGCGACACGCCGAAAGCCCTCGGGCTTGTCCTCCACGCTCACTGGACTACCCTCCGCGCTGCGCGCTCCGGGATGAGCGCTTGGGGGCGGCCCGGCGCGCTCACTGGGGTACCTTCGCCCTTGAAGGGCTCCGGCCGGACCGCGCGGCCGCGCCGAAGGGCCGGCGCGCCCCCTCGGGGGCAGCGAGCAAAGCGAGCGTGGGGGCCAACATCACTCGCGGTTGCTGTGCAGGGCCTTGCCGGCACGCGAGATCGGCGCCCGGCCCAGCGCGTCCGAGATGAAGGCACCGGCATCGACCAGGGCATCGAGGTCGACGCCAGTCTGTATGCCCAGGCCATCGAGCATGAAGACCACGTCTTCCGTGGCCACGTTGCCGGTGGCGCCCTTGGCGTAAGGGCAGCCGCCAAGGCCCGCGATGCTGGTGTCGAACGTGTGCACACCCAGCTCGAGGCAGGCATAGATGTTGGCCAGCGCCTGGCCGTAGGTGTCATGGAAATGGCCGCTCACGTCGGCCACGGCGTAGTGCTTCAGGGCCTGCTCGAGCGCGGCCTGGGCACGCCGCGGCGTGCCCACACCGATGGTGTCGGCCACGCCGACATGCTGCACGCCGATGGCCTTCATCAGGCGCACCACGCGTTCGACGTCATCGAGCGACACCTCGCCCTGGTAGGGGCAGCCGAGGGCGCAGGAGATGGCGCCACGCACCTTGACGCCGGCGGCCAGCGCCGCCGCAGCCACCGGGCGGAAACGCTCGATGCTTTCCTCGATGCTGCAGTTGATGTTGCGCTGGCTGAAGGCCTCGCTGGCCGCACCGAACACCACCACCTCGTCGGGCCGCGTCGGCAGCGCCGCTTCGAGGCCCTTCATGTTGGGCACCAGCACCGCGTAACGCACGCCGGGGCGGCGCTCGATGGCCGCCATCACCGCAGCGCCATCGGCCATCTGCGGCACCCACTTCGGGGAGACAAAACTGGTCACTTCGATCTCTGTCACACCGGCGGCTTGCAGACGATGCACCAGCTCGACCTTGTGTGCGGTGGCCACCGGCAGTTTCTCGTTCTGCAGGCCGTCGCGCGGGCCGACATCGACCAGGGTGACATGGGTGGGCAGGGCCATCGTGAAGCGTCCTCGAAAGTGCTTGCCAGCACTGTAACGGAGCACCGCTGCCCGCAACCCGGGGGTGGTCATGCACGGGTTCGATGCGCAGAGTCCGCCCATGGACCCGAGAAGCCTGATCGCCAGCCGCATCGACCTGCACCTGCGCCGCCATCTCGGCACCCCCGTTGACGGCTACCGCGCGCTGACCGACAGCCGCTACATGCGCGATGTGCTGTTGGTCTGCGACGCCATGGCGGGGACCGAACTGCCGCTGCTGGCGCGCCAGTTCCGCGTGGCGGGCACACGCATGGCACAGGAAGCCCAGCGTGCACCGGGGCACGACGCCGGGCCACCGCAGGACTGGGTCGCCGACACGTCGGGCTTTGGCTGGAGCCACCCACCAGCGCCGTCAGTGCCGTCAGTGCGGTCAGTGTCGGGGGCTCAGGGTAGGTCGGCCACCAAGCCCTGGTTCACCCCGCGCCGCTGGTTCGGCCGTTGAACCGTGCCTACGGCGCGGCCTGCAGGCGCAGCAACTCGCCGCCTTCGGCCACCTGATCACCCACCGCATAGAGCAATTCCGCAATTGTGCCGTCGCGCGGTGATGCGATGGTGTGCTCCATCTTCATCGCCTCCATCACCGCCAGGGCCTGCCCGGCCTTGACCTGATCGCCCGGCTGGGCCAGGAAGGCCACCACCTTGCCCGGCATCGGCGCCGTCAGGCGGCCCTTCACCGCCCCCTCGCCGGCGTGCGCCAGCGGATCGATCTCCTGCAAAACCAGGCTGCCGTGCGGCGCGAACACGGTGATGCGCTCGCCTTCGGCATAGACCGCCAGCGTCCAGCGCTGCTCGCCCAGGCGAACATCGTGGCGGTCGGCACCCAGGGCCTGGCTGGCGAAGGGCCAGCGCTGTTCGCCGACGGCCAGGGTCAAGGCCTCGTCATGGCCGCGATGCAAGGTGGCCCGTTGCGGCGTGCCACCCACATCCAGCTCGAAGCGGCGCGTCGCGCCGCCGAACAAGCGCCAGCCGTCGCGGCGTGACCAGGGGTCGGCGCCCTGCTGTGCCGCATCGCGCGCCAACTCGCGCGCCACCACGCCCGCAGCCGCACAAGCCAGGGGCAGTGGCGCGTAATCGAACAGCGCGGCGCGCTCGCGCTCGATCAAACCGGTGTCCAGGTCGGCGGTGGCGAAGGCGGTGCTGTTGACCACGCGGCGCAGGAAGGCGACGTTGGTGTGCAGGCCGACGACGTGGGTTGCGGCCAGGGCGGCGTCCATGCGCGCCAGTGCCTGCGAGCGGTCTGCGCCCCAGACGATCAGCTTGGCGACCATCGAGTCATAGTGCGAGCTGATGGTGTCGCCCTCGTCGAAGCCTCGGTCGATGCGCGGCATCGTGTCGCTGCGCTCGAAGCTCACATGCGCTGGCCAGCGCGCGACCTGCAGCGTGCCGGTGGCCGGCAGGAAGTTGGCATCGGGGCTCTCGGCACAGATGCGGGCCTCGATGGCGTGGCCGCGGATAGCGAGTTGGTCCTGGCGCAATGGCAGGGGTTGACCGGCCGCCACGCGCAGCTGCCACTCCACCAGGTCCAGGCCGGTGATGGCTTCCGTGACCGGGTGCTCGACTTGCAGACGCGTGTTCATCTCCATGAAATAGGCGCGGATGTCGCCGTCGTCCAACTCCTCGGCGACGAACTCCACCGTGCCGGCGCCGACGTAGCCCACCGCCTGGGCCGCTGCCACGGCCGCGGCGCCCAACTCGGCGCGCCGGGCGTCGCTCAAGCCGGGTGCGGGCGACTCTTCGAGCACCTTCTGGTGCCGGCGTTGCACCGAGCAATCGCGTTCGAACAAGTGAATGCAGTGGCCCAGACTGTCGGCAAAGACCTGAATCTCGATGTGCCGCGGCCGCGTCACATAGCGCTCGACCAGCACATGGTCGTCGCCGAAGCTGGCCCGCGCTTCGCGCTGGCATGAGGCCAATGCCGCAGCGAAATCGGCGCCCTGATCCACGCGGCGCATGCCCTTGCCACCGCCGCCGGCGCTGGCCTTGATGAGCACGGGAAAGCCGATGCGCTCGGCCTCGCGCGCAAGCAGGGCCGGGTCGTTGTCGCGGCCGTGGTAGCCCGGCACCAGCGGCACACCGGCTTTTTCCATCAGGGTCTTGGCGGCCGACTTGCTGCCCATGGCACGGATCGCGCTGGCTGGCGGGCCGATGAAGACCAGGCCCGCGTCGGCGCAGGCCTGGGCGAACTCGGCGTTCTCCGAAAGAAAACCATAGCCCGGATGCACCGCCTGGGCGCCGGTGGCCTGGGCCGCTTCGAGGATGCGCTGCCAGCGCAGGTAGCTCTCGCGCGGCGGGGCCGCACCGATGTGCACGGCTTCGTCGCAGGCGCGAACGTGGCGCGCGTCGGCATCGGCGTCGGAGTACACCGCCACGGTGCGCACACCCAGGCGGCGCGCCGTGGCAGCGACACGGCAGGCGATCTCGCCGCGGTTGGCGATCAGGATCTTCTTGAACATCAGTGGGCTCCCCTACCGGGCGCTGTGGGCAGGAAGTGCCCGCGCAACTTGCGTCCCAGCCCGCGCAGGAACTTGAACAACAACACCGTCGTCGTGACCATCACGACCAATGCCACCGCCAGCGCGGCGAAGAACCACACCGGGTGCTGCCACGACAACCACAGCATCCCCGGCACCAGGGCATCGCCGGCGAGTGACAAAGCCAGGTTGGAGAAGGGCTCGGGCGACGTGTTGGCCGCCGCGCGCGTGGTCGCCTTGGCGGTGTGGGCGGTCGCGGCCAGGGTTCCGCCGAGCAGGGCCGCCACCGTGGCCCAGGTCGCCTGGTCGCCACCGAACACACCGTAGGCCAGTGCTGCGCCCGCAGGAATGCGGATGAACGTGTGGACGCTGTCCCAGAGTGAATCGACCCACGGCACCTTGTCAGCCACGAACTCGACCAGCAACAGGCCGCCGCTGGCCCAGAGCATCGCGGGGTGCTGCAACACGCTCAGGCCGTGGGGCAAGGGCACCCAACCGAGGCTGCCGGCCAGGCCGGTCAGGAAAACCACGGCATACAGGCGCAGGCCGCTGGCCCAGCCGAGCGCCGCGGCAACCGCGATCAGGTGCGTCAGGTCGAGCTCGGTGCTCATGTGGGGCTGGCCAGCCAGGCGGGCGCTCGTTTGCCGAGAAAGCTCTGCACCCCTTCCTTGCCTTCGGCGCTGGCACGCACGCTGGCGATGCGGTCGACACTGTCGCTGCGCAAGGCCTCGTCGATGGTCTGGCCGGCGAAGTCCTGCACCAGGCGCTTGCAGGCGCGCGCCGCGGCCGGGCCGTTGCCAACCAGGGCGGCGGCGATGGCATCGACCTGGGCATCGAGGGCGGTGGCTGCAACGACTTCGTGTACGAAGCCGAGCGCCTTGGCGGCCGCGGCGTCGAAGCGCTCGGCGGTGGTGAAGTAGCGCCGCGAGGCCTGCTCGCCCAGCGCGCGGATGACATACGGGCCGATGGTGGCCGGCAGCAGACCCAGCTTGGCTTCCGACAGGCAGAAGTTGACGCCCTCGGCGACCACCAGCACGTCGCAGACCGCCGCCAGGCCGACGCCTCCGGCATAACAGTCGCCATGGACGCGGCCGACGATGGGCACCGGGCAGCGGTAGATCGTCCACAGCATGTCGGCCAGACCCTGGGCATCGGCCCGGTTCTGCTCCCAGGTGTAGTCGGCCATCGCGCGCATCCAGGCCAGGTCGGCGCCAGCGCAGAAGGCCTTGCCGTGGCCGCCGAGCACGATGGCGCGCAAGTCGGGCTCGGCCGACAACTGCGCGAACGTCGCCGTCAGTTCCGCAATCACCTCGGCATTGAAGGCGTTGCGCACCTCGGGCCGGTTGAGAAAGACGCGCGCCACTTGGGGCGATCGCTGAATGTCGAGTGTGGCGCTCATCGACGACCCGCGTCGGGTTCGACAGTCTGCACGCGCAAGGGCGTGGCGATCACATGCGGAACACGCCGAAACGTGTCTCGGGAATCGGCGCGTTGAGGCTGGCCGACAAGCCCAGGGCCAGCACGCGGCGCGTGTCGGCCGGGTCGATCACGCCGTCGTCCCACAGCCGCGCCGATGCGTAGTAAGGGTGGCCCTGGTCTTCGTACTGCTGGCGCAGCGGCGCCTTGAAGGCTTCTTCTTCGGCGGCGCTCCAGGCGCCGCCCTTGGCTTCGATACCGTCGCGCCGCACCGTGGCCAGCACGCTGGCGGCCTGCTCGCCGCCCATCACGCTGATGCGCGCGTTGGGCCACATCCAGAGCAGGCGCGGGCCGAAGGCGCGGCCGCACATGCCGGAGTTGCCGGCGCCGAAACTGCCGCCGATGATGACGGTGAACTTGGGCACCGCTGCGCAGGCCACCGCGGTGACCATCTTCGCGCCGGCCCGCGCGATGCCTTCGTTCTCGACCTTGCGCCCGACCATGAAGCCGGTGATGTTCTGCAGGAAGACCAGCGGGATCTTGCGCTGACAGCACAGCTCGATGAAGTGCGCGCCCTTGTTTGCGCTTTCGGTGAACAGGATGCCGTTGTTGGCGACGATGCCCACCGGCATGCCTTCGATGTGGGCGAAGCCGCAGACCAGCGTCGAGCCGTAGCGCGCCTTGAACTCGTCGAACGCGCTGGCGTCGACGACGCGGGCGATGATTTCGCGTACATCGAAGGGTTTGCGCGTGTCGATCGGGATCACGCCGTGCAACTCGAGCGGATCGCAACTCGGCGCGCGCGGCGGCACGGTGGCCATCTCGGGCACCTTGCGCCAGTTCAGCCCGGCCACGGCCTGGCGCGCCAGGGCCAGCGCATGGGTGTCGCTCTCGGCCAGGTGGTCGGCCACGCCCGACAGCCGCGTGTGCACGTCGCCGCCGCCGAGGTCTTCGGCACTCACCACTTCACCGGTGGCGGCCTTCACCAATGGCGGACCGCCAAGAAAGATCGTGCCCTGGTTCTTGACGATGATGGTCTCGTCGCTCATCGCCGGCACGTAGGCGCCGCCCGCTGTGCACGAACCCATCACGACGGCGATCTGCGGGATGCCGGCTGCACTCATCTGGGCCTGGTTGTAGAAGATACGACCGAAGTGATCGCGGTCGGGGAAGACCTCGTCCTGGTTCGGCAGGTTGGCGCCGCCGCTGTCGACCAGGTAGATGCACGGCAGCCGGTTCTCGCGCGCCACTTCCTGCGCCCGCAGGTGCTTCTTCACCGTCAGCGGGTAATAGGTGCCGCCCTTCACGGTGGCGTCGTTGCAGACGATCACGCACTCGACGCCCGAGACCCGGCCGATGCCGGTGATGACGCCGGCGCCGGGGGCGGCGTCGCTGCCGTCGCGGTCCTGGTAGACGCCCATCGCGGCCAGCGGCCCGATCTCGAGGAAGGGCGTGTCGGGGTCGAGCAGCATCTCGACGCGGTCGCGCGGCAGCAACTTGCCGCGCGCCAGGTGCTTGGCCCGCGGGCCTTCGCCGCCGCCCAGTGCGATGGTCGCGAGCTTGGCGTTCAGATCGTCAACCAGCGCCCGCATCGCCGCCGCGTTGGCCTTGAAGTCCTCGGAGCGGACATTGAGCTTGGTGGCCAGCGTGGGCATGGGCTTGTGATCTTTCGCAGCTCGATTGACGTGCACGTCAATTCTAGGTCGCACCTGCCAGAATCCGACGGCCCTTGAGGGCCCCGTGACAACCCTTGCCAAGGAGAGATCGTGAAAGCCTCGCTCGCACTGCTGTTGGTCCTGAACCTGTGTGTGCCCGCCGCCTCGGGCCAAGCCTGGCCGTCCAAGCCGATCCGCTGGGTGGTACCCAGCGCGCCGGGCGACGGTTCGGACACGACGGGCCGCCTCATCGCCGAGAGGATCTCACGCGAACTCGGCCAGTCGGTCGTGATCGACAACAAGCCTGGCGCTGGCGGCGTGCTCGGCTCGGAGTTCGCGGCCAAGGCGGCCCCCGACGGCTACACCATGATCGTCGGCAACGCCGGCTCGCATGGCATCAACGCGGCGATCTACAGCAAGCTGAACTACGACGTGGTGAAGGACTTCGTGCCGGTGGCGCTGATCTGCACCGCGCCGAACGTGATGGTCGCCAGCCCCGGCAGCAAGGTCGCAAGCGTGGCCGAGTTCGTGGCCTACGCCAAGGCCAACGCCGGCAAGCTGAACTACGCTTCGGGCGGCATCGGCAGCTCATCGCTCCTCTCGGCCGAACTGTTCAAGAGCCTCGCCGGCATCGAGATGACACACATCCCGTACAAGGGCGCCTCACCTGCCGTGGCTGCCGTGCTGGCCGATGAAGTGAGCCTGATGATCGGCAACCTGCCGCCTTGGTCGGCGCAGATCAAGGCCGGCAAAGTGCGCGCGCTGGCCGTCACCACAGCCACCCGCCACGCCAGCCTGCCTGAGGTGCCGGCGCTGGCGGAATCACTGCCGGGCTTCGAAACGGTGGCCTGGTTCGGCGTGCTTGCCCCGACGGGCACGCCC
>JANNFB010000257.1:0-3856 GCA_031379365.1 Burkholderiales bacterium
GTCGAGCACCGGCCGATTCACCAGCGCTCGCGCCTGGGGCTGTCCTACCTGCCGCAGGAAGCCTCGATCTTTCGCAAACTCACGGTCGAAGAGAACATCCGCGCCGTGCTCGAGTTGCAGATCGGCCCCGACGGCCGAGCCCTGCCCAGGGCGCGCATCGAACAACTGCTCGACGGCCTGCTGGCCGACCTGTCGATCGACAAGCTGCGCGCCAGCCCAGCGCCGGCGCTGTCGGGTGGCGAGCGGCGTCGCGTCGAGATTGCGCGCGCCCTGGCGACGCAGCCGCGCTTTATCCTGCTCGACGAGCCCTTTGCCGGCGTCGACCCGATCGCCGTGATCGAGATCCAGCGCATCATCGGTTTCCTCAAGTCACGCGGCATCGGCGTGTTGATCACCGATCACAACGTGCGTGAGACCCTGGGCATCTGCGACCGCGCCTACATCATCAGCGAGGGCCGGGTGCTGGCAGAAGGCGTGCCCCAGGAGATCGTCGAAAACGCGGACGTCCGCAAGGTCTACCTCGGCGAACACTTTCGGATGTGAACGTGGGCCCCCGAGCTTGTCGCTGCGCGCCTGCGCTACCCCCCAAGGGGGCCGCCCGCCAACGGCCCGGCAGAGCCGGTTCCGTGGCGGCTGCTTGGATCGTGCCTGGATGGCGCAGGGTGGGTTGACATGAAGCCCTCCCTTCAGGTTCGCCTGTCGCAGCACCTGGCGCTGACGCCGCAGCTGCAGCAGTCGATCCGGCTGCTGCAACTGTCCACCCTCGAGCTGCACCAGGAAGTCGAGCAGATGCTCGAGCAGAACCCCTTCCTCGAGACCGAGGATGAAGCTGCTCCGGCGTTCGAGCAGTCCCTGGAGCGGCCCCTGGCCACCGCCGCGGCGAGTTCTGAACGCGAGGATGTCGAGGCCCGAAGCGACGCCGGCGCCGAGTCTGCCAGCGACGAGCCGGCCGGGATCGACGGCGCCGAAATGGGCACCACGGAGCGTGACGACTGGGAGAACGGGACCGAGCGCGAGGACTTCGACGGCATCCGCGAAACGCCCTCGAGTGCGTCGGCGGGCGCCAGCGATGATGATTTCGACCCGCAGGAGCGCAACACTGCCAGCCTGTCGCTGCAGGATCATCTGCGCGCGCAAATCGCGGGCATGCGCCTGAGCCCGGAGGATTTCGCCGCGCTGCATGTGCTGATCGAATCCCTCGACGGCGACGGCTACCTGGCTGACACCCTGGAGGACATCGCCGCCCACCTGGCCGAGAACGATGACGAGAGTCGCCAGGCCCTGCAGGAGCGCTTGCAGTGCGCGCTGAAGTGGCTGCAGAGCCTGGAGCCGCTGGGTGTCGGCGCGCGCGACCTGCCCGAGTGCCTGACGCTGCAACTGCGCGCGAAGCCGCGCTGCGAAGCGCAGGCCATCGCCATCATCGTGGCCAAGCACCACCTCGATCTGCTGGCCCGACGCGACTTGAAGCGGCTCTTGGCAGTCACCGGCGCGGACGAAGAGCTGCTCAAGGCGGCCCAGGCCCTGATCGTCAGCTGCGAGCCCAAACCGGGCCGACCCTTCACCCGGGCCGAGGCCAACATCATCATCCCCGACGTCATCGTGCAGAAGGCGGGCCGCGGCTGGAAAGTGGTGCTCAACCCCGACGTGATGCCCAAGTTGCGCATCAACGACTTCTATGCCCAAGCCATCAAGGGCCAGCGCAACGGCGCCGGGGCGCCGATGTCGGCGCGGCTGCAGGAAGCGCGCTGGTTCATGAAGAACATCCAGCAGCGTTTCGACACCATCGCGCGGGTTTCGCAGGCCATCGTCGAGCGCCAGAAGGGTTTCTTCACGCACGGTGCGATCGCCATGAAGCCCTTGGTGCTGCGCGAGATCGCCGACGAACTCGGCTTGCACGAAAGCACCATCTCGCGCGTCACCACCGCCAAATACATGGCCTCGCCGATGGGCACCTACGAATTGAAGTACTTCTTCGGCAGCGGCTTGACCACCGAGGCCGGCGGCAACGCTTCGAGCACGGCGGTGCGGGCCTTGATCAAGCAACTGGTGGCCGCTGAGCCCGCCGACAAGCCGCTGTCCGACAACCAGCTCGCCGAGATGCTGGCCGACCAGGGCATCACGGTGGCGCGGCGCACCGTGGCCAAGTACCGGGAAGCCCTGAAGATCGCCCCGGCCAACCTGCGCAAGGCGATGTGACATGACCGAGCGTGGCTGAGTGATGCGGGTCGATCTGTTCCTGCCCTGTGCGGCCGGCACCGAGGCCTTGCTGGCCGAAGAGTGCAAGCGGGTGCTGGGCCCGAAAACGCGGATGCTGGTGGCGCGCGGGGGTGTCACCGTCGAAGGCGACGAGCGCGCCGCGATGGCGTTGAATCTGGAAAGCCGCCTGGCGCAACGCGTGTTGTGGCCGCTGGCGCATGGCCCCTACCGCCACGAGCAGGACATCTATGACCTGGCGCGCGACGTGCGCTGGCAAGACTGGATCACGCCGCAGCAGACCCTGCGTGTAGACACCACGGCACAGCGCTCGCCCTTGCGCAGCCTGAACTTCGCCACCTTGCGGGTCAAGGACGCCGTCTGCGATGCGCTGCGCGATCTCAGCGGCGAGCGGCCGAGCGTCGATACGCGTGCCCCCGATTTGCCGCTGTCCCTGCACCTGACCGCGACCCACGCCACGGTCTATGTCGACACCTCGGGCGAGCCCTTGTTCAAGCGTGGCTGGCGCGATGCGCGCGCCGCCGGGCGCGACGTGACGGGCGAGGCGCCGCTGATGGAATCCCTGGCCGCTGCCATGCTGGCGGCTGCCGGGTGGCAGGGCCGCGAGGGCGACGGCGCCCTGCTCGACCCTTGCTGCGGCGCCGGCACCATTGCCATCGAAGCCGCGCAGATCGCCTGCGGCATCGCCCCGGGCCTGGAGCGACGTTTCGCCTTCGAGCGCCTGGCGCCCTGGCGCGATCGGCTCGGCGACTGGCAGGCCCTGCGCGATGCAGCGCGTGCCCGCATCCACGCCAGCGCCGTGCCGATCTTTGCCGGCGACGTGAGTTTTCGCATGACGGACTTCGCCAGCCGCAACGCGCTGCGTGCGGGCGTGGTGCAGGCCATCGAGTTCAAGACGGCCGATGCACTGCAACGTCTGCCGCCGGCCGAGCGCGGGGTGCTGATCCTCAACCCGCCCTACGGTGAGCGCATCGATGCCAAAGGGCGGGGCGCCGCGCCCGCCGCCGCCCCGCGCGAAGACTTCGCCGCGGGCGGCACGCCAGCGGCGTTCTTTGCCGACCTGGCCAGCCACTGGAAGCGCAACTACGCCGGCTGGACCGCCTGGGTGCTGAGCCCCGAGATGAAGCTGCCATCGCTGATGCGCCTGAAGGAGAGCCAGCGCGTGCCCATGTGGAACGGGCCGATCGAGTGCCGCCTGTTCCGCTTCGACATGGTCGCCGGCTCGGCGCGCGGCTGAGGGCGACTGCTTGTTCAGCGCTGGGCGAAGCGCCCCAGGATGGCGCCGACATCGCCCAGACCGCCTTCGGGAATCTTGCCCGCCGGCGTGGCCTGGTCGACCATCTGCGGCAGCATCTCCGACAGCTGGCCGAGCAGGTCGCCGGGGTTCATGCCGGTCTGCTGGGTCAGCTTGCCGATCAGGTCATCGCCCAACACGCCGCCGAGCTGGTCGGGTGAAATCGGCTGGTTCTGGCCGGTACCGATCCAGGAGCTCATGACATCACCCAGGCCGCCGCGCTGAAACTGCTCGACCAGGCCGCCCAGGCCGCCACTCCCGGCGCCTCCCGCACCGCCGCCCTGGCCCGAGTTGGCCAGCATGCCGGCCACGATGTTGATCAGGGCACCGGCGCCCCCCGCTTGCTGC
>JANNFB010000327.1:0-2939 GCA_031379365.1 Burkholderiales bacterium
CCTGGCCGAAGACGAAAAAGTAGCAGAAACCCACGCCGAGAAAGAACAGCAGGGTGCTGGAGATGACCAATGGCATCACCAGCTTCTTCTCGTGGTTGTAGAGGCCGGGCGCGACGAAGGCCCACAACTGGTAGAGCACGATGGGCAGCGCCACCATGAAGGCCGCCAACAGGGTGATCTTCAGCGGCACGATGAAGGGCGAGATGACGTTGGTGGCGATAAGGGTCGCTCCCTTGGGCAGGGTGGCGACCAGGGGCGCGGCCAGAAAGTCATACATGCCGGCTGGCCCCGGCCAGAAACACAGCACGGCAAACGCCACGCTGACGGCGATCACGACGCGGATCAGGCGGTCGCGCAGCTCGACCAGGTGAGAAACGAAGGGCTGCTCGGTACCGGCGAGCTCGTCTTCCTTGTCGGTGCTCATCGGCTCAGCAACTTGGGCCGGAAGCGCGCCACCCGTGCCGCGCCCGACAAGGCCTTGGTACGGATGCCCTGCCGTTGCTTATACCAAGCCGGCATGGCGCCACGTTTCAGGCGCCAGTTCTTTTTCGGATGGGTGTAGTCGATCGGCGGTGGCGCCAGCGCAGTGTCGTCGGACGACGTCGACAGCGCCGGCGGCAGGCCGTCTTCCCAGCCGTGCTTGAGATCGGCCGTGGTGGCATTCACCTCGCGGTTGACCGTTTGCTCGACGTCGCGCGCTGCGCCCTCGAACTGGCTCTTCATCTTTTGCAGCTCTTCCAGCTCGATCGAGCGGCTGACCTCGGCCTTGACATCGGCCACGTAGCGCTGCGCCTTGCCCAGCATGTGGCCGACCGTGCGTGCCACGCGCGGCAGCTTTTCCGGCCCGATGACGATGAGCGCCACCGCGCCGATCAGCGCAATCTTGTCGAAACCGAAGTCAATCATGGGCAGGCCCCTCGACCGTCACGGCGGGGCGGGAACGGGCTCAAGACTTGGTCTTGGCCTCGACATCGACCGTGTTGGGGTCGCCGGCCTTCTGGGCAGCGGTGACCTGTTGCGTGGGCGCAGCATCGCTCGCTGGCGTGGCCTCACCACCGCTCTTGACACCGTCCTTGAAGCCCTTGACCGCACCGCCGAGGTCGGCGCCGATGTTCTTCAACTTCTTGGTGCCGAAGATCAGAACGACCACCAGCAGCACGATGAGCCAATGCCAGATGCTGAACGATCCCATGCCACTCTCCGAAGAAAACCGATGCTGGATTCTAGGTCAGCCCTTTGACCATGGTCGCGGCCCGCCCATCACGTGCAGATGCAGATGTTGCACTTCCTGAGAGCCATCGCGCCCGGTATTGATGACATGCCGGTAGCCATTGGTGACACCCAGCTCGCGCATCAGGCGGCTGCTCAGCACCATCATGCGTCCGAGCAGGTCCTGGTGCTGCGGGCCGACGTCGACCATGGAGACGATGTGCGCCTTGGGAATCACCAAGATGTGCACCGGGGCCCAGGGATGGATGTCGTGAAAGGCCAGCAGCTGGTCGTCTTCGAAGACCTTCTTCGCCGGGATCTGGCCGGCGACGATCTTGCAGAAAATGCATTGGGGATCGGCAGTCATCTGGCGTCAGGCGATCTGCGCCGCAGTCACAGGCTTGCCTTCAGTCAGCTTGAGCCAGCCCTTGACGACACGGTAGACCGTCCAGACCCAGGCCGCGAACAGCACCGCGAAACCGACGACAACGACGACCAGCAGCATGCCGATGACGCCCCACAACAAGCCCCACCAGAAGGTACGCATCTGCCATTCGAAGTGGCTCTGGTAGAGCGTGCCGGCGGCGTCGTCCCGCTTCACATAGTTAATCACGATCGCAATGATGGCCGTCACGCCCCCGGTGAGAAAGCCCAGGGCTTGCAGCGCGTAGATCACCATCGTGATCTGTTTCAGGCTGGCCAGTTCCTCGCTCGTCTTGCCCGAGCCGGCTTCGATCACGGTCGATTCCATTTCAGCCCCCTTCTTGGTCGCGGGTTTGTGCCTTGCGCGAGGCAAATTCGTCCAGGCCCGACAGGCCTTCGCGGCGCTCCAACTCGGCCAGCACGTCGGCCGGCTTCACGCCGAACTGGGCCAGCGCAATCAAGGTGTGGAACCACAGGTCGGCCACTTCACCGACCAGGCGCTCGGGCACGCCGTCCTTGGCCGCCATCACCACTTCGGTGGCTTCCTCGCCGATCTTCTTCAGGATCGCGTCGGTGCCTTTGTGGAACAGGCGCGCGACGTAACTCTTGTCAGGGTCGCCGCCGCGGCGCGCGTCGATGACCGCGGCCAGGCGCGCCAGGGTGTCGTTGCTGGTGGAGGTCATTTGTAGATCCGCTCCGGATCCTTCAGGACCGGCTCGACAGCGCGCCAGGCCTGGCCTTCGAGCTGCTGGAAAAAGCAGGCATGCCGCCCGGTATGGCAGGCGATGGATGGGTCATGGCCCTGCTGTGTCACTTTCAACAGCACGACATCGTTGTCGCAATCCAGGCGAATGTCGTGAACGTCCTGGACATGGCCGGATTCCTCGCCCTTGCGCCACAGGCGCTGGCGCGAGCGGCTCCAGTACACCGCGCGGCGCGACGCGGCCGTTTCGGCTAGGGCCTCGCGGTTCATGAAGGCGAACATGAGCACGTCGTTGCTGCCGACCTCCTGCGCGATCACCGGCACCAGGCCGTCGCGGTCCCACTTCACGGCGTCCAACCAATTCATGGCGGCAGTTTAGTGTGTCGGGCCGGCAAACCCACGCTCGTCGGCCAGCCAGGCCAGCACCGGCAGGGTTCCGGGCAGCAAAGGCGTCACGGTGACCGGCAAGGTCTGCCAGGCCATCTGCTGGGCCTCGCGCATTTCGAAGGCGCCCGTCCACTCGAAGACCTTGCAGAAGTGCAGGCGCACCAGGGCATGGGCATAGTCGTGCAGGATGGTCTTCCAGGGCTGAACCGCGCCAATG
>JANNFB010000359.1:0-7430 GCA_031379365.1 Burkholderiales bacterium
TCTCAGCGACCGCGTTGGTGCGGCGTGCCACCCAGCGCAGTCTGTAATTGATCAGTGTGTCACTGGCCAAGAGCGAGAACAGCAGCAAACCCTGGAACACGCCGGTGATGGACTTGGGCAGTTGCATGCGCGACTGCGCCAACTCGCCGCCGATGTAGAACATGCTCATCAGCACGGCCGAGAAGACGATGCCCACTGGGTGCAGGCGGCCGACGAAGGCCACGATGATGGCGGCGAAGCCGTAGCCCACCGGCACATAGGGTGTGAGCTGGCCGAGCGGGCCGGTGGCTTCGAGCGCGCCGGCCAGGCCGGCCAGGCCGCCCGACGCGAGCAGGGCCGTCCAGAGCGAGGCGCGTGAGCTGAAGCCGCCGTAGCGCGCGGCCATCGGTGCCAGCCCGCCGATCTGCGCCTGCATGCCCCGAAAGAGCCGGAACAGGAAGATCTTCATGCCCACCACGGCCACCAGCGCAATGACCAAGCCGATGTTGACGCGCAGGCCGTCGAACAGGCGCGGCACCTTGGTGGGCGCGGCGAAGCTCACGGTCTGCGGAAAGTTGAAGCCCGCCGGGTCCTTCCAGGGTCCGTACACCAGGTAGGACAAGACCATTTCGGCGACGTAGACCAGCATCAGGCTGACCAGGATCTCGTTGGCGTTGAAGCGGTCGCGCAGCAGCGCCGTGATACCCGCCCAGAGCATGCCGCCGAGGACGCCGGCGGCCAGGATCGCGGCGACGATGGCGCGCGGCGAATCCGGCGTGGCCTGCATCGCCACGCCGCCGGCGAAGATGGCGCCCAGGATGTACTGGCCCTCGGCGCCGATGTTCCAGACATTGGCGCGAAAGCACAGCGCCAGGCCGAGCGCGATCAGGATCAAGGGCACCGCCTTGACCGCGATCTCGCTCCACGCGTAGCCGCTCTTGATCGGCTCGACGAAGAACATGCGCAGGCCTTGCACCGGGTCTTTGCCGAGCAGCAGGAAGAGCACCACGCCGATCAGCACGGTGACCGCCAGCGCAATCAGCGGCGATGCCAGCGTCATCACCTTGGACGGTGCGGCGCGTGACTCAAGCTTGAGCATGGTTCGCCTCCTGCGCTGCGGTGGTCTTCTCGTTCGCGTCGAAGAGGCCGGCCATCCATTGGCCGATGCGCTCCACCGTGGCGTCGCGCGTGGCCAGGCTGGGCGAGAGGCGGCCGCGCGCAATCACCATCAGCCGGTCGGACAGCTCGAACAACTCGTCGAGTTCTTCGCTCACCACCAGCACCGCGCAGCCAGCGTCGCGCAGGGCCAGCAACTCGCCGCGGATCTGCGCTGCGGCGCCGACGTCGACGCCCCAGGTGGGCTGGGCCACGATAAGCACCTTGGGCTTGGCGTCGATCTCGCGGCCGACGATGAACTTCTGCAGGTTGCCGCCCGACAGGCTCTTGGCGACGGCGTCGGGTCCGCCGGCTTTGACCTTGAAGTTCTCGATCAGCTTGGTGGCCAGGGCGCGCGTGGCGGCCACATCGATCCAGCCGAAGCGGCGCAGCGACTCGCGCCGCGACAGCAGGGTGTTCCCCGCGAGTGAAAGCGACGGCACCGCGCCGCGGCCCAGGCGCTCCTCGGGCACGAAGTGCAGGCCCAGGGCGCGGCGCCGGGTCGGGCCGGCGCGCGCGATGTCCTGGCCGAACAGGCGCAGGCTGCCGGCAGCGGCGCGGCAGTCTTCACCCGAGAGGGCCGCCAGCAGTTCCTGCTGGCCGTTGCCCGACACACCGGCGATGCCGAGCACCTCGCCGGCGCGCAGTTGCAGCGCAATGTCTTGCAGCGGCACGCCGTAGATGCTGTCGGGCGCCAGCGACAGGGCCTTGACGTCGAGCGCCACGTCGCCCAGCTTGGATTCGCGGTGTACCAGCTTGGGCGGCTCGGCGCCGATCATCAGCTTGGACAAGGAGGCGTTGCTCTCCTGGCGCGGATCGACCGCCCCCGTGACGCGGCCACCGCGCAGCACGGTGCACTGGTGGCAGAGCTCGCGGATCTCGTCGAGCTTGTGGCTGATGTAGAGAATGGAGCAGCCCTCCTGGGCCAGCTGGCGCAGGGTGTTGAAGAGGCTCTGCACCGCCATCGGCGTGAGCACCGAGGTCGGCTCGTCGAGGATCAAGAGCCGCGGCTCCGACAGCAGGGCGCGCACGATCTCGACGCGCTGGCACTCACCCACCGAGAGGCTGTGCACCGGCCGCGAGGCGTCCACCTGCAGGCCGTAGTCGCCGGCTTTTTGCTTCATGCGCGCCGTCACTTCGGCCAGGGTTTCGCCGGTGTCCAAACCGAGCCAAACGTTCTCGGCCGCGGTGAGCGTGTCGAACAGGCTGAAGTGCTGGAACACCATGGCGATGCCATGCGCCTTGGCTTCGTGCGGGTTGCGGATCTGCACCGTCTGGCCGTCGACCTGGATCTGGCCGCTGTCGGGCTGCACGGCGCCGAACACGATCTTCATCAGCGTCGATTTGCCGGCGCCGTTCTCGCCGAGCAAGGCGTGGATTTCGCCGGGCTGAACCGTCAGACTGACCTTGTCATTGGCTTTCACCGCGGGGTACTGCTTGCTGATGTCGGTCAGCTCGAGTCGGGGCGCAGTCATCGGGGCTCCTAAAGGTCAGTCGGCGCTCAGGGTGCGTGGTAGATGCAGGTCCCGGCCACATGGGTCGACACCAGGTTGCGTTCATCGCCCAGGGTCAGCAAGGCGAACACGCGCTCATGCAAGGACGATGCCGCGGCGTCGCGCACTTCGGCCACCGGGCCGACGGCGTAGCGCCAGAGCGCCAGGTCGGCCATGCAGCCCACGTCGAGAGAGCCGATCTCGGCCTCGAGGCCGAGGGCCAGCGCCGCGCCGCGGCTGGCCGCGTAGAGGGATTTCCAGGCCGACAAGCGCTGGCCGCGCAAGGCCTGCACCTTGTAGGCGTCGGCCATGGTGCGCAGCATCGACAGGCTGGTGCCGCCGCCCACGTCGCTGGCCAGCGAGACCGCCACTCCGCTGTCTTCCAGGCCGCGCCAGTCCATCAAGCCGCTGCCCAGGAAGAGGTTGGAGGAGGGCGAATGCGCAATCTGCGCGCCGGCGCGGCCGAGCAGGGCGCGGTCGGCGGCATCGAGCCAGATGCCGTGGGCCAGGATGCTGCGCGGCCCGATCAGGCCGTGGCGGGCATAGACATCGAGGTAGCTGCGTGCCTGCGGGAACAGCTCGGCCACCCAGCGCAACTCGTCCTGGTTTTCGGCCACGTGGGTCTGCATGTAGCTGCCCGGGTAGGCGGCAAGCAATCGGCCGGCCAGGGCCAGTTGGGCCTCGCTGCTGGTCGGGGCGAAACGCACGGTGTGGGCGTAGGCCCCGCGCGCGCGACCGTGCCAGCGCTCGACGAGTTCGATGCTGTCGCGCTCGGCGCTGGCCACGGTGTCGGTCAGGCCCGCTGGGGCGTTGCGGTCCATCAGGCACTTGCCGGTGATGACGCGCATGCCGCGCTTCTCGGCGGCAGCGAACACGGCTTCGGCCGAGGCCTTGTGCACCGTGGGAAAGATCACCGCGGCTGTTGTGCCATGCGCGAGCAGCGCGTCGAGAAAACGGCTCGCGCCGAGGGCGCAGACGGCCGGGTCGGCATAGCGCAACTCGGCCGGGAAGGTGTAGGTCTCGAGCCAATGCAGCAACTCGGTTCCGTAGCTGGCAATCACCTCCAGCTGCGGCATGTGCACATGGGTGTCGATGAAGCCCGGCATCAGCAACTGGCCGCGGTGGTCGTGCTGGGGCCAGGAGGCGTCGGGCGCTTCGGCCTGCACACCGGCGATGCGGCCATCGTC
This sequence comes from Burkholderiales bacterium, assembly GCA_031379365.1. Lineage (GTDB taxonomy): Bacteria > Pseudomonadota > Gammaproteobacteria > Burkholderiales > Burkholderiaceae_C > CADEEN01. The sequence goes on from JANNFB010000359.1 coordinate 3,815, forward strand.
CACCAGCAACCAGTGGTCGGGCCGCCAACGCAGGCCGGGCGAGCTGTCGCTGGGCGTGGCCCAGCCCGGGTCGGCCGTGAAGTCGAGCAGGTCGGCGCGCAGCGCAAAGCGGCGCTCGCCTGCCGCTGTCATGCCGCCCTCCCGCCGCGCCGCGCCGGCAGCGCATGGCTGGCCAAGGTGCGCGTGACTTCGCGCACCTGCTCGCGCAGCCACTTGCCGCGGGCGCTGGCATGCGTCGCGTCATGCCAGAGCTGGCAGTAGCTCAGGGGCGGGAAGGCGATGGGGCACTTGACGATGCGCACCGGAAGCGGATCGACATAGCGGCTGCAGAACAGGCGCCCGGTGGTCAGCACCAATTGGGTCTGTGCCAGCATCAGCGGGATCAGGCCGAAGTGCGGGCTGCGCACGGCGATCTGGCGCGCCAGGCCGAGGCCCGCCAGGTGCTCGTCGATGACACCGCGCGCGCCCTCGTGCATCGGCGTCGGCGCCACATGCTCGGCGCCAAGGTAGCGCGCTTCCGTCCAGCCGCGCGGGTTGCGCACAGCGATGTGGTCTTCATTCACCAGGCAGACGATCTCGTCGCTGAACAGGCGCGCCAGGTGCATCTCGGCCGGCGGCTGCAGCCAATTGCCAATCACCAGATCGACCTCGCCGCGCGCCAGGCTGCGCCGGTAGTCGAAGTCTGCCGTCAGCGGCAGCAACTCGACTTGCACGCTGGGCGCCTGCTGGCGCACCCGGGCTACCAGTTCGGGCAGGAACAGAGGATCGAGAAAGTCGCTGGCCGCGATGCGCAGCGTAGTCTGGCTGCGCGCAGGATCGAAGCCGCGGTTGGCCTGGCGCGCACCAAAGAGTACATCGGCCTGGCGCAGCAACTCGGCGGCCGGCGCCACCAGCTGCAAGGCGGCCTCGGTGGGCACCATGTCGGGGCCGCTGCGCACCATCAAGGCGTCTCCCGTCAGCGTACGCAGGCGCTTCAGCTGGGCGCTGACGGTGGGTTGGGTGCTGGCCAGCTTCAAGGCGGCGCGCGAGACGCTGCGTTCGGTGATCACAGTGTGCAGAACCCTGACGAGGTGGAGCTCGATCTTGTCGAAAACAAGACGCTCGGTCATACGGGCTTGCGCATACACGGCATGGGCGATATCGTATAGCCATGCCGGCGCTGCGGCGTATCGTTCGGGTATGTCAGTAGTCCACACCTCCTCCACGCCACCGCGCTCGGCCGAGCGTTCGATCCGCTTCTTCCACCGCGGCCAGGTGGTCGAAGTGCAGGGTGTCGCCACCACACACAATGTGCTCGACTGGCTGCGCGAAGACGCGCACTGCAGCGGCAGCAAGGAAGGCTGCGCCGAGGGCGACTGCGGCGCCTGCACCGTGATCGTGGCCGAGCTGGCCAGCAAGGCCGACGCCGTCGGCACCGCGTCGTCCCGCGCCACGCGCGTCGGCGAACTGAGCTTGAGAACCGTCAACGCCTGCATCCAGTTCCTGCCCACGCTGGACGGCAAGGCCCTGCTGACGGTGGAGGACTTGAAGCCCATCGCGCGGGCCCAGGGCCACGCGCTGCACCCGGCGCAGCAGGCCATGGTGGAGTGTCACGGCTCGCAATGCGGCTTCTGCACCCCCGGCTTCGTGATGTCGCTGGCCAGTTGCTACGAGCGCCATGCCGAGGCCGGCACCCAGGCCACGCGCCAGCAACTGGCCGACGAACTCTCGGGCAACCTTTGCCGCTGCACCGGCTACCGGCCCATTCTCGACGCCGGCCAACGCATGTTCGAGCTGCCTGCGGTGCGGCTCGACACGGCGCCGATTGCCGCGGCCCTGCGCAGCTTGGCCGCCGATGCGCCGCTGGCCTATACCGATGCGCTGGGCGCGCGCTTCGCCGCGCCGCGCAGCATCGACGCGCTGGCCGAGCTGCGTGCGGCAAGGCCCGAGGCGCGCCTGCTGGCTGGCTCGACCGACATCGGCCTGTGGGTCAACAAGCAGTTCAAGGCCTTGCCCGAATTGATCTACCTCGGCGAGGCGGCCGGGCTGGCACGCGTCGAGCAGCGCACCGACGGCGTGCTGAGCATCGGCGCCGCGGCGTCGCTCGAAGACGCCTGGAGCGCGCTGGCCGCGCGCCACCCCGAGTTGAACGAGATGTGGCTGCGCTTCTCGTCGCTGCCGGTGCGCAACGCCGGCACCATGGGCGGTAACGTCGCCAACGGCTCGCCGATCGGCGACAGCGCGCCGGTGCTGATCGCACTGAACGCCACGCTGGTGTTGCGACACGGCAGGGCGCAGCGCCGGTTGCCGCTCGAGGCCTTCTACCTCGACTACATGAAGAACGCGCTGCAGCCCGGCGAATTCGTCCAAGCCATCGAAGTGCTCGCGCCTGCGCACACGGCGCTGCGCGCCTACAAGCTGTCCAAACGCTTCGACTGCGACATCTCGGCCCTCGCGGCCTGCCTGGCGATCACGCTCGACGGTGACCGGGTTGTCGAGGCTCGCTTCGCCTTCGGCGGCATGGCCGCCATCGTCAAGCGCGCGTCCCAGGCCGAAGCGGCCGTGCGCGGCCAGCCCTGGAACGAGCCCACGCTCCTGAGAGCGGTTGCCGCACTGGCGCTCGACTTCACACCGCTGACCGACCTGCGTGCCAGCGCCAACTACCGCCAGCGCGCTGCCGGCAACCTGCTGCACCGCTTCTGGCTCGAGACGCGCACCGAGGCGCCGCTGCCGACAGCGCAGACCACCGTGTGGGCGCGCGGGGAGGCTGCGCCATGAACAAGGCCGCCGAGCCCGCGGTCGCGACGGCTGCGCAGAGGGCGACGGCCAGCGTCGGCGTCGACCGGACGCACGAGTCTGCGCACCTGCATGTGGCTGGCGAGGCGACCTACATCGACGACATCACGGAACTGGCCGGCACCCTGCATGCCGCGCTGGGTTTGTCGCCGGTGGCGCATGGTCGTTTGGTGGGCATCGACGTCGCGCGCCTGCGCGCCGAGCCGGGCGTCGAGGCCGTGTTCACCGCCGCCGACATTCCCGGCGTGAACGACTGCGCGCCCATCGTCAAGGGCGACGACCCCATCCTCGCGCGGGGCGAAGTGCACTACCTCGGCCAGCCGATGTTCGCGGTGATTGCCAAGGACCGCCAGGTGGCGCGCCGCGTTGCCGCGCGGGCCAAGGAGTTCGTGACCCTCGAGCCGCTGCCGGCCCTGCTGACCGCCCGCGAGGCCCACGCCGCCCGGGCCTACGTCGTGCCGCCGATGCACCTTGTACGCGGCGACGCTGCCCAGGCGATGGCTGCAGCGCCGCACCGCTTCAAGGACAGCCTGTCCATCGGCGGCCAGGAACAGTTCTACCTCGAGGGCCAGATCAGCTACGCCATCCCGCTGGAAGACGACGGCCTTCTGGTCCACTGCTCGACGCAACACCCAAGCGAGATGCAGCACCTGGTGGCGCATGCGCTGGTGCTGAGCGCGAACCAGGTGCAGGTGCAGTGCCGGCGCATGGGCGGCGGCTTCGGCGGCAAGGAGTCTCAGTCGGCGCTGTTTGCCTGCGTGGCGGCGCTGGCGGCGAAGGCACTCCAGCGCCCCGTCAAGTTGCGCCTGGACCGCGACGATGATTTCATGATCACCGGCCG
>JANNFB010000368.1:0-9201 GCA_031379365.1 Burkholderiales bacterium
CTGGCCGGCCGCGCGCGTACTCGCGCGCTTCGTGCTCTGACTCGTTGCAGCTGTCCGACCACAGTGAGCGCAGCGAACGGCGGGAGTTCTGCAACGGGGCCGGCCAGCCGAGCATCGCAGGGCACCCGCAGCGCAGCGAAGGGCAAGCCGTTTGAGCCCCGCCCAGGCCGCGCACGCCGCCTTGCTCGCGCCAATGCCAGCACGAAACAGCGGACGTACGCCAATGTCCGCAATGGGCCGATCTGCACCAGTCAGATTGATGCCGTTGAACGCCAATGCGCATGAACCGCCGAGAACCGGCGCCTTTGACCCAACATGCCCTGGCCCCGCGGCACTACTCGTGCCGCAGCGCCTCGATCGGGTCCATCTGGGCTGCGCGCCTTGCTGGAAAGTAGCCAAACACCATGCCGATGGCGGCCGAGAACACCAGCGCCACGGCATTGATGGTGGGGTCGAAGACATACGGCACGGCCATCAGCACCGACCCGCCGTAGGACGCGCCGGTGGCGATGGCCACACCCACCACGCCGCCCAGTGCCGACAGCACCACCGCTTCGATCAGGAACTGCAGCAGCACCTCGTTCTCCAACGCCCCCACCGCCAGGCGCAGGCCGATCTCACGGGTGCGCTCCGTCACGCTCACCAGCATGATGTTCATGATGCCGATGCCGCCCACCAGCAAGCTCACGGCAGCCACCGCGCCCAGCAGGTCGGTCAGCACGCCCATGGTGCTGCTCAGCGTATCGGCGAGTTGCTGGGTGTCGAAGATATTGAAGTTGTCGTCGTCGCCTTCGGCCAGCTTGCGGCGTTCGCGCATCAGCTGGCGCAGGCTGGCCTTCAGCGGTGCGCTGTCGGCGCCCTCGGCCATGGACACGACCAGGAAGCTCACGCGGTGGCTGCCCGTCACGCGGCGCTGCAGCGTGTGCAGCGGCAGGATCACGGTGTCGTCCTGGTCGCCCATGCCGCCCTGCCCCTTGGGCGCCAGGATGCCGACCACGTTGCACGAGAACTGCTTCATGCGCAGCTGCTCGCCCAGGCCCGTGGTGCCCGGCGCGCCGCCGTACAGCTCGCGGCGCACGGTTTCGCCGATGACGCACACCGCCGCACCCGACACCTGTTCGTCTGGCGCGAAGATGCGGCCCGCCGTCAACTCCCAGTTGCCAATGGTGAAAAAGTCGTTGGTGCTGCCGCTGACGGTGGTGGCCCAGTTGCGCCCGTTGCCCACCACCGTGGCGCGCGCCTGCCCCTGGGGTGCGACGGCAGACACACCGCCGATCTGCGCCACGATGGCCTCGGCATCGGCCTCGATGAACTGCGGGATGCCGCCGCCACCGCCCCCGCCGCCGATGCGCTGGCCGGGGCTGACGATCAGCACGTTGGTGCCCAGGCTGGTGATCTTGTCCTCGATGGCCTGCGTGGCGCCGTTGCCCAGCGTCACCATGGTGATCACGGCACTCACGCCGATGACGATGCCCAGGATGGTCAGAAACGATCGCAGGAGGTTGCGCCGCACCGAGCGCAGGGCGAGCATGAAGACGCTGAAGAGCATGGGGGGCGCCGGTGGTCTCTCGTTGTCAGACCGTATCGGCCGCCTCGATCACAGGGGCCGAGGTTGTAGGGTTGGCGTTGACCGCATCCTTGGCGATGCGGCCGTCGACAAAGCGCACCATGCGCCGCGCATAGGCGGCCATGTCGGGTTCGTGCGTCACCATCAGCACGGTGATGCCGTGGTCGCGGTTCAGCGCCATCAGCAGGCCCATGATCTCGTGGCTGCGTTCGGTGTCCAGGTTGCCGGTGGGCTCGTCGGCCAGCACCACGGCGGGCTCGGTGACGATGGCGCGCGCAATGGCCACACGCTGCTGCTGGCCGCCTGAAAGCTCCGAAGGCGTGTGCCTCTCCCAGCCGCCCAGGCCCACGGCCTGCAGGGCCTGGGTGGCGGCAGCGCGACGCGCGGTGGCGCCGTCGCCGCGGTACAGCAGCGGCAGCTCCACGTTCTCCAGCGCCGAGGTGCGCGCCAGCAGGTTGAAGCCCTGGAACACGAAGCCCAGGTAGCGCCGCCGCAAGCGAGCGCGCTGGTCACGCGTCAGCGCTTCGACATGCGCGCCCTTGAACAGGTACTGGCCAGCCGTGGGCGTGTCCAGGCAACCCAGGATGTTCATGGCCGTGGACTTGCCCGAGCCACTGGGCCCCATGATGGCCACGAACTCGCCGGCGGCGATATCCAGGTCGATGCCCTTCAAAGCCAGCAGCTCCGTCGCCCCCTGGCCGTAGCGCTTGCTGACCCCACGCAGTTGAATCAGCGGGTCGGTCACTTCGCGCCTGCGGCCTTCTGCGCGGTGATGACCTGCATGCCGACTTTCAACTCGCCGCCGATGATCTCCGTCATGCGGCCGTCGCTGATGCCCGGCTGCACCGCCACCGCCACGGGCGCTTGGCCCTCCCCTGGCAGCACCCACACCTGGCGCGCATTGGCCGTGCTGGCGCGGTCGGCAGCACCCCTGCGCCGGCTCTCGGGTTTCGGTGGCCCGAACGCGATGCCCGACGCGATGCCCTTCTTGGCCGCCACAGCGGCCGTGGGCGCAAAGCGCAGTGCCGCGTTGGGCACCAGCAGTGCGTCGCTGCGTTCGGTGGCCACGATGGTGGCCGTGGCCGTCATGCCCGGGCGCAGGCTCAGGTCGGTGTTGTCCACGTCCAAGTAGGTCAGGTAGGTGACCACGTTGTCGGTGATGGTCGAGCCGAAACCCACCCGCGTGATGCGTGCCGGGAACGGGCGGCTCGGGTAGGCGCTGACGGTGAAAGTGGCGTTCTGCCCGACCTTCACCACGCCCACGTCGGATTCGTCGACATAGACCCACAGGCGCAGCTTTGCCAGGTCTTCGGCCACGGTGAACAGCGTCACCGCCTGCAGCGATGCCGCCACCGCATTGCCGGGGTCCACCGTGCGCGTCAGCACCACGCCATCGGCCGGCGCCGTGATGGACGCCTTGGACAGGTTGATCTGGTCGGTCGACTGCAAGGCCCGTGCGTCGCTGATGCCGGCACGCGCGCTGCTGTCTTCTGCCACCGCGCGCGCCAGCGTGGCGCGGCCGGCATCCAGCTCAGCCTTGGACGGCACCTTGCCGGCCGAGAGCAGCGCCACGGCTTCCAGCCGGCTCAGCGCCGCCTGGGCTTCGCGGGTGGTGGCCGCCGCCTGCGCCGCCCGGGCCTGCGCACTGGCCACCGCGGCCTGCGAGCGCAGGACCTGGTCGCGCAGCTTGGCGGTGTCCAACACCACCAGCACCTGGCCCTTCTTGATGCGGTCGTTGACGTCCACGTTGACCTTCAGCACCGTGCCCGACAACTCGCTGCCGATGTTGATCGAACGCGTCGGCTGCACCGTGCCGTTGGCGGTGACGGTCAGCGTCAACGCCCCCCGGGCCACGGGCTGAGTGGTGTAGCTCGGGGCGGCGTTCGCGCTGCGGCTGCTCCACCACCAGGCCACGCCAGCGATCAGCAGCACGCCCAGCACCACGGCCACCCAAAGCAGGCGACGCTGGTACCAGGGCTTTGCGGCGGGCTCGTCCAGCAGCGCTGACATGTCTGCCTTGCCCGGGGTGGGGGCACCTGGCTTGGGTGCCGCACCGCTGCCCGCTGGAACAGCCGGTGGGGCAGCGGGCGGCGCAACGGGAGCCGGTGTCACGGGAGGACTCAACGCCGTGGAGGGATCAGGTGCATTCATCTTGTCGCAGTGCCTTGCAGGCCGCCCCTCGGGTTGCTGATGCTCGGGTCCGGCTGCCAGCCACCGCCCAATGCAATGAACAGGCGAACCTGGTCGCGGCCGACATCGGCGCTGGCGCCGACCACGGCGTCTTGGGTGGACAGCTGGTTGCGCTGCGTCTCCAGCACGGTCTGGAAGTCCACCAGCCCGTTGCTGTAGCGCTGACGCGCCAGCAGTGCCGCAGTGCCCGCTGCGTCGGCAGCCACGCGCAAGTGGTTCAGGCGCTGGCGGTCGTTGCTCAGCGCGACCAGCGCGTCTTCCACGTCACGCAACGCGCCCAGCACGGCGGCGCGGTAGGCCTGCTCGGCCTGCTCCAGCGCCGCCTGCTGGGCGCGCACCTGGGCGCGCGCTGCGCCACCGTCCAAAAGAGGCAGGCTGACGCTGGCCACCAGGCTGCTGATGACCGAGGCACCGTGGCTCAGCGCGGCCAGGGTCACCGCGCTGGAGGCGATGGAGCCGCCGATGGCAAAGCTGGGCCAGCGCTGGGCCTGGGCCTGCCCCACGCGGGCCAAGGCGGCAGCCACCTGGTATTCGGTGGCGCGCACATCGGCACGTTGGCGCAGCGTGCGCGCGGGGATGTCGGGCAGCGGGTCGGCACGCGCGGCCGGCACGGCCAAGGGCGCAGAGTCGGGTGCCTGCACCGGCCCCACCCGGGCGAGCAAGGCCGCAGGTGGCTGGCCCGCCAGCACGGCCAATGCATGCGCGGTCTGTCGGATGCTGGTCTGCAGGGCCGGCAACAGCGACTGCGTCTGCGCTGCGGCGGCGCGCGCCTGTTCCAGCTCCAGCACCGTGACCAGCCCGGCTTGCTGGCGCCAGTCGGTGATCTGCAGTGTCTCTTGCTGGCTGGCCAGGTTGGCCGCCGCGATGGACCAGCGTGCCTGCGTGGCGCGCAGCGCAACCAGGTTCAAGGCCACCTCCGAGGCCACCTGCACCTGGGTGTCGCCCAGCGTTGCCGCACTCGCCGCCGCCGCCGCGTCGGCAGCATCCACGCCGCCGCGTCGGGCGCCGAAAAGGTCGGGCACCCACTGCGCTTCCAGGCCCGCCTGGAAACGGTTGCCGGTGCTGTTGCCGCCCGCCGACCCTCGCTGTGCCGAGGCCGAAGCGCCCACGGTCGGCAACAGCCCGGCAGCCGCTACGTCGCGCAAGGCCTGGGCCTGGCGCAAGGCGGCCTGCGCGCCGTTGATGCTGGTGTTCGACGCCAAGGCCAGACTGAGCACCTCAGACATCAGCGGATCATCGAAGCGCTGCCACCACACCAGCAGCGAATCGCTGCCGACAGCCAGCGCACCACCGCCGGCCGCGTCTGTGCCAGACCAGGCGGCGGGGATGTCGATGGACGGCAGCACCAACGGCCCCGTGAGCGTGGCAGGCCCCCATGCCGCACAGCCGCCGAGCGTCAGCCAAACGGTGGCGGGCATCCACCACCGCGACCATGCGCCCACAGCACAGGCCCGGTTCACTGCGCGCTCCACCCACCGCGCTGCGGTGGCTCCGTCCGTGGCGTGCAGCGAGACCGGCAAGAGGACAAGGCGCGGGCTCCGGCATGGATCAGTGGGATGCACGTGAGCTTGGCGGGTGCGCTGCGGTGGTCTGGCAGGCACTGTGCTGGCGAGGGTCAGCGCTTGATGCGGCTGATCTTGGTGCCTTCGATGCTCAGGCTGGCCATCAGACCCTGCTGGTCCGACACGAAGGCGTAGGCATCGTCCTTCAGGGTCGTCGTGCTCAGGTTCTTGGCCACGCCTTCGTTGACCAGCACCACCGTCGGGCCGACGCCGAACTCCCAGCCCTTGGAGGTCTGCAGGTAGTTGACCGCCTTGTCGCTCATCAGGAACACGACATAGGCGTACGACTCCGCTCCCGCCTGCCAGCCCCACGAGGCAGACACCGAGCTGTAGTAGTCAGTGACGCGCGTGCCTGTCATCAGCACGCCTTCGCCGTAGCTGCCGCCGAACACCAGCCCGGCCTTCACGATCTTCGGGAAGACGAGGACGGCTTTGGCGCTCTTGGACAGCGTCTGGGCGGTGGCGTTGTTCTTGTAAAGCGTCTGCAAGGCCTGCAGCGAGTCCTTGTCCAGGTCTTCGGCGCTGGCGGCCAGGCTCGGGCTGCCGGCAGACAGAAGCAGCAGCGCCGTGGCGGCGGCCAAAGCGGTGTGATGGAAGTGGCGGCGGTTGGATGTCATGGTCGTGTCCTTGGGTCTTGCCCGTGCGGTGGGTCGGGCTGATGCATGCCTTGATTGAGCGCTGGACCCGCCCTCATGTCGGTGCGGTGGCGAACGCAGCCAGTCCATCGCCTCGAGAGCACCCGGTGGCGCGCGACGTCTCGAGCGCCTCAGTCCGGCATGAGGCGCCACGTCACGGTCAACCCGCCATGACGGGGTAGTCGGTGTAGCCCTTGGGGCCTGGCACGTAAAAGGTGGCCGCGTCGGGCGCGTTCATCGGTGCGTCCTTCTGCATGCGGGCCACCAGGTCGGGGTTGGCCAGGAACGGCCGGCCGAAGGCGACGAGATCAGCGCGCTTGTCGAGCAAGGCTTGCTCGGCGCTGGCGTGGTCGAAGCCGCCAGACAGGATGAACAGTCCGTCGAAGGCCGCGCGCAGCTTCAGCTTGAAGTCCGCCGGCACCGCCGGCGCGCCCATCGACGAGTGGTCGACCAGGTGGATGTACAGCAGCCCAAGGGCCGACAGCGACTGGGCCAGCGCCAGGTACTGCGCCTGCACTTCGGGGAACTCGCCGGTGCCGTTGAACACGCCATAAGGCGACAGGCGCATGCCCACGCGGTCGCGGCCGATGGCCGCCACCGTGACGCGCGCAATCTCCACCGCCAGCCGGTTGCGGTCTTCGATGCTGCCGCCGTGGTCATGCGTGCGCTGGTTGATCAGCGGATTCAGGAACTGCTCGATCAGGTAGCCATTGGCGCCGTGCAGTTCGACGCCATCGAAGCCCGCATCCATCGCCAGCTTAGCGGCGCGGGCGTGCTCTGCCACCGTGTGGGCGATGTCGGCCAGCGTCATGGCGCGCGGCGGGCTGTGCGGCTGCAGGCCCAGCGTGTCGGTGAACATCTCGCCCGGGCAGACTTCGGCCCCCGGGCCCAGCACCTCGGCGCCGGCCGGCAGGTTGGCCACATGCGCCACGCGCCCGCAGTGCATGAACTGCACGAAGATCTTGCCCCCTTTGGCGTGCACGGCGGCCGTGCTGGCCTTCCAGGCTTGGGCTTGTGCCGCATCGAAGAGCCCCGGAATGCGCGGGTAGCCCAGCCCGTTGGCGCTGGGCGAGGTGCCCTCCGTGATGATCAAGCCGGCGCTCGCCCGCTGGCCGTAGTAGGTCGCCATCAAGGCGTTGGGCGTGTGGTCCGCCGTGGCGCGGCTGCGCGTCAGGGGCGCCATCACCATGTGGTTGGTCAGTTGCAGCGAGCGGGCGCTGAAGGGGTCGAACAGCATGTCTGGTTCTCCGGTGGGGATGCTGCCCTGTGCCGTGCAAGGCACCGCAGGCACCCGCGCCGGCCGGGGCTTGGGCAACGGAGCATGTGAGTCGGCCACTGCAGCGTCTGTTCGTTGCCGTACCCAGCAACGGCGCCGGTGGCCAAGCTTCGTCGGCAAGAAAGCCCAACGCCGTGTGGCCCAGCGCACCGACGCCATCTGGAGACGGACATAACTTCCGGGCACTCATGCAACCCCACGGGAATCCGCGCCATGATGTTCACGCGCTCGACAAGGCGCTGAAATGAGCGCTGCCACCGTCAACCGAGGATCCCCCATGTCCCAGACCAGCACCTCGAATCGCCGCATCGTCCTGACCGCCCGGCCCCGCGGCGCACCCACCGGCGACAACTTTCGTCTGGAGCAGGCCCCCGTGCCGCGCCCCGCGGCCGGCCAGGTGCTGCTGCGCACGCTGTTCCTGTCGTTGGACCCCTACATGCGCGGCCGCATGAGCGACGGCCCTTCGTACGCCGCGCCGGTGGCCATCGGCGACGTGATGGTCGGTGCCACCGTGTCGCGCGTGCAGGCCTCCGAGCACAGCGACTTCAAGGTCGGCGCGCTCGTGCTGGCCGGCAGTGGCTGGCAGGACTACGCCTTGTCCGATGGCACGGGCTTGCGGCCGCTCTACCCGCAAGACCCGCACCCCTCGCGCGCGCTGGGGGTGCTGGGCATGCCGGGCTTCACCGCATTCATGGGGCTCACGGACATCGGCCAGCCGGTGGCCGGTGAGACCGTGGTCGTGGCCGCCGCCAGCGGGCCGGTGGGCTCGGTGGTGGGCCAGGTCGCCAAACTCAAGGGCTGCCACGTGGTGGGCATCGCCGGCGGCGCTGACAAGTGCCGCTATGTCATCGACGAGCTGGGTTTCGACTTCTGTGTTGACCACCACAGCGCCGATCTGCCGGGCCACCTGGCAGCCGCCTGCCCCAGGGGCATCGACGTGTACTTCGAGAACGTCGGCGGCGCCGTGTTCGATGCCGTGCTGCCGCTGTTGAACGCCAAGGCGCGCGTGCCGGTGTGCGGCTTGGTCTCTGCCTACAACGCCACCGCCTTGCCCGCCGGCCCCGACCGGCTGGGCCTGCTGATGGGCACGCTGCTGCGCAAGCGCATCCGGATGCAGGGCTTCATCATCTTCGACGACTACGGGCCACGCTGGAGCGAGTTCGCCGGCGCGATGACCGAGTGGGTGCGGGAGGACAAGGTGAAGGTGCGCGAGGACATCGTCTTCGGGCTCGAGAACGCGCCGGAAGCCTTCATCGGTCTGCTCGAAGGCAAGAACTTCGGCAAACTGGTCATTCAGCTGGCCCATGAGTGAAGCACGAACGAGCGTCACCGCCAGCCGTGCCGGCCCGACCGCCGCGCACGCAAACGCCGCACTGCGCCTCCTGAAGCGCCTGCTGCACGGTCGCTGTAGGGCGGCTCCTACGTTGAGTGCGCCCTTGCGCCGATGGTGCACCGCCCTCTGAACATGCAGCATCAGGTCCATTGACGCGCGCACTCCGCAGCGCATTGGACGGTTGGCGATGAATCCCCTGCAACACACTTGGCAGCGTCCTATTCCGGTCGGCGCTGTCGCCCGCCGACGCCAGAACTGGCGCCGCTGGCCCCGCTCTCTGGCCACGCCCTTCGCCGTGGCCTGGCTGGCACTGGCTGGCGCGCTGTGCGTGCTGAGCCTGCTGCTGGTCTTCCAGCACGTGGTGCGCCAAGGCGTGCAGCAGGGCGAGGCGCGCAATCAGGCGGTCGCGGCGTACGCGGAAGGCGTCTGGCGTTGCAATGCCTTGCGCTCGGGCGGCGAGCGCGCAGGTTGCCGGGTGCAGCTCGACGCGGCGCACGCCGCCGCCACACTCATCCAGCGCCGCGCCGAGTCATCCGCCGCGATCGACGTCGCGCAGCGCGAGCCCTGACACAGGGGCAGCAACTGCAGCCCGACCTGCCACTGCCGATGCATCCAAGGAAGACCTGCATGAGCCCCTC
>JANNFB010000030.1:0-5401 GCA_031379365.1 Burkholderiales bacterium
ACGGCAACCTGGGCATGGCCGGCACCCAGCAAGAGAACGCGTTTCATGGGGCGGTGTGGTGGATCTCGCTGAGGCGCGCCACGCTGTGCGAGCCGGTGTTGTCGGCATCGGCGCCGATCAGGATCGCCGTCACCGGCGGCACGCGCTGGGCCTCGTCGCCGAAGACACGCAGGAAGTCGCTGGCGAGGTCATGGCGTTCAGTCTGCCATTGGCCGGGCGGCGAGTGCACCACGATGCTGCGCACCCGGCGCGTGTAGGGGCTGAGGACGACGCTGCCCGGCGGCAGGGTGGCGTCCCACACGTAGCACAGGGTGGCGGTTGGCAGGGCTTCGCCGAGGCGGCTGCTGGCCATGCGCAGCAACTGCCGCTCGAACAGGGGCACCTGGCCGAGCGGCATGTCGAACAGCGCACACACCCGCAGCGCGGCGTCGTCGCCGCGCCGCGTTGTCAGGTCGGCCCCTGGCAGCGGCAGCGCCACCTGGGCGCGCCAGCTCAGTGTGCCCGGGGCGGTGCCTGCGGGAAGTGGGTGCAGCAAGGTGCCGTAGGAATGGTCGGCCTCGACACGCAGCGTGCGCACGCCGTCGAGTGCGACGATGTCGAAACGCGTCGCCGGCTGGGTCTGCTTTGGCAGCCCGGCAAAGCGCCACGGCGGCGCCGGCTCTGTGGCGGCGCCGACCGGCGGCGTCAAGTCGGCGGCCGTCGCCAGCGGGCCGACGACCAGCGCACCGACGACCAGGGCCCAAGCGCGAAGACTCAACGGCCCACCACGTTGAGCGACCAGTCGTAGTCGAGATGGCTGATCGGCAGCGCCTTGGCGCGCAGGCGTGCCTGTTCGTCAGGCTTGTCGCTCATCTGCGCAGCGTACTTCGCGAACACATCCTCGATCTTGCCGAAGCCCTGGTGGCCTTTCTCGAAGTCTTCCTTGAACCACTTGAAGATCGCGTTGACTTCGAGCTGCCCGCCCTTGACGCGGTTGCGCGTACGGTCACCCAGAAAGCGTGCCATGCCGTCCTCGAGTTGGGCTTCGAGCTTCGCGGCCGTGAAGGCCTCGTTGCGCAGGGCCGGGCAGCCGATCGAGGCGCAGTTGACGGCGGCGTGCACGCGCGGGTCGTTGTACAGCGGGCGCAACTGCTCATGCTCGATCCAGTCCAGGGTGCGCTCTTCGCCGAGCAGGACGAAGAACTTCTTCTTCCAGGGTGATTGCACGAAGGAGCCGAGGTCCTTGATCGATTTCAGGTCGGGGTACTTCGTCAGAATCAATTCGACGGTGAAGGCGTTGTAGGCGTTGATCAGGAAGGCCATGCGCTGTTCGCGCGGCCACTTGTCGAACTCAGCCTTGGGCACCGCGCTCAGGCCATCGAGCACCGTCTTCAACGCGGCGCGATCCGCCTTGAAGGCGGCGTAGTCGACGCGCGACTGCTTGTTGTCGGGCAACCAGCGCACGTGTTTCTTCACCAGAGCGTCCCAGGCCGAATGGCCGTGATCGAACTGGGCCTGGGCCAGGCCGCTCAACAGCACCAACAGCAGCACGAACAGTCGTTTCATCGTCATCTCCATGGGTTCAGCCGCGCCGCCAGGTGTGGAACCTGGCCACCCAGGCCAGTAGCGTCACCGGCTGGTGCGCGCGCTTCCAATCGCCGGCGACGGCCTTATTGGCTTCGGCCAGGGTCGGGTAAATGTGGATCGTGCCGAGAATCTTGTTCAGCCCCAGGCCGTGCTTCATCGCCAGGACGAACTCGGCCAGCAAATCGCCGGCGTGCACGCCGACGATGGTCACGCCCAGGATCTTGTCCTTCCCCGGCACCGTCAGCACCTTGACCCAGCCGTGCGTGGCCGAGTCGGCTATGGCGCGGTCGAGTTCGTCGAGGCTGTAGCGAGTGACCTCGTAGGCGATGCCTTTCTCCTTCGCCTCCTGCTCGTTCAGGCCGACCCGAGCCACCTCGGGGTCGATGAAGGTGGCCCAGGGGATCACGGAATAGTCGGCCTTGAACTTCTTGAACGTCCCGAACAGGGCATTCACCGCTGCGTACCAGGCCTGGTGCGACGCGGTGTGGGTAAACTGGAAGGGCCCGGCCACGTCGCCGGCGGCGAAAATGTTGGGGTAGTTTGTTTCGAGGTACTCGTTGACCTGCACCGTGCGGCCGACCGGAATGCCGAGCTCTTCCAGACCGAAGCCCTTCAGGCGCGCGCTGCGGCCGACGGCACACAGCAGCACGTCGAAGCCGATGCGTTTCTCGACGCCCGCGGTTTCGACGACGATGAACTTGCCCTCGGCCGTCTTCTCGCAGCGCAATGCCTTGTGGCCGGTGAGGATGTGGATGCCGTCGGCCTCGAGGGCCTGGCGAGCAAAGGCCGAGACCTCTTCGTCCTCGCGGATCATGATGCGCGGCAGCATCTCGATCTGCGTCACGGCCGAGCCCAGGCGCGCGAAGCTCTGGGCCAGCTCGCAGCCGATCGGCCCGCCGCCGAGCACCACCAGACGCGGCGGCAACTCGCGCAGCCCCCAGAGCGTGTCGCTGGTCAGGTAGCCGACCTCTTCCAGGCCCAGCAGCGGCGGCACGAAGGGCGCGGCGCCAGTGGCGATGACGATGTTCTTCGTCGTCAGGGTCTGCGTGCTGCCGTCGTCCTTCTTGATCTCCACCGCCCAGGGGCTGACCACCTTGGCGTAGCCCGTCACCACGTCGACGCCGAGCCCGGTGTAGCGCTCGATGGAGTCGTGCGGCTCCACCGCACGCACCACGCCAGCGACCCGCTCCATCACTTGCGCGAAATCGATCGTCGCTGTGGCCGAGGCGATGCCGTAGCCCTTCGAGTGGCGGATCTGCCGCGCGAGTGTGGCGGTCTTGATCAGGGCCTTGCTCGGCACGCAGCCGTAGTTCAGGCAGTCGCCTCCCATCTTGTGGCCCTCCACCAGCGTCACCTTGGCCTTCACCGCCGCTGCGATGTAGCTGGTGACCAGGCCGGCCGCGCCGGCGCCGATGACGACGACGTTGCGGTCGAAGGTCTTGGGCTTGACGCTGGCCCAGCGTGCATAGACTTGGCGCGCCTTGACGACGTCGACGATTTTCTTGGCGATCAGCGGGAACAGACCGAGCAAGACGAAGGAGGCGATCAGCGCTGGCTTGAGAATGCCGCCGAGGGAGTCGATCGCCGCCAGCTGGGTGCCTGCATTCACGAAGACGATGGTGCCGGCGAACATGCCGAGCTGGCTGACCCAGTAGAAGGTCAGCGCCTTCATCTTCGTCAGACCCATCAACAGGTTGATGACGAAGAAGGGCACCAGGGGCACCAGGCGCAGCGTGAAGAGGTAGAACGCGCCTTCCTTCTCGACCCCCTTGTTGATGTCGGCCAGCTTGGCGCCGAAGCGCGATTGCACGCTGTCTTGCAACAGATAGCGTGAGGCCAGAAAGGCCAGGGTGGCGCCGATGCTGGAGGCAAAGGACACGATCACGGTGCCAGCTAGCAAACCGAAGATCGCGCCGGCTGCCAGCGTCAGGATGGCCGCGCCGGGCAGCGAGAGTGCCGTCACGGCGACGTAGATCGCAAAGAAAGTCCCGCCCACAAGCCAGGGCCTCGTCGCCGCCAGCGCGCTCAGGTCGGTTTGGCGCGACTTGAGGTAGTCCAGGCTCAGAAACCGCCCGAGATCGAAGGCGAAGTACGCCACCACCGCCGCCGCCAGCAAGGCCACGATCAACCACTTCTTCTTGGACATTGCGATTTTTCCTCCGGGGTGGCTTGGGTCGGCTGGCCGCGGCGCACCTTACATCAGCGTGTCAGCGCCCGGGCCCCGCCGACGAGGCGGGTGACGATGGTCAGCGCGCACAGACCGGCAAAGCCGTAGGCCCACCAGGCGAACTTTTCTGGCCACAGGCACATCAGGCCGAAGCAGATCAAGGTCTCCGTCGCCTCGGTCAGGCCGCCGAGGTAGAAAAAACCTTTTTGCGGCTGGGCGGTGCTCGCCAGCCCGCGGCGCTCGGCAAACACCGCAAAGGCCAGGAAGCTCGACCCGGTGCCGATGAAGGCCGCCAGCAGCACGGCGGCCGGCAAGGCGTTGGCGGCAGGCTCGGCAATCGCGAACGCGAGCGGGATGCTGGCGTAGAACAGAAAGTCGAGCGTGATGTCGAGGAAGGCGCCGCGGTCACTGGGCTGCGTCAGGCGCGCGACGGCGCCATCGAGCCCATCCGCCAGGCGGCTGGCCAGCAGCAAGGCCAGGCCCCAACCAAAGGCACCGAAGGCAATCGCAACCGCGGCCGCCATGCCGAGCGCGAAGCCGGCCAGCGTCACCGCATCGGCGCCGACGCCGCGGCGCACGAGCACACCCGCGCCGGCCTCGAGCAGCGGCTTGAGTGCCGCCGTGGCAACGCGGTCAAGCATCGGCCAGGCGAATCACTTGCACGCCAGCCGGCACATCGGCCTCGTCGTGCGTGACCAGCACCACCGGCACGCGCCGTGCGGCGAGCGTGGTGAACGTGAACTCGCGCATCTGCGCGCGCAGCGCGGTATCGAGCTTGGAGAAAGGCTCATCCAGCAGCAGCGCTGCAGGCTCGGCCAGCAGTGCCCGCAGCAGTGACACCCGCGAGCGCTGCCCACCCGACAGGCTGGCCGGTAGGCGCGCCCCGAAGCCAGCGAGGCCGGCCTCAGCGAGCGCCGCCTCGGCGGCCTTGACGCGCGCGCTGCGATCGCCGGCAGGCAGGGCGAATAACAAGTTGCCCGATACGCTCAGGTGCGGAAACAGCAGATCGTCCTGGAACAACAACCCGATTCGTCGCGCCTGGATGGGCCGCCCAGACAGGTCGACGCCCGCCAGACGCAGCGCGCCGTGGGCCTGAAACGGCGGCTCCAGCGTCCCCGCAATCCAGGCCAGCAGACTCGACTTGCCCGACCCACTCGGCCCCATCACCGCCAGCACACCGCCCGGTTCGATGTTGGCGCTGAGTTCATGGATCAGCGTGCGGCCTTGCACTGCGATCGTGACCTTCTCCAGTTGCAGCGTCATGCCAGTGGCTCGAAGGCGTTGCGCACCGCATGTTGGCGCGCGAATGTTTTGGCGCAGCGGACCGTTCTCGGCCCATTGCGGACATTGGCGTACGTCCGCTGTTTCGTTCTGGCATAGGCGCGAGCAAGGCGGCAGGCGCGGCCTGGGCGGGACTCAAACGGCTTGCCCTTCGCTGCGCTGCGGGTGCCCTGCGATGCTCGGCTAGCCGGCCTCGTTGCAGAACTCCCTCCGTTCGCTGCGCTCACTGTGGTCGGACAGCTGCAACGAGTCAGAGCACGAAGCGCGCGGGTACGCGCGCGGCCGGCCAGCCTGCGCTTCTCGGCGGCGCCGATTCGCCCCGCCCAGGCCCCGCCCGCCGCCTTGCGGGCCGGAGCGCTGGTTTTCGAACCCCCGCAAGCCACTACA
>JANNFB010000056.1:0-3526 GCA_031379365.1 Burkholderiales bacterium
ACGGCGGGAGTTTCGCGACGGGGCCTCGAAGCCGAGCAGCGCAGGGCAGTCGCAGCGAAGCGAAGACCGCCTCAGCTAAGCGCTGCGCCCGGCCCGGTGGCCCCGTTGCCGCGCCGCCGTATCGCGAGCATCTCGTCAGTGTCCGCAATGGGCCGCGAACGGACGCTCAGTCCTGAGCCAAGTGACCACGCACGGCTTGCCCGAATGCCGCGGCCGCGGGCCCAACTCACTGGCGGTTCACTGACCCGTTGTCGACGCTGGCCGGGTTGGCGATCAAGGCGCGCACATCGGTCTCCCAGCCCTTTAACTTGGCCCGCGCCGCCTGGCGCTGTGCGGGCGTGGTGGCGTTGTGCAGGCTGGCCGCGAGCTGGCAGTTGTCTTGCCGCAGGCGCTGTTGGTAGGCACGGTAGTCGGCACGCGGCGACTGCGTCATGCGCTCGGTGATGGAGCGTGCTGCGGCTTGCGCCTGTTGCCTCGCTGCCTCGCGATCACCGCCCGCCCGGCCGAGCGCGCTTACCGTGGCCAAAGTGCGCAGCATGTCGCGTTGGCGCAGCTCGCGCTCGGCCAGCCAACGCTCGGGATCGAAGGGCGAACTCGCCAAGGCCGTCGCCAGACGCTCGCGTTGGGCGCTGTCGAGCCGGCCATAGAGCGTCTCGAAACGGTCGACCGAGCGTTTGAGCGACAGAGCCTTTCGCTCGGTGAGATCCACCTGCAGAAAGTCTGCCCGCGCCTCGGCCAGGCCCTTGGCCATGCGCCGTTCGATGTGCAGCAGCTGCTCCGGGCTCAGCGACAACATCAGCTCGGCGGCCGCCGGCACCGCCTCGGTGGCGGCCAGCTCGAGCCGGCGCTCGATGTCGGCCTGCCACGCGCACGCGGCCGCCGCCGTGGTCGGTTCGAGCACCTCGCGCTGGGCACGCGCCAGCAATGCGGCGTAATCGGGCAGCTGGGTGCGCCGGTGCCAGGCGAACCAGCGGTCGATGCCTTCGCGCAGCTTGGGGGTCTGCTCGCCGCTGACATCGGCATAGCCGTCGATCCACCAATACAGCAGGGTGGGGGCTTGGTCGTAGGCCAGGCGCAGCATGCCGCAGCCACCGAGCGCCAGCACCAGCGGCACCACCAAAGCCAGCCCGATAATCCGGCGCAGCTTCAAGCAAGCGAGTGACAACAAGGACAACGGCATGGCATCGCTCGACATCGTGATCATGGCCGCGGGCAAAGGCACCCGCATGAAATCGGCGCGGCCCAAGGTGCTGCACCGTCTGGCCGGCAAGAGCCTATTGCAGCATGTTCTCGACGCGGTCGCCCCCTTGGCTGCCGCCAAGACACTCGTCGTTACCGGGCATGAGGCGGCGATGGTGGAGAGCGCCGCAGCGGCGCCTGGCGTGTCTTTCGTGCGCCAGTCGCCGCAGCTCGGCACCGGCCACGCAGTGCAACAGGCGGTGCCCCACCTGGGCGATGACGGCACCACGCTGATCCTGAACGGCGACGTGCCCTTGATCCAGACCGCCACGGCCGCCGCGCTGGCCGCCGCCTGCGGCGGCCAGCGACTGGCCCTGCTGACCATTGCTCTGCCCGACCCGAGCGGCTATGGCCGCATCGTTCGCGGCGGTGCCGGTGACCAGGCGATCCACGCCATCGTCGAACACAAGGACGCAACCGCGGTGCAGCGCGAAATCCGCGAGGTCTACACCGGCATGCTGGCGGCGCCCACGGCCTGGCTCAAGCGCGCCGTGATGGCCTTGACCAACCACAACGCTCAAGGTGAGTACTACCTCACCGACATCGTCGCCCAAGCCGTGGCCGACGGCCTGGCCGTGGTGGCCGCGCAACCGGGCAGCGATACCGAAGTGCTGGGCGTCAACAGCCCGGTGCAATTGGCCGAGCTCGAGCGCCGCTACCAGCTTGGCCGTGCCGAAGCCCTGATGGAGGGCAGCGGTGTGCGCCTGGCCGACCCGGCGCGCTTCGATGTGCGCGGCAGCCTGGTTTGCGGCAGCGACGTCGAGATCGACGTCGGCTGCGTCTTCGAGGGGGCGGTCGTCCTCGCTGACGGCGTGAGCGTCGGCGCCCACTGCGTGATCCGTGACACCACCATCGAGGCCGGCACGGTGATCCACCCGTTCACGCTGATGGAGGGCGCGCGCGTCGGCGCCGGTGCCTTGGTCGGGCCCTTCGCGCGGCTGCGGCCGGGGGCCGATCTCGGCCCCGAAGTGCACATTGGCAACTTCGTCGAGGTCAAGAACAGCAGCCTGGCGCGCGGTGCCAAGGCCAATCACCTGGCCTACCTCGGCGACGCCACGGTCGGCGAGCGCGTCAACTTCGGCGCCGGCAGCATCACCGCCAACTACGACGGCGCGAACAAGCACCGCAGCGTGATCGGCGCCGACGTGCACGTGGGCAGCAACTGCGTGCTGGTGGCGCCGATCACGCTCGGCGACGGCGCCACCATCGGCGGCGGCTCCACCATCGCCAAGGACGCGCCGGCCGGGCAACTCACCGTGGCGCGGGCCAAGCAGGTCTCGCTCACGGGCTGGACGCGGCCGAAGAAAGGCGCCAAGTGAGACGGTGGCATCGCTGAGCTCGGCGCCACCGGCCAGCAACCCGTCCCCATGAGTTCAGCCGACGACATCCCCGACGGGGCCGAGTTCGTTCCCTTCGAGGAGTTCCGCACCGGCCTGCCGCGCGGCCGCTTTCGCGTCATCGTCAACCCCGCGCTGGCCCGGCCCTTCATCGCCCATCGCCTGCATGCCACGCCGCTGGCCCTGGCCCTCATCGGCCCGGGCATCGGCGCCGCGCTGTACGGCCACCTGCTGGTCGCTGCGCTGCTGGTGGGCGCCGGGTCGCTGGTGCGTTGGTCGGTGAAGAAACGAGCACCGCAGATCCTGCTGCACCTGGCCACCCATATTCCAGCGGTCTACGAGCAGGCCATCGAGCATGGGGTGATGGAGGTGCAGAGGAACTGAACCCGAGCCAGCGGCGCTGCCAGCCCGGCTAGGCTTTGGCCAGCCGGTCGCAGCGCTCGGCGTCGATCGGATGCCCCGCCTCGCGGACGCGTGCCGCAGCGGCGCCGAAGCGCTGCAGCGCATCCGAGCGCGTGCCGTGCGCCGCCGCAATGTGGCCGCGCACCTCGTCGTGCGCCGCGTACCAGGCCGGCAGGCGCATCACGACATTGGCCAGGTAGGCCGCCTGCTGCTCGTGCTGCTCGGCCAGGGCCAACTCACCGGCGCGCGCGGCGGCGATGGCCGCCGGCACCGCGAACGTGATGCGGCACCCCGGACAGGTCTCCAGCGGCCCACGCACCGAGACACTGGCGTCCTCCATCACATACAACGCGGCTTCAGGGTCGTCGGCATGCAGGTTGATGCGCGTGCCATAGATGCGATCGAGCAGGTGAAAGCCGATGTCGGTCTGGCGCGCCACGTCCAGGGCTTCGTCGATGAGGGCGCGGGCCTCGTCGCGCTGACCCTCGTGCAGGGCCACTTCGGCCAGGCGCTGCAGCGACAGCGCTTCGCCCACGGGCCCGCCGATG
>JANNFB010000125.1:0-53917 GCA_031379365.1 Burkholderiales bacterium
GCCAAGCCGCGTCATGTGCGGCGGCCCTTCATCGACAGTGTCGACAAAGCCGTGGCCGTGGTTGGCGAGATCAATCACACCGCCGAGCAGGAGGGCCGTCGCCCGATCGTGTTCATCACACTGGTGAACGACGAGGTGCGAAACATCCTCACGGGTACCGAGTGCCGGGGGCTGGTACTCGACATGTTCAGGACCTTCGTCGAGCCTCTGGAAATCGAGTTTGGGGTCAAGAGCAATCACCGCATCGGCCGTTTCTCCGATGCCGCAAAGAGCGCCGAGTACAACGACCGCATCGAAGCGATCAACTTTTCCCTGGCCCATGATGACGGCCAGAGCGCAAAGAATCTGGCCAGTGCAGACGTGATCCTGGTGGGTGTGAGCCGCAGTGGCAAGACACCGACCTCGCTCTACCTGGCCATGCAACATGGCATCAAGGCGGCGAACTACCCGCTGATTCCGGAAGACTTCGAACGCGGCCACCTGCCGTCGTCACTCGCGCCCTACAGGAAGAAGTGCTTTGGCCTCACCATCGACCCCGAGCGACTGGCCCAGATCCGCCACGAGCGGCGACCTGGCAGCAAGTACGCTTCGCTCGAGAACTGTCGCTACGAGGTCAATGAAGGCGAGCGCATGATGAAGCGTGATGGCATTGCCTGGCTCAGCTCCACGCACAAGTCGATCGAAGAGATCGCGACCACCATCCTGCGCGATATCCGGCCTGACCGTCTCATCTACTGAGTCCGCGAGAGGCCGGCGAGCGGCATCGGGCGGCCCAGACCAGCGCGGCCGCTAGCGACGCGATGCCGGCCCAGCAACGTAGAAGCCCCGCGTGTCACGGTTGAAGACGATGCGGTGCCCGTTGTCGCATGCGGCACACCACCACACGGCCAGCGCACCGTCTGGCGCCAAGGACAGGGCTGCGAAGGCCGTACCGGGATCCGGTACCTCCACCAGAAAGCGCATGCGGGTGCGCTCGCCACTGCGCTCGATGATGGCCAAGAAGAGGCCACGTTCACCGTCGCAGCGTCGATAGGCCCCGACAAAGGCGGTCTGGGGCTTGGTGCCCCCGTCAAAGTTGCCCTCCAGCGCAAACGAAACGCCTTCCAGCGGGTTTCCTGCCGCCGAACCCAGCAACTCCTCGCCAAAGAGCTCCCGGCTGAAAGCCTCGGCAGCACACCAGGCCGACTCGAAGCGCTTGATCGGCAGGCCGCGCAAGACAGTGGCACGCGGCATCAGGCTGGCCCGCAGCCACCAGGGGTCGCGGGCGGGCTCCGCCCTGACTGTCAGCACCGCGGGGGCGGACGCGGCTGACGCGGGTGCAGCGGCCACCTGTGCGCACGCGTGGCCCGCCAACCATGCGCAGGCGACGCCCGCCAATAGACGCAGGCCTCTCACTGCCCTGCTCCGCGACGCCGGGTGGCATAGAGGCAAATGGCGGCAGCGGCAGCCACGTTCAGCGACTCCTCACCACCCGGCTGGGGAATGCGCAGTGTCTGCTGGCAGCGCGCGAGCAGAGATGGCGCCACGCCCTGCCCTTCATGACCGAAAACCCAGGCGCATGGATGCGGGACCGCGGCTTCGTCGAGCGGCGTCGAGGCGTGCGAACTGCCCGCCAAGAGGGGCACGTTCAGGGCCGCAAGATCGGCCTCTGCCACGCCTTCGACCAGATCGAGCGCAAAGTGTGCGCCCATGCCGGCTCGCAACACTTTGGGCGACCACAGTGCGGCGCTGCCGACCAAGGCCAGGATCTGCGTGAATCCCATCGCGGCGGCGCTGCGCAGGATGCTGCCGACGTTGCCTGCGTCCTGCACGCGGTCCAGGATCACGGTGGCCACACCCGCGCGAACGCGTGGCACGGCGGGTGGGTCGAGCACAAAGCCGATCTTGGCCGGCGACCCCAGGCCGCTGATGGACGCGAACAAGGCGTCTGGCACGCGCACCACACTCGGCGCCCAGCGGGCCAACTCACTCAAGGCAGGCGACTGCCAGGCGGTTTCGCTGATGACCGCCTGCGTCGCGGCGTGCCCGCGCATGCGCAGGGCTGCGCAAAGATGCTCGCCCTCCAACCACACCGCACCGAGCTTGCGATAGTCGCCCGGCGAGCGCGTGAGCTTTCTCAGGCGCACCAGCAAAGGGTTGTCGCGCGAGCTGATCTGGATCGGCTCGGTCATGGGCATGCCCGGTCAATCACCGCGCGCACCGGTGCGAAGCTGCGCCGGTGCGCGCTGCATGCACCGTGCAGACGCAGCGCCGCGAGGTGTTCAGGGGTCGGGTAGCCCTTGTGCGTGGCAAAGCCATAGGCCGGGTGCAACGCGTGCAAGGCCAGGAGCAGCCCGTCGCGGTGAACCTTGGCGACGATCGAGGCGGCCGAAATGGCTGCGACCTTGCTGTCCCCCTTGACAATGGCCTCCGCCGGGATGTCCAGCTTGGGCAAACGGTTGCCATCCACCTGCACCAGCTTGGGCCGCAGCCGCAAACCCTCGACCGCGCGCTGCATGGCCAGCAGCGTGGCCTGCAGGATGTTCAACTGGTCGATCTCTTCCACGCTGGCCAGCCCCACGCTGCAACAAAGCGCTCGGCCGCGAACCTCCAGCGCCAGCCGCTCGCGGGTCACTGGCCCCAAGGTCTTCGAGTCCCTCAGGCCGGCGATCGGTGCGAGATCGTCGAGGATGACCGCTGCAGCCACGACAGGGCCGGCCAACGGGCCGCGGCCCGCCTCGTCGACGCCGGCCACCAGGCCGCAAGCCGACCAGTTCAGACCGAGCTGCTCAGGCTTGGACGATCTTCGCGATCGCATCGGTGGCCGTCCTCGCCGTATCGCAACGCAGCAGGTGGTGCAGCTCCGTGAACCGTGCCTTCAATGCCATGGCGCGGTCGGGGGCGTCGAGCCACGCCAGCACATCGGACGCCAAGGTGGCCGGGGTCGCATCGCCCTGGAGGCGCTCGGGTACAACGAAGTCGCCGCAGAGGATGTTGGGCAGCCCGACCCAGGGTTGGTAGCGCATGCGCCGCATCATCTGCCAGCTCAAGCCGTTCATGCGGTACGCGATGACCATCGGGCGCTTGAACAAGGCGGCCTCGAGCGTGGCGGTCCCACTGGCAATCAGCGTTACGTCACAGGCCGCCAGCACCTCGTGGGAACGGCCGTCGACCAAGGTGACAGGCGCCGAGCCCGCATGCTGGGCCAGTAACGGTGCCACCAAGCTGCGCAGCCCCGGCGCGATGGGCAACAGGAAGCGCAGCGCCGGCCGCTGGCGGTGCATGCGCGCGGCCGCTTGCAGGAATGTCGGCGCGATGTATTGAATTTCGGAACGACGACTGCCAGGCAGCAGGGCCACGACACTGTCGCTGGCGGCCAGGCCCAAAGATTGCCGGGCTGCCGCACGAGGCGGCTCAATCGGTATGGCATCGGCCAATGGATGGCCGACATAAGTTGCTGCAATGCCATGCGACGCCAACAGCGCCGGCTCGAACGGGAACAGACACAGCACGTGGTCGACGCTCTTGGCGATCTTGGCCACGCGCTCGCCACGCCAGGCCCAGATCGACGGGCAGATGAAATGGATCGTCTTGGTGCCCGCCGCCTTGAGGTGGGCCTCGAGATCAAGGTTGAAGTCCGGCGCGTCGACGCCGATGAAGGCGTCGGGCGGCTGGCTCAGCAGTCGGCTGGTCAACTCGCGGCGAATGGCGGCAATGCTGCGGTAGTGACGCAGCACCTCGACATAGCCGCGCACAGCCAACTTCTCGCTTGGCCACCAGGGCTCGAAACCCTGCGCAACCATCTGAGGCCCGCCGATACCCGCTGCCGACAGACCGGGCCAACGGCTGTTCAAGCCCTTGAGCAAGAGGCCGGCGAGAAGGTCGCCAGAAGCCTCTCCGGCCACCATCGCCAGGCGCATGTTTAGCGCGCAATGCCGCGTGTCGAGGCCGCGAGAAAGTCGAGGACGGCCTGCAGGTCGGCATCCCCTTCGGCAACGGTGCCGCGCAAGGCGCCGATCGCGGCCGTGGGTTGCGCCCGTGGCAGACCAACCCGCTACAGCAAGCGGTGAATCGGTTTGTTGTGGGCAATGCGCGCCGCGTTGAAGCCGCGCCGGCGCAAGCCCTCGACGTTGAAGCCGCGCACCGCCAGAGGGTTGCCGACTGCCATCATGAACGGAGGAATGTCCTGCGCTACATGGCTCTGAAAGCCGGTCATCGCGTGCGAACCGATGTGGCAGAACTGGTGCACGCCTGTCAGGCCGCCGACGATGACCCAGTCGCCAACGTGCACGTGGCCCGCCAGCGTGGCGTTATTGGCCAGAATCGTGTGATGGCCCAGCTGCACATCGTGCGCTAGGTGCACATAAGCCATGATCCAGTTGTCGTTGCCGACACGGGTCACGCCCTCGTCCTGCACGGTGCCTCGGTTGAAGGTGCAGAACTCGCGGATCGTGTTGCGGTCGCCGATCTCCAGGCGTGTCGGCTCCCCGCGGTACTTCATGTCCTGCGGCGCGCCACCGAGGCTGGCATGGGCGAACACACGGTTGTCGCGGCCGATGCGGGTCGGCCCTTCGATCACCGCATGAGCGCCAATGCTGCTTCCCTCATCGACCTGCACGCCTGCGCCGATCACGGCGTAGGGGCCGACCGCCACGGACGACGCGAGTTCGGCCCCAGGGTCGATGACGGCAGTGGCGTGGATCAGGCCCATGGGCTCAGGCAATCTTGCGCATGGTGCACATGAGTTCCGCCTCGACCGCAGTCTGGCCGTCCACACTCGCGCGTGTCTTGTACTTGAAGATACCGCCCTTGGCACGCTCGATCGAGGCCTCGAGGATCAATTGGTCGCCAGGCTCCACAACGCGCTTGAAGCGAGCGCCATCGATGCCGACAAAGTAGACCACGGTGTCATCGCCGGGTTCGTCGCCCGTGCTCTCGAATGACAGCAGCGCAGCGGTCTGGGCCAAAGCCTCGAGCATGAGCACCCCCGGCATCACGGGCCGCGCCGGAAAGTGACCCATGAAGAAGGGCTCGTTGATGGTGACGTTCTTCAGCGCCTTGATGCGCACGCCGAGTTCAATCTCCAGGACACGGTCAACCAACAGGATCGGATAGCGATGCGGCAGCTTCTTCAGAATCTTGTGGATGTCGAGCACAGGCAAGGTCATGTTGATTTCTTCTCCAGCACCCGCAGGCGGTCACGCAAGGCGTGCAATTGACGCAGTGTGGCGGCGTTCTTCTCCCAGGCCGCATTGTCATCGAAGGGGTAGACGCCGCTGTACTGGCCTGGCTCGCGGATGGAGCGAGTGATCGTGGTGGCAGCCGAGACATGCACGTGGTCGGCCAGTTCCAGGTGACCGAGCACGATGGCCCCACCACCCAGGGTGCAGTGGGCACCGATGCGGGTGCTGCCAGCGATGCCAACGCAGCCGGCCATCGCGCTGTGGGCGCCGACACGCACGTTGTGACCGATCTGCACCAGGTTGTCCAACTTGACGCCGTCCTCGATCACGGTGTCGTCGATCGCGCCGCGGTCGATGCAGGTGTTGGCACCGATCTCGACGTCGTTGCCGATGCGCACGCCCCCGAGTTGCTCGATCTTCTCCCAGCGCCCCTGCGTCGGCGCGAAGCCGAAGCCATCCGCGCCAATGACAGCCCCTGGGTGCACGATGCAGCGCTGGCCGATGTGACATGCGTCGCCGATCACGACACGGGCGCCAATGCGGGTTGCGGCACCCACCGTCGCATCGGCGCCGATGCAGGCCAGGGCACCGACCGACGCGCTGGGATCGACCTGCGCACTCGGATGAACGACGGCGCTCGGGTGGACGCCGGCTGGGCTGGCGGGGCGCACACGCTGCACCCACCACTGGGAGAGGCGCGCGTAGTAGAGGTAGGGGTCTGGGGTGACGATCGCCGCGCCGCGGCCCGCCGCAGGATCGCGCAAGGCGGGCGCGACGATCACACAGGCCGCCTGGGTGGCCTGGAGCTGGTCGCGGTAACGCGGGTTGGCTAGAAAAGCGATCGCGTCCGGCGTGGCAGCTTCAAGTGTCGCGATCCGGGCGATCGGCAGGGCGGGGTCGCCAACCAACTCGCCACCCAGCTGGGCAACGATGTCGGCGATGGTCAGCCGCATCGCAATGCCCTCAGCCGGGCCGGCGCAGGGCAGTTGCCGAAATCACTTACCTGCATTCAGCGCGTCGATCACCTTCTTGGTGATGTCGACACGCGCGCTCCAGTGCACGGCATCCTGCAGAATCAGGTCGTACTTCTCGGCATCGAATATCTGCTTGATGACCTTGTTCGCCCGCTCGACGACGCTGGCCAACTCTTCGTTCTTGCGCTGGTTGAGGTCCTCTTGGAACTCACGGCGCTTGCGTTGGAACTCGCGGTCTTGTTCGACCAAGTCTCGCTGCCGTCGTGTCCGCTCGGCGTCAGACAGCGTCGGGCTGTCCTTGTCGAGTTTGTCTGCCGCGGCCTTCAACCGATTGGCAACATCTGCCAGATCCTTCTCGCGCTTGCCGAACTCGGTCTCAAGCTTCGCTTGGGCGGCTTTCGCCGGGTTGGCCTCCTTCAGCACGCGTTCGCTGTTGACGTAGCCAATCTTCAATTCCTGGGCCTGCGCGCCCATGGTGGCGAGCACCAGCATCGCCGCCGCAGCGAGTGTCTTCATCATGGTCATCAGAAAGCAGTCCCGATCTGGAATTGAAACTTTTGAATTCTATCGCTCGGCTGGCTGCGCAATGGCGTGCCCCAGCTCAGCTTGAGCGGACCGACCGGAGAGATCCAGGACAAGCCGAGTCCGGTCGACGCACGCAGGCTGTTGCCTGTGATCTTCTCGTTCTCGCCCCAGACGTTGCCGGCGTCCATGAAACCGAACAAGCGCAGTGATTTGTCGTTACCGCCTCCAGGAACGGGCAGATAGAGCTCGGCGTTGACATTGAGCTTGCGGTTGCCACCGATGTAGTTGTTGGTCACGTCGACGATGCCGAGCGAGCCCTGCTCGAACACCCGTACGGAGCCCAGACCGCCGCCGAAGAAGTTCTTGAAGATGGGATAGGGTTTGTTGCCCAGGCCCTTGCCCCAGCCCAGTTCGCTGTTCAAGCCGAGCGTGATGCGGTTGGTGATGGGGAAGTAGTGCTGGTACTGCAGGTTGGCGCGCAGGTAGCGCACGTCGCCCGCAATCGACCACTCGAGGTTGACACGCTGGTAGATGCCCAAGCTGGGCGAGATGGCGCTGTCGCGGCTGTCGCGTGCCCAGCCGAGGGTCAGGGGTATCGCCGTGCTGGAGGCGCCGTACAGCTCGCGGTAGTCGCGGTAACTCTTGTTCGTGACATTGCCGTCGATGCGGGTGGATTCGAAGCCGATGCCCAGGAAGACGGTATCGAAGTCCGAGAACGGCACACCGAAGCGCACGGTCGCGCCGGGCGTGATCAGTTGGTACTGCTCACCCTGGCTGTTGATCGGCTTGGTGGTGCGGTAGAAGACGTCGATCGCGCGCGAGATGCCATCGACCGTGAAGTACGGGTCGACGGTCGAAAGCACCAAGGTGCGGTTCGACTTGCTGGTGTTGAGTTCGATGCCGAGGTAGTTGCCCGTGCCGAAGACGTTCTCTTGCTTGATCGATGCCGTGAACGAGATCTTGTCGCTGCTTGAGTAGCCCGCGCCGATCAGCAGGTTGCCGGTGGGCTTCTCGGTGACCTTCAAGGTCAGGTCGACCTGATCGGTGGTACCCGGCACCTCCTCGGTTTCGAACTCAACGTCCTTGAAGTAGCCCAAGCGGTCGACGCGGTCGCGTGACAGCTTGATCTTGCCACCGTCGTACCAGGCCGACTCGAACTGGCGGAACTCGCGGCGGACCACTTCGTCGCGAGACTTGCTGTTGCCCGACACGTTGATGCGGCGGACATAGACCCGGCGCTGCGGCTCGGCCACCAGCACCACGGCCACCTGGCCGTTGACCCGGTCGATCTCAGGACGCGCCTGGGTGCGCGCAAAGGCATAGCCGTACAGACCATAGAGATCGCCGAACAGCTTGGTGGTGGTGGCGACATCTTCACTTCGGTAAGGCTCGCCGGGCTTGATGCGCACCAGTCGGCGGAACTCGTCCTCCTTGCCCAGGTAGTCACCCTCCAGCTTGACGGCTGTCACCGTGTAGCGCTGGCCTTCACGCACCGTGACCGTGATGCTGATGTCTTGCTTGTCCGGCGAGATCGTGACCTGGGTCGACTCGATTTCGAACTCGAGGTAGCCGCGGTTGGTGTAGTAGGCCCGAATCGTCTCGAGGTCGGCGTTGAGTTTGCTGCGCGAGTAACGGTCGGTCTTGGTGTACCAGGTCAGCCAGCCGCCAGTGGTTTGCTCCAGCAGCCCCAGCAGCGTGCTCTCGGAGAACACCTTGCTGCCGACGATACGGATCTCCTTGATCTTGGCTGCATCGCCCTCTGTCATCGTGAAGCTGACGTTGACCCGGTTGCGCTCCAGGGGCGTGATCGTGGTGACGACCTCGGCGCCGTAGAGGCTGCGCGTCAGGTACTGGCGCTTCACCTCCTGCTCGGCGC
Source organism: Burkholderiales bacterium (assembly GCA_031379365.1). Taxonomy (GTDB): domain Bacteria; phylum Pseudomonadota; class Gammaproteobacteria; order Burkholderiales; family Burkholderiaceae_C; genus CADEEN01. The sequence continues at coordinate 8,538 of JANNFB010000125.1, forward strand.
GATCGATCAAGGCTCGGTCAAAGGGCAGGCCTTCGCCGATGCCGGAATCACGCAGGGCCTTGGCCAACGTGTCGTTGTCGAACTCTTTCAGGCCGATGAAGGTCACGGCGGCGATGATCGCGCGCTCCTCGACCACGACCACCAGGATCTTGCCGTCGATGTCGATGCGCACGTCCTTGAACAGGCCGGTGGCAAACAGGGCGCGCAGGGCTGCGGCGCCTTTCTCGTCGGTGTAGGTATCGCCGACGCGAAAAGGCAAGGACGCAAACACGGTGCCTGGGTCAGTTCGCTGCAGGCCTTCGATGCGAATGTCGACGATGGCAAACGGGTCGGCGGCCCGTGCAACTGGCGCTGCGGCCAACGAGCCGAGGGCCACGACGATGGCGGCCACAGGTCGCAGCGGAAAGAAGGCAGGGGAAAGGTGCATCGAGGGGTGCGCAGCGCGTCAGTGCAGGCCCAGCAGGCGGGCCACGTCGTTGGAAAGGGCGATGGACATCAGCAGCAGCATGATCAGCGCGCCGCCGCGCTGGAGCCACTTGAGCCACAAGTCGGAGACCGGGCGGCCTGTCACAGCCTCGAAAAGATAATACATGAGGTGCCCGCCATCCAGCATTGGCAGCGGCAGCAAGTTCAGGACGCCCAAGCTGACACTCACCAGCGCCAGGAATCCGAGGTAGTAGGCCAGGCCCTGTTGAACAGACTGGCCGGCGTAATCGGCGATCGTCAACGGGCCGGACAGGTTCTTCAAAGAAGCCTCGCCGATCAACATCTTGCCAAGCATTTTGACGGTCAGCGCCGACACGTCCCAGGTGCGCGAGGCCCCCTGGGCCAGGCCGTCGATCGGCCCGAGCTGCACTGTCACCATCTCGGGTGCACGGCCGATGAAGGCGTCGACACGGCCGAAACGCTGACCCGCTTCACTCATCACCCGCGGCGTGACGCGCAGCTCCATCAGTGCGCCATTGCGCTCGACCTGCCAGACCGCCGACGGGGCGCTGCCGTCGGATGCCAAGCGCCGGATGGCGTCGCGCAACTGCTGGGCGTCGGCAACGGCGGTGGCGTCGACACGCAGCACGCGGTCACCCTTCTTCAGTCCCGCCAGATCAGCCGGGCCGCCCGCCTTGACGACGCCAAGCTCGGCTTCGCTGTAGGGCGCGCCGAGGCCGACCCGCTGCATCAGACCGGTGTCGATTTCGCGGCTGTCAATGCGACCCAACTCCAGGGCCACTTCGCGGCTGCCATGGCCCGCGGCATCGCTGACAGTCAGGCGCAGCTTCTCGCCCTGCAAGACCGCCTGCGTGACCTGCCACCGCAACTCGGTGAGTGATTGCAGGTCCTGCCACTGCTCGCCGTCGCGAGACCAGGCGCGAACCCAGTCGCCGGAGCGCATCCCGGCGCGCTCTGCCGGACTGCCGGCAACCGGCGCGCTCAGCACGGCCTTGGGTTCGTCGACCCCGATCCAATGCGCCGTCGCATAGAGCACGACAGCCAGCAACAGGTTGGCAGCGGGCCCGGCCGACACGATGGCCGCACGCTGCCACAGCGCCTTGCGGTTGAACGCCTGGTCGCGCTGCGCCGGCGGTACGGCGTCCTCGCGTTCGTCGAGCATCCTCACGTAGCCGCCCAGCGGCAAGGCAGAAACCACGAACTCGGTGCTGTCGGGTGTGGCTTGACGGCGCCAGACCACGCGACCGAAGCCGACCGAAAATCGCAATACTTTCACGCCGCACCAGCGCGCCACCTGGTAGTGACCCCACTCATGGATCACGATCAGCACGCCCAGCGTGACCAGGAAGGCCAGAACCGTCGTGATCATCGCGCCCGCTCCCGAGCCAATGCGTCGGCATGGCGGCGTGCGCGACCGTCCAGGGCCAACAGATCGCTCAACACCGGCGCGGTGGGCAAATCAGGCAAAACAGCTGCGATGGTGTCGGCATTGATGCTGTGAATGTCGGTGAAGCGGATGGTTCCGGCGAGAAAGGCCGCCACGGCAACCTCGTTGGCGGCATTCAGCACCGCAGTACTGCCCTCGGGTGCCCGCAAGGCGTCCCAGGCCAGGTACAGGCCAGGGAATCGCGTGCGGTCGGCAGGCTCGAAGCTCAGGTTGGCCAACGTCTCGAACTCGAGCTTTGCCGCGCCTGAGTTAATACGTTCTGGAAAAGACAGGCCATAGGCAATCGGCACGCGCATGTCGGGCGTGCCCAATTGCGCCAGCACCGAGTGGTCGCGACAGACCACCATCGAATGGATGATGCTTTGCGGGTGAATGACGACCCGCACTTGCTCAGGCGGCAAGTCAAACAGCCAGCGCGCCTCGATGACCTCCAGGGCCTTGTTCATCATCGTGGCGGAGTCAACCGAGATCTTGCGTCCCATCACCCAGTTCGGATGGGCGACCGCCTGCTCCGGCGTGACGTCGCGCAGTGTGGCCGCATCGCGGCTGCGAAACGGGCCGCCGGACGCCGTCAGGACAATGTGATCGATGTGGTCGCGCCAGCGATCGCGATCTTCGGGCAGACACTGGAAGATCGCCGAGTGCTCGCTGTCGATGGGCAGCAAAGTCGCACCGCCGGCCCGAACAGCGTGCATGAACAGGGCCCCACCGACCACCAAGGCCTCCTTGTTGGCGAGCAGGAGCCGCTTGCCCGCATGCGCTGCCGCGAGGCAGGGCGCCAAGCCCGCCGCACCCACGATGGCTGCCATCACCGTCGTGGCCTCGGGGTGAGCCGCGAGGTCGCAAAGCGCCTGCTCTCCACAGAGGACTTGCGTGGCCGAGCCCGCCGCGCGCAAGCGGCGCTGCAGTTCCATGGCCAGGCTGGCCTCACCGAGGGCGGCGAACCGCGGTCGCCACTGCAGGCATTGGGCCTCGAGTTCGGCCAGCCGGTCGTGCGCCGTCAGGGCAAAGACCTCGAATCGCTCAGGGTGGCGCGACACCACATCCAAGGTGCTGACGCCCACCGAGCCCGTGGCGCCGAGGATCACCAGGCGCTGCTTGTCGACGTTCACAGGGTCACCAAAGCCATTGCCAAAGGCAGAACGGGCAACAAGGCATCCACCCGGTCGAGCACACCGCCGTGTCCCGGCAGCAAGTGGCTCGAATCCTTGGCGCCCGCTGCGCGCTTGACGAGGGACTCGAACAGGTCACCAACGACACTGAACGCCGCCAGCAGCAGCGCCAGTGGCACCAAACCGAGCCAGCCGAGCTGCCCGAACAGTCGGCTGTACAAGCTTGAGGAGTCCACGAACGATTGGCGGTCAATCACCAACACCCAGAGCAGCGCCAGCGCCAACACGCTGAGCACCCCGCCGCAGACACCCTCCCAGCTCTTGCCGGGGCTGATGGTCGGGGCCAGCTTGTGGCGACCGAAAGTGCGGCCAGCGGCATACGCACCAATGTCGGCGGCCCACACCAGGCACAGCACCGACAACAGGAAATTGACGCCGACCGAGCGCGCCTGGGTCAGCGCCAGCCAGGCCACCCAGAGCGCGAGGAGCCCCAGCGCGAGCCGAAGGACCGCAGGCCACTTCAGCCACATGCGAGGGCCTGTGCGCAGGGCCGCCGCGCCGATCACCAACCAGCCAAGCGCTGCGCCCCACCACACTGACGCCGCGACCTGGCTGGCGCTGCCGGTGTGCACCGCCCACAGGCCGGCCACGGCCAACAGTGCGCCAGGCCCCACCGCCGCCACCGTGGCAACGCCGTTCAGGCGCGCCCACTCCCAAGCGGCGGCCGCGATCAACAAGAGTGTCAAGAGCGCAAACGGCCACGGCGACACGGCCCATAGGGACGGCAACAGCAGTGCCAGAAGCACGATCGCCGTCATCACACGCTGGCCTAGCATGCAGGGGCGTCGCTCAAGCGTTCACAGCCTGCGGCGACGCATCCACCGGGACCGCGCCGAAGCGACGATCGCGCGAATGAAAGTCCGCCAAGGCGGCATCCAGCTCGTGCTCGCCGAAATCAGGCCACAGGCACTCGCTGAAGTAGAGCTCCGAATAGGCCACCTGCCAGAGCAGGAAGTTGCTGATGCGCACCTCCCCGCCAGTGCGGATGAACAGGTCGGGGTCGGGCGCGTAACTCATGGCCATGTACTGACTCAAGGTAGCTTCGTCGAGCGCTTCAGGCGCAACCCCTGCAGCCAGTGCGCCGCGCGTGGCCTGCACGACATCCCAGCGGCCGCCGTAGTTGAAGGCCACCGACAGGGTGATGCGTTGGTTGTGCGCAGTGGCTCGCTCGGCTTGTTCCCAGGCTTCGCGCACCTTGTCGGATACCGAACTGCGGTCTCCCACGATGCGGATACGCACGCCTTCCTTGGCGAGCTTGGTCAGGTACTTCGATACAGCCACCAGGACCAGGCCCATCAAACTCGAGACCTCGTCGCTGGGTCGCTTCCAGTTTTCAGACGAAAACGCAAAGACCGTGAGGTACTCGATGCCTCGATCAGCGCAAGCCTGCACCGTGCGAACCAGCGCGTCGACGCCTTGCTTGTGGCCGAAGAAGCGCGGCATGAAACGCTTCTTGGCCCAACGGCCGTTGCCGTCCATGACGATGGCCACATGCCGTGGCGGAGCGAGAACCGACTGCACGCTAGAGGGCGTCAGACCGCGAGAATCTCGGCTTCTTTGGCGTGGACCAAGCGGTCCACCTCGGCGATGACACGGTCCGTGAGCTTCTGCACGTCTTCCTGCGCACGACGCTCTTCGTCTTCGGTCGCCAGCTTGTCCTTGAGCAACTTCTTCAGGTGATCATTGGCGTCGCGGCGCAGGTTGCGCACGGCGATCTTGGCGTCCTCGCCCGCGTTGCGAACCACCTTGGTCAGGTCCTTGCGCCGCTCCTCGGTCAATGCGGGCATGGGCACGCGCAGAAGGTCACCCTGGGCGGCCGGATTCAGGCCCAGGTCGCTCTCACGAATGGCGCGTTCGATCTTCGCGCCCATTCCCTTTTCCCAAGGCTGCACGCTGATCGTGCGGGCATCGAGCAGAGTCACATTGGCGACCTGGCTGATAGGCACCATCGACCCGTAGTAGTCGACCTGGACCTGGTCGAGCAAACCCGGGTGGGCACGCCCGGTGCGCACCCTTTGCAGTTCATGCTTGAAGGCCTCGATGGATTTGCCCATCTTGGCTTCGGCGGTGGCCCTGATTTCCGAGATCGTCATGATGTCCTCATGTCCTCAGCTTCTCAAACGTGCACCAGAGTGCCTTCGTCACTGCCCATCACCACGCGCTTGAGTGCGCCGGGCTTGTTGATCGAGAACACCCTGATCGGCAGCTTCTGGTCCCGACACAACGCAAACGCGGTGGCGTCCATGACCTGCAGGTTCTTGGCAATGGCCTCGTCGAAACCAATGGTGGTGTAGCGGGTCGCGGTCGGGTCTTTGTTGGGGTCTGCCGAGTAGACACCGTCGACCTTGGTCGCCTTGAGAACGATCTCGGCACCAATCTCTGCACCGCGCAGGGCCGCCGCTGTGTCTGTGGTGAAGAACGGGTTGCCAGTGCCCGCAGCGAAGACGACGATCTTGCCCTCTTCGAGGTACTGCAGCGCCTTCGGACGCACGTAGGGCTCGACCACCTGCTCGATGCCGATGGCACTCATGACGCGAGCCGTCATGCCCTCCTGGCGCATGGTGTCGGCCAGGGCCAGCGCATTCATCACGGTGGCCAGCATGCCCATGTAGTCGGCTGTGGCACGGTCCATGCCGACGGAGCCGCCGGCGACGCCGCGAAAGATGTTGCCGCCGCCGATGACCACAGCCACCTCGACGCCCAGCTCGGTGATCTCCTGGACCTCGCGCACCATGCGCACGATGGTGGCGCGGTTGATGCCGTAGGCATCGTCACCCATCAGGGCTTCGCCGGAGAGTTTGAGCAGGATGCGTTTGTAGGCCGGCATGCGGCGAGTCTCCTCTGACAGACAACGGGCTGAAGTTTAAGGGCGCCTCAGTCGCAACGGCGCGGCCCGACAACCCTTTACGCAGACTTGGCTGCCGCCACCTGGGCTGCCACCTCGGCGGCGAAGTCGTCGACCTTCTTGTCGATACCCTCGCCAACCACGTACAAGGAGAATCCCTTGATGGCGGTGGCCCGCTCCTTGAGCATTTGCTCGACGGTCTGCTTGTCGTTCTTGACGAAGGTCTGATTCAGCAGCGAGACCTCCTTCAAGAACTTCTGCACCGAGCCCTCGACCATCTTGGCCACGATCTCGGCCGGCTTGCCCGACTCGGCGGCCTTCTCGGCAGCGATCTTGCGCTCCTTGTCGACCAAGGCGGCGGGCACATCGGCCTGGGACAGGGCCGCAGGTTTCATCGCAGCAACGTGCATGGCAACGTCTTTGGCCGCGACGTCGTCGCCCTCGAACTCGACCACAACGCCGATGCGTGTGCCGTGCAGGTAGCTCGCCAGTTTGCCGCCCCCGTCGTAGCGCCGGAAACGGCGGATCGCCATGTTCTCGCCGATCTTGCCGATCAAGCCCTTGCGCACATCCTCGAGTGATGGGCCGAATCCATCCTGCACGTATGCAAGCGCCGACAAAGCGGCCAGATCGGCGGGGTTGTGCTTGGCGACCAGTTCGGCACAGGCCTTGGTGAAGGCCAGAAAGGAATCGTTCTTCGTTACGAAGTCGGTTTCGCAGTTGACTTCGACCAGTGCGCCCGTGCGACCTTCGATCGCCGCGCTGACCACCCCCTCGGCCGTCACGCGTGACGCAGCCTTGCCAGCCTTGTTGCCGAGCTTGACGCGCAGAATTTCCTCGGCACGTTCAGCATTGCCTTCGGCTTCGGTGAGCGCTTTCTTGCACTCCATCATCGGGGCATCGGTCTTGGCGCGCAGTTCGGCCACCATGCTTGCGGTAATTGCGGGCATTTCAAATCTCTTTCGTTGTCTGGAAAAAAGGGGCCTGTATCAGCCCCTTCGACACAATCCGTGACGCGGACCGATCAGGCGTCTTCGCTGACCTCGACGAACTCGTCGCTACCAGCCGCCACGGCCTGCGCGGCATCCTGGCCGGCGTTGGCCTTGCCTTCGAGCACGGCATCGGCGATGGCACGGGCGTAAAGGGCAACGGCCTTGGCCGAGTCGTCATTGCCAGGAATCACGTAGTCGATGCCGAGCGGCGAATGGTTGGAGTCGACGATGCCGATCACCGGAATGCCCAGCTTGATGGCCTCAGCCACAGCGATCTTGTGGTAGCCGACGTCGATCACGAACATGGCATCGGGCAAGGCATTCATGTTCTGGATGCCGCCGATGTCCTTCTCGAGCTTGGCGATCTCGCGCTGGAACATCAGCGCTTCCTTCTTGATCAAGGGTTGCGTGCCGGCTTCGACCTGGGCCTGCATTTCCTTGAGCTTCTTCAACGAACCCTTGACGGTCTTGAAGTTGGTCATCATGCCGCCGAGCCAGCGCTGGTCGACATAGGGCATGCCGGCGCGCTTGGCTTCCAGCGCGATCACATCGCGGGCTTGGCGCTTGGTACCGATCATCAGCACCGAACCGCGCTTGGAAGCGAGCTGGCGCACGAACTTCAATGCATTCTCTAAAAGCGGCAGCGTCTTTTCGAGGTTGATGATGTGGATCTTGTTGCGATGGCCGTAGATGTAGGGGGCCATCTTCGGGTTCCAGAAGCGAGTTTGGTGTCCGAAATGGACGCCGGCTTCCAGCATTTCGCGCATGGTGACTGACATGGATAACTCCAAAAAGGTTGGGTCTAGAATCCGGCGCGAATCGCTCCGAGGTCGCCTGTTCGGCGCTGGTTCTCGGGAGCGACACCTTTTGATTGCCGGCTTCGCGTGTGGTTTTCTCCGCCGTGATCCACTGTCGACGTTGCCGTCGGCTGCGGTGCCGGATAAACCCGCGGAGTGTAGCAGCAGCGCCACCCATGCCGATCGACCTGACCCAGGCTGCCCACGACATCGACGGCGGCCAGCTGAGCGCGTTGACCGCCCTGGAGCAGGCCATTGGCCTGGGAGGCGAAGCCGCGAGTCGCCACGCTTTCGTTCGGCGCTTCGACGCCGCGGCGCGGGCCACGGCCAGCGCCGTCGACCAAGGACGCAAAGCCGGGGTTCCGCTGCCTGCCTTGGCGGGCCTGGCGGTTTCCATCAAGGACCTGTTCGACGTCGCTGGTCAGCCCACAACCGCCGCCTCGCGCTCCATGTCCGACGCCGCTCCTGCACCAGCCGACTGCCCCGCGGTTGCCCGGTTGCGCCGCGCTGGTGCCGCACTTGTTGGTCACACCAACCTGACGGAGTTCGCATTCTCCGGGGTGGGCATCAACCCCCACCATGGCACGCCCGCCAACCCAGCCACTGTCGCGCTGGACGACGCCCCTCGCATTCCTGGCGGTTCAACCTCGGGCGGCGCAGTCTCGGTCAGCACGGGCGCGGCCTGGGCCGCACTCGGCTCAGACACTGGCGGCTCCATCCGCATACCTGCCGCCCTGCAAGGCCTGGTCGGTTTCAAGAGCACGGCCCGCCTCGTGCCGACGGTGGGTGCGATTCCGTTGTCGACGACGCTCGACACCGCCTGCGCGATCACACGCTCGGTGCGCGACGCGGTGCTGGTACACGGACTGTTGGCCGCCCGCGAAGTGCAGTTGGACCCACGCCCCCTGTCCGCCTGGCGCTTGGCGCTGCCCCGCACGGTGATGCTCGACGGACTCGAGCCCGCGGTGGCCAAGGCTTTCGCCCGCGCCGTGGAGACCCTGCGCCGGGCCGGCGCACAGATCGAGGAGATTGATCTTCCGCCCTTGGCCGACACCGCCGCCCTGCAGCAGGGGGGTGGCTTGGCAGCCGCCGAGAGCTGGGCCTGGCATCGACGGCGCCTGTTGCAACGGTCGGCCCAGTACGACCCCCGCGTCGCATTGCGCATTGGTCGCGGCGAAGCACTCAGCGCGGCCGACTACATTGACCTGCTGCAAGAACGCACAGCCTGGATCGGCCGCACCGAGGCAGCCATGGCCGGCTTCGACGCCCTGCTCTCGCCCACGGTGCCGATCGTGGCTCCCCGTCTGCAACCGCTGATCGACAGCGACGAGGCGTTCTTCGCTGCCAACGCCCTGCTCTTGCGCAATCCATCGCTCATCAACCTGCTCGACGGCTGCGCCCTGTCGCTGCCATGCCACCACCCTGGCGATTGGCCTGTGGGGATGATGGTCTGGGCTGCCGCGTTGGCCGACGACCGTGTGCTCGCTGTGTCCTTGGCCATCGAGCGCAGCTTGCTGGCGTCGACCTGATGCGCGTTGCCGTGATCGGCGCTGGCATCGTCGGGATCGCCACTGCTTACGAACTGCAGTGCGATGGACACGATGTGACGCTGTTCGAGCGCCGCGGCAGTGTGGCCGTCGAGGCCAGCTTTGCCAACGCCGGCGTTCAGGCGCCGGGTTACGTCACCCCTTGGGCGGCGCCCGGCATGCTGCGCAAAGTCCTCGGTCAGTGGGGGCGGCGTGACGCTGCGGTGCGCATCTCCGGGCTCCCCAGTCCGGCATTGGCTGCCTGGCTGTGGCGTTGGTGGCGCGCCTGCGCCGAGCCAAGCTATCTGGCGAACCGTGCGGCAATGGCGGCCCTGGCCGAGTTCAGCCAGCACCGCACGCGCGCATTGGCCAGCAGCTTGTCCATCGAGCACGAGCGCGCGCGCGGCTTGCTGGTACTGTTGCGCAGCGAAGCCGAGCTCGCCCAAGTGCGCGCCGGCCTGAAGCTGATGACGGACCTCGGCATTGGCTTTCATCTGGTGGATGCGGCGGTGTGCCGCCGCATCGAACCGGCGTTGAACGAATCGACTGCGCTGCGTGCCGGCATACACATGCCAGGCGCCGATGTCGGCAACTGCCGCCAGTTCGCCCTCGGTCTCAAGGCCGAGCTGCAACGCCGAGGTGCCGTGTTCCGCTTCGGGCACGCCGTGCAACGCTTGACAGCAAGCGCTTGTGTCGAGGTCGAGAGCCTGGCGCTCGCCACCGATGCCGAGTCGACTTTCGTCGGCATGGGCGAGACCGGCGTGCAGCAGCGCGAGTCTTTCGATGCGGTGGTGGTGTGCGCAGCCCTTGAGAGTCGGGAATTGCTGCGCAGGCACGGCTTGCGCTTGCCCTTGCAAGCCGTGCATGGCTACTCGATCACGCTGCCGGTACGGCACTTCGAAGCCCACCCTGACGTCGGTCCGCGGGCCGCGCTGATGGACGAGCGCTTCAAGATCGCCATCAGCCGCCTCGGCGATCGAGTGCGCGTGGCCGGTAGCGCAGAACTGGGCGGCGACCCCGCCCACCTGTCGAGCGCTCCGATTGCCACCCTGCACCGTGTGTTGCAAGACTGGTTTCCCAGCGCAGCACGCCATGCCAAGGCACAGACCTGGAAAGGCGCGCGACCAATGCTGCCCGACGGCCCCCCGGCGATCGGCAGCACAAGCACCCCAGGGATCTGGGTGAACACGGGCCATGGTTCGAGCGGATGGGCACTGGCTTGCGGCAGCGCGCAGCTGGTGGCTGCTGCGATCGGCGGCCGCGCGCCGATGATCGACGCCACACGTTTTGCGCCGCAACGCTGGCGTTGACGGCAAACTCACACACCCATTCGCGATGAACGGCCCGATCTCCATCCTGCCTCCCGACATCCCATGGCCATTGCACGATCTGGCGGGGAGCCGTCAGATCGAAGCAGCCACAGCGGCCCAACTGCCGCCGCACACCTTGATGCAGCGCGCCGGGCTGGCGACCGCCAAGCTGGCGCTGGCAGTGGCGCCAAACGCCACGACCGTCTGGATTGCCGCCGGCCCCGGCAACAACGGCGGCGACGGCTTCGAAGCCGCGCTGCACCTGCAACACGCTGGCAAGCGAGTTCAGGTCAGCCTGTTCGGCAATCCTGCGCTTCAACCAGTCGACGCCGCCCTCGCGCGTTCACGTGCACAGCAAGCAGGTGTCGCCATCAGCAGCGGCTTGCCGAGTGAACTGCACGCCGACCTCAGCGTCGACGCCCTGCTCGGGCTGGGCCTGAAGCGTGCGCCCGAAGGCGAGCTGGCTGCCGCGATCCACCAGCTGAATGCCATGGCCTGGCCGCGGCTGGCGATCGATCTGCCCAGCGGCTTGGATGGTGATACCGGCCAGAGCCACGGCCACGCGGTCGTGCGTGCCACGCACACCCTGGCCTTGCTCAGCCTGAAGCCTGGTCTGTTCACAGCCCAGGGCCGTGACCATGCAGGTGTCATCTGGTTCGACGACCTGGGCACAACCCCGCTGTCGGCCTCGCAGGCCCCGCGAGCGTGGCTGGGCAGCGCCGCTGCGGCCTTGCCGTTCTGGCAGCCGCGCCGGCATGCCCAGCACAAGGGCAGCTTCGGTGACGTGATCGTGGTTGGCGGCGCGGCCAACATGGCCGGCGCCGCACTGCTGGCTGGACGTGCCGCGCTGGCGGCGGGTGCCGGCCGCGTGTACGTCAGTGCGCTCGATGGCAACGCGCCGACCGTGGATGCAGGGTGGCCCGAATTGATGTTCAAGCCCGGGCTGTGGCAAGACCGATCCGCCCTCATGGCCAGCACCGTCGTGTGCGGTTGCGGCGCAGGCGAGAGCGTGGGCGATGTCCTGCCGCCATTGTTGGCGCATGCGCCCCGGTTGGTCCTGGACGCCGACGCGCTGAATGCGATCGCGAAGGACACCGGATTGCAGCGCCAGTTGCTGGCCCGCGCCGGTCGTGCCGACCACGTGACAGTGCTCACGCCGCATCCGCTGGAGGCCGCGCGCCTGGCGGGCCTGCACGACGCAGCAGCGGTTCAAGGGGCGCGTTTGCGTGTCGCGGAGCAGCTTGCCGCCCGGTTCGGCTGCACCGTGCTGCTGAAGGGCTCGGGCAGCGTGATTGCAACGCCGGGTCAGGTGAGCGTCATCAACCCCAGCGGCAATGCACGCTTGGCCAGCGCGGGCACCGGTGACGTCCTGGCCGGTTGGTTGGGCGGCCTCTGGGCCGCATCGCAGACCCGCTCGCCGCAGCCGCCGTGCAGCCTCGTGGCGCAGGTTGCGGCTTGGACCCACGGCCGGGGCGCAGAAGCTGAAGACGCTTTGCACCCCCATCTCGCGCTGACCGCTTCGGCACTGCTGGCGCAGCTGGCCCGTCCGGCGTAGTCAACGCCGCTTGCCGCTGCGCTGCGTCTTGGCTGCGCCGCGGCCTGCGCCTGGCGCTGGCGTGGCCTTGCCGGTGCCCTCCAGTCGCTTGCGCGTGGCACGTTTGACGGCGCGATCCTTGTCCTTGACGACGGCCAGCTCGTCCACCGCAGTGGCTGCCTTGCGCCGCCCGGCAGGCTTCTCGCGTTGGGCCTTGACCATGGCGCGCTCCTCCTGGCCTTCAGGCACCAGCCGGAAGTCGATCTTGCGTGCGTCGAGATCGACTCGACTGACCTGGACCCGCAGGCGCGAGCCGGCACCATAGCGAACGCCGGTTCGCTCGCCGCGCAATTCCTGCCGGGCCTCGTCGAAGCGGTAGTACTCGCCTCCCAGTTCGGTGATGTGCAGAAGGCCCTCGACAAACAGCGCATCGAGCTGCACGAACAGGCCGAAACTGGTGGCCGCGGTAACGGTCCCCGCGAATTCCTCGCCCAGGCGGTCGCGCATGAAGCGGCACTTGAGCCACGCCTCGACATCACGTGAGGCCTCGTCGGCACGCCGCTCATTCGCGCTGCAGTGTGCACCGGCAGCTTCCCAGTGCTCCGCCTCTTGGGCATGGGGTTTGGGCGCCTTGCCGCCCTTGCGCACCGGCACGATGGCTTCGAGTCCGCCGCTGTCGATGTGGTAACGCTTGCCGTGCAGGATGGCCTTGATCACCCGGTGGACCAGCAAGTCCGGGTAGCGCCGGATCGGGCTCGTGAAATGCGTGTAGGCGTCGTAGGCCAGGCCGAAGTGGCCTGAATTGGTCGCGGTATAGATCGCTTGCTGCATCGAGCGCAGCAACATCGTGTGGATCTGCAGCGCGTCGGGTCGGTCCTTGGTGGCCTCGGCGATCGCCCGGAACTCGCGCGGTTTGGGGTCGTCGCTGACCGCCAGCCCCAGGCCCAACGCCTTGAGGTAGTTCTGCAGCGTGACCTTCTTCTCCGGCGTCGGGCCCTCATGGACGCGGTACAGCGCGGGGTGCTTGGTCTGGGCGATGAAGTCTGCCGAGCAGACGTTGGCTGCGAGCATCGCTTCTTCGATCAGGCGATGGGCCTCATTGCGTGTGCGGGGAACGATCTTCTCAATCCGGCCGTTGTCGTCGCAGACGATCTGTGTCTCGGTGGTCTCGAAGTCGATCGCGCCGCGCTGGCTGCGCTGCTTGAGCAGGGCGCGGTAAACCTCGTGCAGGTGCACCAGGTGCGGCACCAGCGCCGCGCGCCGCGCCGCTTCAGGCCCGCGCGTATTGGCCAGGATGGCGGCCACTTCGGTGTACGTGAAGCGTGCATGAGAGTGGATGACCGCGGGGTAAAACTGGTAACCCTCGACCTCGCCCAGTGGCCCGATCACCATGTCGCAGACCATGGACAGGCGGTCCTCGCCGGGGTTGAGCGAACACAACCCGTTGGACAGCTTCTCCGGCAACATCGGAATCACCCGACGCGGGAAGTACACCGACGTGGCCCGTTCATAGGCATCTGCGTCGAGCGGTTCGCCCGGCTTGACGTAGTGGCTGACGTCGGCAATCGCCACGATCAGGCGCCATCCCACCTTCTTGCTGCGTCCGCGCCCCACTTCGAGCGGCTCGCAATAGACCGCGTCGTCGAAGTCGCGCGCATCTTCGCCGTCGATGGTGACCAGCGCAACGTCGGTCAGGTCGATGCGCTGCTTGCGGTCGGCCGGGCGCAGCCGCTCCGGCAGCGCCGCTGCCTGCGCCACGGTTTCGGCCGAAAATCGATGCGGCACCTCGTACTTGCGTACTGCGATCTCGATTTCCATGCCGGGGTCGTCGATCTCGCCCAGCACCTCGGTCACGCGACCGACGGGCTGCGAGAACATCGAGGCCGGCTCCGTCAGCTCGATCGCCACCACCTGCCCGGCCTGGGCATTGGCCGTGGCGTTCTTCGGAATCAGAATGTCTTGCGCGTAGCGCTTGTCCTCCGGCGCCACGAGCCACACGCCGCTCTCATGGAGCAGGCGTCCGATGATGGGCGCCTTGCGCCGTTCGAGAATCTCCAGCACATGCCCTTCAGGGCGGCCGCGGCGGTCATAGCGAACGATGCGAACACGCACCCTGTCCCGGTGCAGGACGGAACGCATTTCTTGCGGAGACAGATAGATGTCGGTGGCACTGCGCTCGTCGCGCGTCACGAAGCCGTGTCCATCACGATGCCCTTGCACCGTGCCGTCGACTTCGCTCATCAGTGCGGCGCTGAGCACGGCGGGGGTCTGGAGTGCAATGTTTTTGATGATAAAATCTCGTTTCCTGAGATGCCCAGATGGCGGAATTGGTAGACGCACTAGTTTCAGGTACTAGCGGGTAACTCCGTGGAGGTTCGAGTCCTCTTCTGGGCACCAAACGGTAAGGATGACAGAGGGCCTGCACGGCGTGCAGGCCCTTTCTTTTTGGGCAGTTCTCAGATCGAGAACTTCTTCGCCAGGGCGTCCGGGCGCAAGTTGTCGTACTCCTCGAACGGCTGATGAATCCACGGACTGCTTGGCAGCAATTCGACAAAGTAGTCGGGCGTGTAGCTCGACCCGCCCTTGGTCCACAGCACGGCTGATCTGAGCTCGGAAATCGACGGCATGCCGCGCAGCCGATCGACCACAGCCCGCAAGGTAATGCCCGAGTCGGCGAGGTCATCGACCAACAGCACGCGGCCGGCCAGTTCGCCTTTGGGCAAGGTGATGTACTTGGCCATGTCGAGCCGGCCCTGGATGGTGCCCGCCTCGGCGCGGTAGGAACTGGTGCTCATGATGGCCAGCGGCTTGTCGAACACGCGTGACAAGACATCACCCGGTCGCATGCCACCGCGCGCCAGGCAGAGGATCTGATCGAACTCCCAACCCGAATGGGCGACCTTGAGCGCGAGGCGCTCGATCAGCATGTGGTACTCGTCCCACGATACGTAGAGGTGTTTGCCGTCGTCGGTGAGCATGGGTCGGGTCTCCTCAGTTCTTGTAGGGGTGACGCAGCAGAATGGTCTGCTCTCGGTCAGGTCCGGTGGACACCATGTCGATTGGTGCGTCCATGCACTGCTGAATCCGCTCCAGGTAACGCCGCGCATTGAGCGGCAGCTGGTCCCATTGCGTCAGTCCCACGGTCGGCTCGGTCCAGCCCGCAAAGTGTTCGTAGATCGGCTGGCAGGCAACGATGTCGTCTGCATCCAAAGGCAGGATGTCCGTGCGCCGGCCGTGCAGTTCGTAGCCAACGCAGATCTTGATCTCGGGCAAGCCATCCAGCACGTCGAGCTTGGTGATGCACACGCCTGAAATGCCATTGATGATCATCGAACGCTTCAGCGCCGCCGCGTCGAGCCATCCGCAACGCCGCGCCCGGCCCGTGACCGTGCCACGCTCCTGGCCCACTGTCGACAGGTGGTGACCGACCGTGCCGGGCACATCCATCGGCAGTTCGGTCGGGAACGGACCTGAACCGACCCGTGTGGTGTAGGCCTTGGTGATGCCCAGCACATAGTGCAGCTGATCCGGCCCGACGCCCGCACCGGCAGCCGCATTGCCGGCGACGCAATTGCTCGACGTGACAAACGGGTAGGTGCCGTGATCGATGTCGAGCAGGGTGCCTTGCGCGCCTTCGAACAGGAGGTTGGCGCCCGCCCGCTGAGCCGTGTAGATGCGGTAACCAACGTCGGCCATCATGGGCCGGAGTTGCGCTGCGACGCTCATCGCATGGTCGAAGATCGGCTGGTACTCGAGGGGCGTAGATTTCAGGTAGCCTGACAGCGCAAAGTTGTGCAACTCGACCAGGTCTCGCAGCTTGCTGGCGAAGCGGTCAGGGTGCTTCAGATCCTGCACGCGCAAGGCGCGGCGTGCCACCTTGTCTTCGTAGGCCGGCCCGATGCCCTTGCCGGTGGTGCCGATCTTGCCGGCCCCGCTGCTCTCACGCAGCGCCTCGCGTGCCTTGTCGACTTCAACGTGGAAGGGCAGGATCAGCGGGCAGGACTCGCTGATGAAAAGCCTGGAGCGCACCTCGACGCCGATCTTCTCCAGCCGCTCGATCTCGCCCAGCAAGTGCGTCGGATCGACGACCACACCGTTGCCGATATAGCAGGCCACGCCGTCGCGCATGATGCCGCTGGGTATCAGCTGCAAGGCTGTCTTGACGCCTTTGATGACCAAGGTGTGGCCGGCGTTGTGACCGCCCTGAAAGCGAACCACGCCCTGCGCGTGGTCCGTCAGCCAGTCGACGACCTTGCCCTTGCCTTCGTCGCCCCACTGGGTGCCGACGACGACGACGTTGCGGCCGCGGCCGGTGCTTTGCTGCATGGTGTGGGTCATCCTCGGTCGGGCTGTGTCGTCAAATGGCGCGCAGTACCCATTGGCCCTGGGCTTGAATCAGTTCTCGGTCGCACTCGTACTCCTGCGCTTCGTGGTCGTGGCCGGGCAGCGTGCAGACCACGATATGCCCCTGTTCTCGCAGACGGCGCACCGCTGCCCGCAGGCCGGCGTCCTTGCCCCAGGGCGCGCGCACGGCCGCCAGCGCGGGCCGCAACGCTGCCGCCTGGGCCAGTGCCTTGACATCCAAGCTGTAGCCGACCGCTGGCCGGTTGCGACCGAACACCGCCCCCACCTCGTCGTAGCGGCCGCCGCGTGCCAGGGCTGCATTGGCCGCCGTGCCATACAGCGAGAACCGCGGACCGCTGTAGTACGCGTAGCCGCTGACGTCTGCGAGGTCGAAGCCCACCCGCACTGTCGGGTGGGCAAGCTGCACATGACTGGCCAGCCAGGCAATGTCATCCAGCGCAACGGCGACACCCGGCGTCGCCGCCAGCGCCGTGCGCGCAGACGGCAAGACCTCCGCCCCCCCGTACAAACGCAGCAGCGCACTCAGGCCCTGTTGCACCGCTGGCGGGTAGCCCGTCGATAGATCGCCCAACGCCGCCGCATCCTTGTGGGCCAAAGCGTCGAGCAGCGCCTCGTCGGCAGCCGCGCCGTCAAGTACGCAGCGCACCAGACGCGCATCACCGAGGTCGAGCAGAACATCGTCGACGCCAGCCGCATGCAGGCCATCCAGCGCAAGTTCGATGACTTCGAGATCAGCCTCCAGCCCGGCATGCCCGTAGATCTCGGCGCCGAATTGCAAGGGCTCGCGTGTGCTCTGCTGGCTGTCGGCTCGCGTGTGTACCACCGGCCCGCAGTAGCAGAGCCGCGCCACACCTTGGCGATTGAGCAAGTGGGCGTCGATGCGTGCAACCTGGGGAGTGGTGTCGGCACGCAAGCCAAGGGTGCGCCCGGACAGCTGGTCGACCAACTTGAAGGTTTTCAGGTCCAGCGCATGCCCGGTGCCTGACAGCAAGGACTCGAGGTGCTCCAAGAGGGGCGGCATCACCAGCTCGAAACCGCAGCTGCGAGCGCCGTCGATCAGGGTGCGCCTGAGCTCCTCGATGCGTCGGGCTTGACTCGGCAATACATCGGCAATCTGCTCGGGCAAGAGCCACGCACGCGACATGGGAGAAAACGCAGCGTTGTTGAAGACGGCATTGTACCGACCCATCCGGGCCCGTCAGCTCCGCCAGAACGCCAGCAACAACAGACCGGCCACCACACTGCTCAGCCCAATGAAGCGGATCTGGCCATCGCTCATGCGCGTCGCTCGCTCGAAGACCTCACGCCAGGTGGTCGGGCTGATGAAAGGCAACAAGCCCTCGATGACCAGCATCAGCGCCAAGGCGCCGAGCAACAGCTCGCCCATGGTGGCCAGCGGGCGCTACTTTTTCGCCGGCGCCGCCTGTGCTGGGCCGCCACCGCGCATGGTGCGGAAGAACTCGCTGCTCGGGTCAAGCACCATCACGTCGTTCTTGGTCCGGAAGCTCGCTCGGTAGGCTTCCAGGCTGCGGTAGAACTGCGCGAACTGGGGATCGCGGCCGAACGCATCGGCGTACAGCGCCGAGGCCTTGGCGTCGCCCTCGCCCTTGACCTTCTGCGCGTCGCGGTAGGCCTCAGCGATGATCACTTCGCGCTGTCGATCGGCATCGGCACGGATCTTCTCCGACTCGGCACTGCCCTGCGATCGCTGCTCATTGGCCACCCGGTTGCGCTCGGACTGCTTCCGGCGGTAGACGGAGTCCGTGATGTCGGCAACGAAATCGACTCGCTTGACCCGCACGTCGACGATCTCGATGCCGAAGCCCTTGGCTTCATCTGCGAGCCGGTTGCGCACATCCAGCATCACGGCCTCACGCTCCGTGGCCAGCATGCCGCTGACGGTGCGTCGCGTCACGACTTCATTGAACGCGGCCTGAACCACCGGTGCAAGCCGGTTCTCTAGGTTGCGCAGGTCCACCCCGTTGTTGCGGATGAACTGGCGCGGCTCGGAGATGCGCCACTTGACCAGCCAATCGATGATCAGGCTCTTCTTCTCGGCAGTGAAGATCGGCCGGGTCTCGGGGCTGTCCAGGGTCTGGATGCGTTTGTCGAGAAAGACGACGTTCTGGAAAGGCGGTGGCAGTTTGAACTTGAGCCCTGGCTCAGTGATCACTTCCTTGATCTCGCCCAGGGCATAGACCACCGCGACTTTGCGTTGATCGACGATGAAGAGGGTGGATGCAGCCAGCATCAGTGCAAGAAGCACGCCTACAGCTATCAGGCCAATGCGATTCATGTTCTGGTACTCCTGCGCTCAGCGGCTGTCGCGGTCACGGGTGCGTGCACCATCGCGCGAGCGGGGGTCGGTTGCCGGTGTGGCGACTGACTCGGGGGTGGCGACCGATCCGGGCGGTGCGGCGGGTGCGACGGGCACAGCGGGTGTCGTCGCCCCCGATTGTTGGATGAGTTTGTCGAGCGGCAGGTAGAGGAGGTTGGAGCCGCTTCGGCTGTCGACCATAACCTTGCTGACATTGCTGTAGACCGACTGCATGGTCTCGAGGTAGAGGCGGTCGCGCGTCACCTGCGGGGCCTTCTGGTACTCGGTGAGGATGGAACGGAAGCGTTGGGCATCGCCTTCGGCTTCGGCAATCACCCGTGAGCGGTAGCCCTCAGCCTGCTCCTTGAGACGCGAGGCGGTGCCCTGGGCCTTCGGAATCACGTCGGCGGCGTAAGCTTGGCCTTCATTCTTGAAGCGATCACGGTCGGCGGTCGCCTTGACGGCGTCATTGAAGGCGGCCTGCACCTGTTCGGGTACCTGGACGTTCTGCACGTTGACGTTGGCAATCACGATGCCGGCGTTGAGGCGGTCGAGCTGGACTTGGATCGACTTGACCAGATCAGCGGCGATGGCATCACGCTGCTCATAGAGCACCTGGTCGACCTTGCTGCGGCCGACGATCTCGCGCACCGCTGTTTCACTCGCCTGGACAACGGCTTCCTCGGGATTGCGGTTCTCGAAGAGATAGGCACGCGCATCCTTGAGTCGGTATTGCACCGTGAAACGGATGTCGACGATGTTCTCGTCCTGGGTCAACATCGACGAATCGCGCAAGCCGGTCGACTGCGCCACGGTATTGCGGCCGACCTCGGCCGAGCGCACCTGGGTGACGGCGACGGTCTCATGGGCCTGGAAGGGGTACGGCCAGCGGAACTGCAAGCCGGCGTCACGTGTCTGGCTATAGCGGCCAAACGACGTCACCACGGCTTGCTGGCCTTCCTGGACGATGAACACGCCACTGCCCAGCCACACCAGCAAGGCCACGCCCCCGATCAGCGCCAGGCCGATGCCGGCGCTCTTCATGTCGGGCTGAAACCCGCCGCCGCCAGTGCTGTCACCGCCACGCTGCGGCGGCTGGCCGCCGCCCTTGCCGAACAGGCCACCGAGCTTGCGATTGAAGTCGCGCCAGAGTTCGTCCAGATCGGGCGGGCCGTCATTTCGGTTGGCATACACCAGCCCGTCATCGCCACTGAGTTTGGTCGATCGGCGCGGCAGCTGGAAACTGGCCTGAAGCAATGCTCCGGCAGCATGGCGGAGTTCGGTCAAGCGGCGCCCGAACGGGGCTGCGGCGTCGGGCTCGAAACGTGAGGTCATGCTGACAAGGCTCGCTGGGTACTGGGTTCGGAGGGGACTTGATCGGTGCCAATCAGGCTGCGGGGGTCACCTGGCAGGGCGTCATATGGAGGCGGGTTGGCGCCGTGCAAGGCATCTCCGGCCACTTGTTCGGCGATCACGCTGCGCAGAAGGTCCAGCCCAAGCCCGCTGCGGGCACTGACGAAGACCCGCGGCGTTCGCACTCCAGGTGAGCGCTCAACAGCGTCGCGCAGAACCCGCGGCACCTGAGTATCGCCGAGCAGGTCGAGCTTGTTGAAAACCAGCACCTGCGGAATGCGGTCGGCGCCGATTTCGGCCAGAACCCGCTCGACCTCTTCGATCTGCTCGGCCGCCAGCGGGCTGGCCGCGTCAACCACATGCAGCAGCAGGTCGGCGTCGGCTGTCTCCTGGAGGGTCGCGCGAAAAGCGTCGACCAGCTTGTGGGGCAGGTCGCGAATGAAGCCCACGGTGTCGGACAGCGACACCTGGCGGCCGGCCTCCTGCAGCCACATCGAGCGGGTGGTGGTGTCGAGCGTGGCAAAGAGTTGGTCCGCGGCAAAGGCGCGGGCCTTGACCAGGCCATTGAACAAGGTCGACTTGCCGGCATTCGTGTAGCCGACCAAAGACACCCGGAAAGTTCCGCTGCGCTCGCGGGCGCGACGCTGCGTCTGGTGCTGGCGTTTGACCTTCTCGAGTCGTGCTTTCACGGTCTTGATGCGCTCGCCGATCATGCGGCGGTCGAGTTCGATCTGAGCCTCCCCGGGACCGCCGCGCAGGCCGATGCCGCCGGTTTGACGCTCCAGGTGGCTCCATCGACGCACCAGCCGGGTGGCCTGGTACTGCAGGCGCGCGAGTTCCACCTGCAGCTTGCCCTCGTGGCTCTGGGCGCGCGCAGCGAAGATATCGAGAATCAAGGCGGTGCGGTCTGCGACCGACACGCCCAGGTGCTGTTCGAGGTTGCGCTGCTGAGCCGGCGACAGTGCCTGGTCGAAGATCACGCCGTGGGCTCGCTCGGCAAGCGCCAGGGCTTTGATTTCGTCAGCCTTGCCGGAGCCGACAAACAGCGCCGCATCCGGCGCCTTGCGCCGCGCAATGACCTTGGCCACGGGCTCATCGCCCGCTGAAACAGCCAGGAGCGCCAATTCATCGAGCGTGGCGTCGAAAGACGAGCCGGCGCCCAGGTCGACCCCGACCAGGATCACGCGGGAGGGGCCTGCCGCAGTCGCCTGGCGATCGATATCGGTGGTGGATGAACCCAAGGGGAAGTGCGCTCCGTCGCTGCTCAATCGGCGCTCGGCTCGCTGGGCTCCTGGGCGTGGAAGTTAACGGCGCGGCCCGGGACGACGGTTGAGATGGCGTGCTTGTAGACCATCTGCGTCACGGTGTTGCGAAGCAGGACGACGTACTGGTCGAAGGATTCGATCTGGCCCTGCAGCTTGATGCCGTTGACCAGGTAGATCGACACCGGCACATGCTCCTTGCGCAGCAGGTTCAGAAAGGGGTCTTGAAGTAATTGGCCCTTGTTGCTCACGATATTCACTCCGTGTTTGAAATCCGACTCGCGATCACGTTATCACAGGGTTGGCCCCTATGGCAGCCGTGGTCTTTGCAGTTCTAAGAGCCCTTGTCATCGAAAGGGTTCCGCGACGTCTTGATCTCGATGCGCAGCGGGGTGCCAACAAGCTTGAAGTGGGCCCGGATCCGCCCTTCGAGGAAGCGCTTGTAGCTGTCGGTCACATGCTCGAGCGAGTTGCCGTGCACCACGACGATGGGCGGGTTCATGCCACCCTGGTGGGCGTACCGCAACTTCGGACGGAAGTGACCGGCACGCTTGGGCGCCTGGTGCTCCACCGCTTCCAGCAGCAGACGGGTCAGGACCGGCGTGGGCATCTTCTTGATGGCCGAGGTGTGGGCATCGGCGATGGCCTGCCAAAGGGGGCCCAGACCCTGGCGTGTCAGCGCCGAGATGTGCAGGCGCGTGGCGTACTTCAAGAAGGCCAGGCGGGATTCGACCGAGCGCTCCAGCATCTCGCGCTGGTAGCTGTCGATGGCGTCCCACTTGTTGATCGCGATCACCACGGCACGCCCGGCATCGAGGATGTAGCCGGCAATGTGGGCGTCCTGTTCGGTCACGCCCTGCGTGGCGTCGAGCAGGAGCACGACGACATTGGCGTCGGCGATGGCTTGAAGCGTCTTGACGACGGAGAACTTCTCGATCGCCTCGAAGACCTTGCCCTTGCGCCGCAGGCCGGCAGTGTCGATCAGCTCGAACTTCTGCCCCGCCCGCTCGAACGGCACATGGATCGCATCGCGCGTGGTTCCGGGCAGGTCGAACGCGATCAGGCGCTCCTCGCCCAGCCAGGTGTTGATCAGGGTGCTCTTG
This sequence comes from Burkholderiales bacterium, assembly GCA_031379365.1. GTDB lineage: Bacteria > Pseudomonadota > Gammaproteobacteria > Burkholderiales > Burkholderiaceae_C > CADEEN01. The sequence goes on from JANNFB010000125.1 coordinate 31,008, forward strand.
CCGACGTTCGGCCGTCCAGCCACGGCCAGACGGATCGGCCTGTCGACCCCGTCGCCAAACGTGTCTTCGTCGTCGGCGAAGTCGAACCCGGCCAGCACCGCGTCGACCAAACTGCGGATGCCCTGGCCATGCGCCGCCGACACCGGGTGCGGCTCGCCCATGCCGAGCTCGTGAAACTCGGCCAACTGCGGCGAGTCGCTCATGCCCTCGGCCTTGTTGACCGCCACGAAGACGCGCTTGTTGGCGGTGCGCAGGTAGCGCGCAATGTCGTGGTCCTGGCCCGAGACGCCGGTGCGCACGTCCACCACGAAGATCACAGCGTCGGCCTCTGCCACCGCCTGCTTGGTCTGCTTGGCCATCTCGGCCACCACACCGACAGGCTTGTCGGGCTCGAAACCGCCGGTGTCGACGACGATGAAATCGTGCTCGCCGAAGCGCGCGTCGCCATAGTGGCGGTCGCGCGTCAGGCCGGCGAAGTCGGCAACGATGGCGTCACGGCTCTTCGTCAGGCGGTTGAAGAGTGTGCTTTTGCCGACGTTCGGCCGGCCCACGATGGCCACGACGGGTTTCATCGCAGACGCATGCCTTACTCGGGCCGGAAAGCGAACAAGCCGCCGTTGCGAGTCACCACCAGAATGGTATTGCCGGAGCGAACCGGCACGCCGACCACGGGTGAGCCGTCGGTGGGCAGACGCAGCAAGGTCTTGCCGTCAGCGCGGTCGAGGAAATGCACCTGGCCTTCCGCATCGCCGAAGATCACCGTGCGCCCCAGCACCAAGGGCCCCGACAAACCGCGGTAGCGCAGGTTCTCGTTGTTCCATGCCAGATCGCCGTTGTTGGCGCGCCAGGCGGTGATGCGGTCGCTGGCATCGGCGCCGACCACCAGCTCCGCGTCGCCGCCAATGGCCTGCACGCCACCCACCGACTTGGTCCACAAGAGCGTGCCCAGTTGGGCATCCGCGCACCCGACCCCGACCTGGAACGATCGCGCACACACCATGTTGCCCACGCGCAGGGCCGGCCCAGTCAGGTCCGACAGGCGCTCGACTTCGTTCGTACCACGCGGGTTGGCCAGGGCGATCTCCCAACGCACCGTTCCGCGCAGAGGATCCACGCCGGTCAGCCGCTGGCCTTGGCCGACCAGGAGGGTGTCCTTGAAGGCGGCCACGACACCCGGTTGCGACAGCGTCAGGGCCTCGCCGGGTCGCTGAAGGGTCCAGAGCAATCGCCCATCGATGGCGTCGAAGGCCGTGACGACCCGGTCAACCCCCATCACAAAGACCCGCTCACCGGCCACCAGTGGCGGCGTCGACACGCGCGAGGCCAGCCGGGCACGCCACTTCACGCTGCCCCGCTCGAGCAGCACGACTTCATTGTCCCGGGTCACCACGGCGGCGTAACGGCCATCGCTGCCGACGCCGGCGCTCAGGCGCACGCCAGCGCTGCCGCGCCAGACCTCGCGGCCGGTGTCGGCCTGCAAGGCGACAACGCTGCCGTCGGCCGCGGCCACGGTGAACTCGCCATCGCGCGCGGTGACGATCAAGCCTGGTGCGGCACCGTCGAGCCGCGCACTCCAGACCAATCGGCCCGCGATCTGGGGTGTGATGGACTCCAGTGGCGTTGGCTTGGGCTTGTCACTCGAACATGCACTCAACAGCCCGACCAAGGCCAACACCGCACAGCCAAGGACACGCCTCATTTCGTTGCTCCGCTGGCAGACGACGCTGCGGCCGCGACGATCGGCGCTGCACCCAGCGCCGTCAGCTTGGCGTCGATCAGGCGTCGGTAGTCGATCTTCTCGTCCATCGCCTTGTAGGCGACCTCGAAGGCCTTGCGCGCCTCGTCCTTCTTGCCCTGGGCCATAAAGACATCGCCTCGGCGGTCTGCCACCAGGGCCTCGAACTCTTTGGCATTCTTGCCGCCAGCAGCCGCATCGAGTTGGCTCAGCGCCGCATCGAACTGCTTCTTGTCGATCAACAGGCCAGCCGCACGCAGGCGCGCGATGGTTCGGATGTCGTCCTCGCCGGCGCTCTCGGAAACCCAGGCGAGACTGGCCAAAGCCGCATCCGTCTGGCCCTTCTCCGCCTGGACTTTGGCTGCGAGCAAGGCCCCTTGCTGCGCGTAGGCCGTGCGGGCGAATCGCTCTTTCAAGTCGCTGAAGACGCGGGTGCTGCGTTCGGCGTCGCCGGCCTGGGCCGCGCGCTCGAGTTCATCGAACATGGAACTGGCCTTGCTGCCTTGCTCGCGTTGCCACCAGTTCCAACCGTTGAACGCAGCGAAACCGCCGAGGGCCAGGATCAATGTCCAGGTAATCAGGTTGCCGTACTGCTTCCAGAAGGCCTTGAGCTGATCGACTTGTTCCTGCTCTTGCAGATCGAGTGGGGTCGCCATGGGGAAATGTCTGTTCGAGGGAAGCGGGATTATGGGGTGCGCAGTTCGTGCGCCCACGCGGCAGCGTCGACGAGCTTGCGCGTGAACTGCACGGCGCCTTCACCGGCGCGCAGCGGCTTGATCGCCGCCTCGCCGCGCGCCAACTCGTCGGCACCGAAGATCAATGCAAAGGCCGCGCCACTGGCATCGGCGCGCTTGAACTGCGCCTTCATGCTGCCCTGTCCGTCCTTGGTCGCGGCGTGCATCAGCACCGCAATGCCGGCACTGCGCAAGGCATCCAGCACCGGCATCACCTGGGCCAAAGACTGCGGGTCGGTGACCAGCGCATAGGCTTGCGGCGCGCTCGACGGCGCCTGGATGCCTGCCCCTTCGAGCATCAGCATCAGGCGCTCCATACCAAGGCCAAAGCCGACGCCTGGCGCCGGTTTGCCGCCGAGGGTCTCGATCAACTGGTCGTAGCGGCCACCGCCGCAAACCGTGCTCTGCGCTCCGAGCAAGGCGCTCTTCCATTCGAACACCGTCAGGTTGTAGTAGTCCATGCCGCGCACCAGACGCGGGTTGACCGTGTAGGCCAGGCCCACGGCATCGAGCACCGCGCGCACGGCATTGAAGTGCGCGAGCGACTCGGCGCCGAGGAAGTCCATCAGTTGCGGCGCCGTCTCGACCACGCTGCGCATCGCCGGGTTCTTGGTATCCAGGATGCGCAGCGGGTTGCTGTGCAAGCGGCGCTGGGCTTCGGCATCGAGCGTGTCGGCGTGGGCCTCGAAGTGCGCAATCAGCGCCGCACGGTGGGACTTGCGCTCCTCGGGCTGGCCCAGGCTGTTGAGTTCAAGCTCGATGTGCCGGCCCTCGACCAGGCCCAGCTCGCGCCAGAACGCGCGCAGCATCAGGATCAGCTCGGCATCGACATCTGGCCCGGCGTGGCCCAGGGCCTCGACGTCGAGCTGATGGAACTGGCGCGTGCGGCCCTTTTGCGGCCGCTCATGGCGGAACATCGGGCCCATCTGCCAGATGCGCAGTGGGCCGTTGTAAAGCGCGTTGTGCTCGATCACCGCCCGCACAATGCCCGCCGTGGCTTCGGGCCGCAACGTCAGGCGATCGCCGTTCATCGCGTCCTGCCAGGAGAACATCTCCTTCTCGACGATGTCGGTCACCTCGCCGATACCGCGCACGAACAGCGCCGTCGGCTCGACGATCGGTGTGCGCAGGTTGCGGTAGCCCCAGCGCGCGAGCAAATCGCGCACCTTGGCTTCGACCCACTCCCATTGCGCCGCCTCGTCGGGCAGCAGGTCGTTCATGCCTTTGACAGCGGTAATCTTTTCAGCCATATCGGACGATCAATCCGCGAGGCGTGACGCGAGAAGCTGGAGCCAACCAAGCAACCGCCGCAGATCCGGCGCCGCCGGGCCGCCAGCGGTGCCCCCTTGAGGGGGAGCGCCGCAGGCACTTCGGGGGTGGTTCATGTTTCTGCGAAGCGTTGTTCGATGTAGCGTTCGACGAGTTGATGAAACTCGGTGGCGATGTTCTCGCCGCGCAGCGTCAAGGCCTTTTCACCGTCGATGAACACCGGCGCCGCGGGCGCTTCACCAGTGCCCGGCAAGCTGATGCCGATGTCGGCATGTTTGCTCTCGCCGGGGCCGTTCACGATGCAGCCCATCACCGCCACCTTGAGGTTCTCGACGCCGGGGTACCTGACCTTCCACACGGGCATCTGAGCGCGCAGGAAGTCGTCGATCTGCTTGGCCATCTCCTGGAACGTGGTGCTGGTGGTGCGACCGCATCCAGGGCAGGCTGTGACGCTGGGATTGAAGGTCCGCAAGCCGAGAGATTGCAGTATCTCCAGCGCCACCACCACCTCCTGTGTGCGTGCCTCACCGGGTTGCGGCGTCAGACTGACGCGAATCGTGTCGCCGATGCCCTCCTGCAGCAGAACCGCCAGGGCCGTGGCTGACGCCACCGTGCCCTTGGTGCCCATCCCGGCTTCTGTCAGCCCCAGGTGAAGGGCGTAGTCGCAACGGGCGGACAAGGCGCGGTAGACCGAGATCAAGTCCTGCACCCCACTGACCTTGCAGCTGATGATGATGTTGTCGGGGTTCAGGCCGACGTCACGGGCGTACTCGGCGGACTGCAAGGCCGAGGAGATCAGCGCGCGGTACATCACCTGCTTGGCATCCCAGGGCTCGGCGCGCTGGGCGTTCTCATCCATCATCGAGGCCAGCAGTTCCTGATCCAAGCTGCCCCAGTTGACACCGATGCGCACCACCTTGTCGTGGCGAGCGGCCGCCTCCACCATCATGCCGAATTGGCGGTCGCGCTTGTCGCCCTTGCCGACGTTGCCAGGGTTGATGCGGTACTTGGACAGCGCTTGCGCCATCGCAGGAAAGTCTGTCAGCAGGCGGTGCCCGTTGTAATGGAAGTCCCCGACCAGGGGCACATCGATGCCCATGCGGTCGAGTTGCTCACGGATGGCCGGTACCGCCTCGGCCGCCTCGGGCGTGTTGACCGTGATGCGCACCATCTCTGAGCCGGCGATCGCCAACTCCTTGACCTGGATCGCCGTGCCGATGACGTCCACCGTATCGGTGTTGGTCATCGACTGCACACGCACTGGCGCGTCGCCACCGACAGTCACGATTCGGCTGCCCCAGACCACCCGGGCCTGTCGGGTGCGGCGTCGGATGGGCAGCGCCGTCGCAATGGCATCGAGGTCGCGGTCGTTCATCGGGACACTCTCACGGCAATTGAAGGCGAGCGACGTTGTCGCGGGTGTTTGCACTCAGGTCCACAGGCTGGCCACGGAACGTCAACTGCGTCACCGCCGCATTGCCGATCGTCACGCGCATGGGCAAGGCCCCATCCAAACCGACCGACTCGCCACGCTGCACATTGCGCGAAAGCAAGGTCTGGCCGCGTGCATCCTGCACGTCGATCCAGGACTCGGCCGTCGTGCGCAACAACAGCACCCCGGCAGCGCCGGTGGCCCCGGCTCCGGAAGGTGCGGGCTCCGGTGCGCGGGCCACCGTGCCGTCGGCAATCGGTGTGGCCGGGTCCGAGAGCACGGCGCCACTGGCTGCGACGCCAGGCGCCGCGGGCGCAGATGCCGCGCTGACCGGCGCGAGCGCGGGCAAGGCGGTGATTGCCGCCGCAGCAACAACTTCAGCCACCGTCGATGCTGGCGCCGTGGCGCCGCCGACCGCCTTGCCCGGGCCGTGCCATGGCACCCAGCGATCGGGGACCAAGGCCAGGGCTGCGGCACCGAGCAGGACCAGCAGCGTGGCCCAGAACACCGGCTTGCGGTGGAGCGTGAACTCGCCCGGATCTCGGCTGCCGGGAGCGCCACGGAAGGGCGCGTTCAAGCCACCCCCCACTTGGGAAAGCTTGGGTAAATCGCCCGCTTGCGGCAACTTGGCCAGCACCGGCTCGGGATCGACCTTGAGCGCCCGGCAAACGGTATGGGCCAAGGCGCGGGTGAAGGTCAGGTCTGGCAATTCGGCGTATCGGTCCGCCTCGAGCGCCTCGAGCTTGCGCGGGGAGACCTTGATGGACGCGGCCAGGGCAGCGATATGCAAACCCCGCTTTTCGCGCGCAGCACGCAGCAGCCCGCCGGCGCTGAGCGCTGGATCGCTGGCCGTGCCGATCGGCTCGGGCTGCACTTCGGTGGCCTCAGTCATCGAAGCGCCCTCGTTCAAAGGCCAGCGTCTCGGTCGCCTGTGGGAAGCGATTGCGCAACTGGCGACCGATCTCTTCGACACTGCCGCGGTTGCCGATGCGGTTTTCGATGCGCATGGCCAGCCACAGGGTCTGAGCGTTCGACAACTCCTCGCGCTGGTTGACGCGGCGAATGTAGAAGCGCGCACGTTCGTACTCGCCACGGCGATACAGCACTTCAGACAGATTGAGCGCCGTGGTCGGGTTGCCGGCCTCGAGTTCATAGGCGCGCGACAACTTGCGCTCGGCGTCGTCGAGCTTGCCTGCGCGCGCGAAGCAGACGCCTTGTGCCATCAAGGTGCGGGGCACATCCCGGTACTGCGGCAACTGGAGGGCTTGCTCGAACCAGCGGTCGGCTTCGTGGAACTTGCCCTTCTGGCACAGAAACCAGGCGCGGTTGTGCATCGCGTCGGCATCGCGCGGGTTGATCTGCAGTGCCCGGTTGAAACTGTCCTCGGCCAAGGCGTCCTCGCCCATGCTGGCATAGACCAGGCCGCGCAGACTGAACGCCGCACCGAGTTCCGGCTTGGCCACCAAGGCCAGCTTGATCTCGTCCAGCGCGGTCTCGTACTGGCCGCGGCCAAAGTGCAGACCCGCGAGCTCCATGCGCACGGCGGCCCGTCGGTCAGCGTCTGTCTGATCGGACGCCGTGCGCAACTCTTGCGTGGGCGCCACCGGCACCCCGCCCGGCCCGGCACATGCAACCAGGAAGGCGGCGAGCCCGAGGGCCCAGGCGCGAGTCGACAAAAGCATGGGCTTCAGACGCGCTGCGCCGGTTGCAGGGCCGCGATCGGAATGCGACGCATGCGCTCGCCGGCGCGCGTTCGGTCCTGCACTTCACCGGCCAACTGACCGCAGGCAGCGTCGATGTCATCGCCGCGCGTCTTGCGCACGGTCGTCACGGCGCCCGCGTCCTGCAGCCGCTGGGCAAACGCCAACACTTGCTCCCTCGACGAGCAAGTCAGTCCGGAGGCCGGAAACGGGTTGAAGGGAATCAGGTTAAATTTGCACGACACACCGGCATCCTGCACCAGGCGGACAAGTGCATCCGCCTGGGCCAGGCTGTCGTTGACACCCGCCAACATGCAGTACTCGAAGGTGATGAAGTCGCGAGGCGCAGCGTCCAGGTAACGTTTGCAGGCCGCCAGCAGTTGCGCCAGCGGGTACTTCTTGTTCAGTGGCACCAGCCGATCACGCAGCTCGTCGTCGGGCGCATGCAAGGAGACAGCCAGCGCCACTGGGCAGTCGTCGCGCAGTCGGTCGATCATCGGCACGACGCCGGAGGTGCTCACTGTGACGCGGCGCCGTGACAGGCCGTAGCCATGGTCGTCGAGCATGACTCGCAGCGCAGGCACCAAGGCAGCGTAGTTCTGCAGCGGCTCACCCATGCCCATCATCACCACGTTGCTGATGACGCGCTCGTGGCTGGTCGCGCCCGAGGCGGCGGAAAGGCGCGCACGCAACTGATGCTCGGCTTGCCAGAGTTGCGCCACGATCTCGCCGCTGCTCAGATTGCGCGAGAAGCCCTGGTGGCCGGTCGAACAGAAACGACAGCCGACGGCGCAACCGGCCTGCGATGAAACACACAGCGTGCCGCGATTCTCTTCAGGAATGAAGACAGTTTCGATCGCGTCGCCGTTGCCCACGTCGAACAGCCACTTCACCGTACCGTCAGCCGAGCTGTGTTCAGACAACAGCCGGAGTGGACGGATGTCGGCCTGGGCGCTCAGCTTTTCCCGCAGCGACACGGCCAGATCGCTCATCTGCGCAAAGTCACCCGCGCCCTTCTGGTGGATCCAGCGGAACAACTGGGTCGCGCGAAAGCGCTTCTCGCCCAAGCCGGCGCAATGCGCGGCAAGACCGTCCAGATCGAAGTCGAGCAGATTCGTGCGCATCGCCGCTCGGCTAGACGCGCCGATCGCTGCCGTTGGGCACCGCAGCGCGAAGGCCGCAAACCGCGCATTGCGCGGCGTGCTGACGGCGGGCGGCGGGCGCGGTCACGCTCAACCGCCGAAGACGTTCATGCCAGCGAAGAAGAAGGCCACTTCCGTCGCCGCCGTTTCGGGGGCGTCGGACCCATGCACCGCGTTGGCGTCGATCGAGTCGGCGAAGTCGGCACGGATCGTGCCCTTGTCGGCCTTCTTCGGATCGGTGGCGCCCATCAACTCACGGTTCTTGGCGATCGCATTCGGCCCTTCCAGCACCTGGATCATCACTGGCCCCGAGATCATGAAGCTGACCAGGTCATTGAAGAAGGGCCGCGCCTTGTGCACGCCGTAAAAGGCTTCGGCCTCTGCCCGCGAGAGATGCGCCATGCGCGCGGCGATGACCTTCAGGCCCGCACCTTCGAAGCGTGCATAGATCTGCCCGATGACATTCTTGGCTACTGCATCCGGCTTGATGATGGACAGCGTACGTTCAATCGCCATGGTGAAAATTCTCCAGAAAAACAAGGACTTAACAAAGCCTTGGATTGTAGCGGTCGGCCTGCTGGTGGGGCGTCTCAGCGCCCCTTGCCACCGGGCCCGCCGCGCCCACCCCCCGAGCGCCCGCCGCCGGAACCGCCGCCGCCCTTGCCGCCACGGCCGCTCGACTTCTTGCGCAAGAAGGCGTCGCCGCCGATGTAGCCCACGGCCGTCTTCATCGGGTCCGGTTGTCCGCCAGCGGACTTGCTGCCCGCCGCGCCGCCCTTGCGACGTGCGCCGCCAGCGCCCGCCTGGCCGCCGCGACCGCGTGCCCCGCCACCGCCGCCGCCGCCGCCGGCACCGCCTTGAACGAAGCGCTTGTCGTAGGTCTGCTGCAAAGGGTTCGGGATCGGCCCGTCATCGTCGCCCTGGTCGCGCCGCGGTTCGCGGTTCTCCTTCAGTGCGCGCTTGTCGTAGGTCTGCTGCAAGGGGTTGGGGATCGGCGCATCGTCGCTCAACTCACGCCGGGCGCTGCGCACCTCCCGGATGGCGCGCTGGTCAAAGGTCTGTTGCAGCGGGTTGGGAATATTCGCCACCTCGACGACCTCGGCGTGATCGCGCTCGTCGAACTCATGCGCATGCACCGCCGTGTCGCCAAAGCCTGCCTGCAGGCGCTGCTTGCCATGCGATCGATTCGCATGGTTGATGCGATCGGGCCGTGGGCCGCGCGGGCCCTGCTCGAAGGGCGGCTGCGGCTGCCGCTCGCGCCGCGGCTGGTCATTGCGAGGGGTCTGGCGCGGGCCGCCCTGGCGCGGTTCGGGGGGCAAGCGGGACAAACCTTCTTCGCGCCCGCCGCGCCCGCGCTTGGCGTTGCCGCGGCCGCTGTCGCCGGGCACGCCCAGGCCGGTGAGTCTGCGCAGCAGGCGAACATCGTCTTCTGCCAGGTCGACACAGACCCCACGGCGCAAGCCCCGCGGCAGTACCACCGAGCCGTATCGGATTCGAATCAGGCGGCTGACCGTCAGGCCCACGGCTTCGAACAGGCGCCGCACCTCGCGGTTACGGCCTTCCGTGATCACCACGCGGTACCAATGGTTGGCGCCCTCGCCACCGCCATCTTCGATGCTCTTGAACGCGGCCGGCTGACCGTCGATCGGCACGCCCTCGAGCAAGCGTGCCTTGGCCTCCTTCTCGAGCGTGCCGAGCACACGCACTGCGTACTCGCGCTCGACACCGAAACGCGGATGCATCAACTGGTTGGCCAGTTCGCCCGAAGTGGTGAACAGGAGCAGGCCTTCGGTGTTGATGTCGAGCCGGCCGACCGATTGCCACTTGCCTTGTTGCAGGCGCGGCAAGCGCCTGAAGACCGTCGGACGCTGCTGCGGATCGTCATGGCTGACGACTTCTCCAGCCGGCTTGTGATAAGCGATCACGCGCGTTGGCAGCGGCGCGATGCGCACGCGAATTGGCTTGCCGTCAACCGCCACGCGATCGCCCCAGGACACGCGCTGCCCCGTGTGGGCCGGCTCATCGTTGACCGTCACCCGCTTGTCGACAATCATCTGCTCGAGGTCGCGGCGCGAGCCGATGCCCGCCTGAGCCAGCACCTTCTGCAGCTTGGGCGCCTCGGCGTCGGGCGCCAGCACGCGACGCGCTGGGTCCTGCAGACCCGCATTGATGTCTGCTGCGGGAAGATCGACCCCGACGCCGACGCCCGGTGCATCCGGCGCCGTGGTCGATGCCGGGGCCTGAGCATCCTGCGCGGCCGCTGCTGCGGCCGCATCGTCGTGTGGGTCAGCCGCCAGGCTCTCGCTGTCGAACGCGCCGGATGTCACGATGGCAAACAGATCGCTGGCGTCGGGCATCGCCGCTGCCGCGGCGGCCGGCCGCACGGCGCCCTCCTCTGGCGGCATGCCAGCGGCGTCGAACGTACCCCCATCGTCACGCGGGCCCTTGCCCTTGCGCCCGCGGCGCCGGTTGCGGCGCGAACGCCGCGAAGGACCGTCTGGGCCATCGGCTTCACTTGCGCTTGCTTCGGGCGGGTTCCCCGAAGCCGGTGCGTCGCCTGCACCACCGCTTTGCGTTTCGCCCGCTGGCGGCCCGTTTTCAGTGCGCTTGTCGATGGCCTCGCCGGACGACTGCGCCGCCGGGGTCTCTTGACCGGCATCCCCGGCGGGTGCAGCTTGGCGCGGGCTGCGGCGTCGCCGCTTTGGTGCTTCAACACTGCCGGCGTCGAGGCCTGGCGCCTGCGCGACCGCGCCGTCGACATCCGATGGGGTCGGCGGATCAGTGTCTGGAGAGTGACTCATGGTGCGGGAGCGATTGATTCGCTGGGTTCGGTGTCATCGGTCGGATCAATGCCCGGGCCTTGCGGGCCTGCATCGTCGAGTGCTTCCAGCGCCAGCTGGGCCTGCCCGTCAGGGTCGACCTGGCCGTCACTCAGCTCTGCCTGCCCAGCCAGGGCCTGCGCCAGGCGCTCGTCGGCGTACGGCGCGCTGCCGTCGAGCGGGGGGAGCTGGTCGAGCCGGGCAATGCCCAGATCGTCGAGAAACTGACGCGTGGTGGCGTACAACGCAGGCCGGCCGGGCGCCTCGCGGTGCCCGATGGCCTCGATCCAGCCGCGGTCTTCGAGCTGCTTGACGATGGGGCTGCCCACCGCAACGCCGCGAATGTCCTCGATGTCACCGCGGGTCACGGGCTGGCGGTAGGCCACGATCGCCAACGTTTCCAGGACCGCCCGTGAGTACTTGGGCGGCTTCTCAGGGTTGAGTCGGTCGAGGTACTCGCGCATCTCAGGGCGGCTCTGAAAACGCCAACCACTCGCCAACGGCACCAACTCGACGCCACGCCCAGACCAATCGTCAACCAGCTCGCTGAGCAGGCTCTTGAGGGTGTCGATACCGACCTGGTCATCGAACAGCGCGCGCAAAGCAACCACAGGCAGCGGCTGCTGGGCGCAAATGAGCGCGGTTTCGAGGACGCGTTTTGCATCCTGAGTGTTCATAGGCGATCGTTGGGCGCCGGTGTGCCCCGGCGGCGTTCACATCAAACGGTATCGGTGGCTCGACCCGAGGCGCGACGCCGTTGCGCGGCGCGCTCTGCTGACTCACTGCGGGCGAGACACTCCGGGCGGCAAGGGCCTGCACCGGGCTGTTACGCTCATTGTAGCCCTGACGCCGAGCCGTCAGCGCGTCGGTGTTCAGCTGCAGATCTGGGCCCAGGCCGGGGCCAGGTCGGCAGGGAGGGTCTCGTCGAACCCTAGCCGCGCATGCGTGATCGGATGATCCAGGCCCAGACTGGCGGCATGCAGGGCCTGGCGCGTCAGTCCGAGCGCCGGCGCACCGCCGTAAAGCGTGTCTGCCAACAGGGCGTGACCACGGCTGGCCAGGTGGACGCGGATCTGATGGGTGCGGCCGCTGTGCAGGCGGCACTGCACTGCGCTGACACCGGCCGAGTAAGCGAGTCGGGCCACGTCGGTGCGTGCCGGCTTGCCACCCGACACCACCGCCATTCGGACGCGCGCCACCGGATCGCGACCGACCGGCGCGTCGATTGAGAACGGTGCGGGATCGACTTCGCCGTGCACGAGGGCCAGGTACTCGCGCCGCACCGCACGGGCCGCGATGGCGCGCGTCAAAGCGGTCATGGCCGGCAAGGTCTTGGCCACCACCATCAGGCCCGAGGTGTCCTTGTCCAGTCGGTGCACGATGCCGGCCCGCGGCAAGTGAAACGCGCCGCGGTGATGCGCCAGCAAGCCATTGAGCAAGGTGCCGCTCCAGTGCCCAGGCGCCGGGTGCACAACCAGCCCGGCCGGCTTGGCCAACACCATCATGTGCTCGTCCTCGAAGCGAATTGCCAAGGCCATCGCTTCCGCTGTAAACGCCTTGCTCTCATCCGTCGGCTGCAATGCGACGCTGACGTTCTGGCCCGCACGCAGGCGCTTCGCGGCCGACACGGCGACGCTGCCGTCGACCTCGACACAAGCGCGCTCGATCAGGCCCTGAAGATGGCTGCGCGAAAACTCCCGCGCATGGGCCACCAGCAACTTGTCGAGCCGCTCGCCGTGCCCCTCGAGCCCGACCGCAAAGCGACGAACTTCGACGCCGGCGTCGGGCTCCTCGTCAGGTGCGTCGAGCGGGGCCTCATGCGGAGGCTCAACCCTATAATCGCGCTCGTTTTCTGCTCTCACGACAGGGGCCCGCCCGGGGCCGTTTACACCATGATCCGTATCCAGGACAGCGTCGCCCGCCCGTTGTGGGTCGCCACCGTCGTCGGCAGCTTGTTGATTCTGTCGGCCTGCAGCTCCACGCCCAAAGAAGACCCGAACTCGACGGCCGCGGTCGAACGATTGTATGCAGACGCCAAGGACGACATGGTCGCTGGCAGCTATGACAAGGCCATCAAGACCCTGGAGCGGGTCGAGGGGCGCGCCGCCGGCACCCTGCTAGCCCAGCAGGCCGTGCTGGACCTGGCTTATGCGCAGTACCGCACGGCGGAGCGTGCCGCTGCGCTGGCCACGCTGGACCGCTTCATCAAGCAATACCCGTCCAGCCCCGCGCTCGACTACGCCTTCTATCTGCGCGGCCTGGTCAACTTCAACGACAACCTGGGCATCCTGGGATCACTGGCACAGCAGGACCTGTCGGAGCGAGACCAGCAGGCTTCGCGCGACGCCTATCAATCGTTCAAGCAATTGGTGACGCAGTTCCCGCAATCGCGCTATGCCGACGAAGCGCGCGGCCGCATGAACTACATCGTCAATGCGCTGGCGAACTACGAGGTCCATGTCGCGCGCTACTACCTGCGTCGTGGGGCCTTCCTCGCGGCGGCCAATCGGGCCCAGCAAGTGGTGCTGGAGTACCCGCAGACGCCGGCCAACGAAGAAGCACTGTTCATCATGCAACTGAGCTACGACCGACTCGGCTTGGACCAGTTGCGCGCTGACACGGAGCGCGTGCTCAAGCAGAACTTCCCTGCCAGCCGCTTCAGCGCCGAAGGGATCCGGCAAACCCAGCGCGCTTGGTGGCGGCTCTGGTAACCACGAAGGCCGTCGCGCGCTCAGTGTTCTCGCGCCAGGTCTGCCAGCCACTCCAGCGCGGCTGACTCCTCTTTCAGCTGTGTCATCGGTGGCAAGGCTGCCCGCAGGCGCGCACCGTACGGCATGCGCACCATGCGCGGGTCGCAGATCACCAGCAGGCCGCGATCTGATTCACTGCGGATCAAGCGTCCGGCGCCCTGCTTGAGCGACACCGCCGCATCCGCGACGAAACACTCGTTGAAGGGGTTGCGTCCCTGCGCCTCGAGCCGTCTGACGCGGGCTTCGATGAGTGGATCGTTGGGCGGCGGGAACGGCAGCTTGTCGATCAGAACGCACTGAAGCGCATTGCCGGGCACGTCGATGCCCTCCCAGAAAGTCTGCGATCCGATCAACACCGCCGCCGGTCCGGCAAGGAAGCGCTGCAGCAACGCGCGCTTGGGTTGGGTGCCTTGAACCAGCAGCTCGATGTGGCCGGCGCCCAAGCTCTCGAGTTGCGCCCGCATCGTCTCGGCCACCAAGGGCAGCGCACGCAGCGTGGTGGTCAGCACGAAGGTGCGACCGCCCAACGCCGCAGCGCATCGAGCGGCCAGCGTGGCAACGGCGGCGGCGTGACCGGGCTCGTTGGGCTTGGGAAACCGGCCCGGGATGTACAGCCGGGCATGGGCTGCATAGTCGAATGGGCTGCCCAGGCGCAGTTTCACGGCATCCTCGAGGCCGGTCGTGGCTGTGAACCAGGTCAAGGCATCATCGTCGCCCAGGGTCGCCGACGTAAAGATCCAGGCCTTCGGGGCGCGGGCGCGTTGCTCGGTCAACATGTCGCGAATGTCGAGCGGCGACTCGACCAGACGAGCCTGTTGCGGACTCACATCGATCCAGCGCACATGGGTTTCGGCAGCCTCGCGCAAGAACGCCGCAGCCAAGGTCGACAGCGTCGTCGCGCGCTCCTGCAGCTTGACGAAGTCCGGGCCCGCGTCGATGACCCTGACGAGGCCCGCCGCGGCGGCATCGCAGGCCTTGCCGAGTGCCGTCAATGCTGCGACGAAGTCCGGCTGCTCGCTGCGCTCGTTCCAGCGCAATTTGACCGTGCCCCGCAGGTCGCGCAGGGTGCCGCCTGCAGCCAGGCGCAAATCTCGTGCGCTGTGCTCGCAGTCGGCCGCCAAGGCCTGCCAGTCGACCAAGCCGCGCGCCTGCTGCAAACCAAGTGCCAGCAGGTCGCGCGCAAAGTCGATCACTTGTGCGCTGCCCAGCGTGGTGCCAAGGAACTGGACACCGGCCTCGACCAACTGGTGAGCCTCGTCGAACACGGCAGCGTCGACGCTCGGCAGCAGCTCGGCCACGCCACTGTCGCGCAAGGCCATGTCGGCAAAGAACAAGTGGTGGTTGACGACCACGATGTCAGCCGCCATGGCCTCGCGCCGCGCTTTCACGACATGGCAGGCTGAGAATTGCGGGCACTCGCTGCCCAGGCAGTTCTCGCGTGTCGAGGTAACCAACGGGATCACCGGCGAGCGCTCGTCGAGACCGTCGATCTCGGCCAGGTCGCCCGTGAAGGTGACCTGGGCCCAGGTCTCGATGCGCGCCAGCGCGCGCACCGCGAAGCGATCGGGCAGCAGCACCGTCTGGCCCGGCCCCCCACCCTGGCGCGCCTGATCCAGCCGCTGCAGGCACAAGTAGCTGGCGCGACCCTTGAGCAGGGCCAGCCGCACAGGCATGCCAAGCGCTTGGGTCAGCCTGGGCAGGTCGCGCAGGTAGAGCTGGTCTTGCAGGCTCTTGGTGGCCGTGCTGACCAAGGCCCGGCCGCCCGACAACAACAGCGGCACCAGGTAGGCAAAGGTTTTCCCGACCCCCGTGCCGGCTTCTGCGACCAGGGCACTGCGCTGCGCCAGGGCCTCGGCGACGGCCTGCGCAAAGCGTTGCTGCACATCGCGCTCGACGTAGCCGCCATCGGCGCGCGCCAACGGCCCGTCCGCGGCGAACGCGCGTGTCACCGCGGCGCCGAGCGCGGTGTCGAGAACAGCCTCGCTCACCGCGCGAAGTTCCCAGCGAACGCCGTGGATCGGGCTTTGCCCGTCCACTGGCGTTGCCCCCTAGAGGGGGAGCGGCGTAGCCGCTTCGGGGGTGATCCCATTACGCAGGTCGTGGTGGATCGACCTGCGATGCCAGCTGCGTCATCTGATCCCGCAGGCGCAGGCGCCGCTTCTTCAGCCGCCGCAACGCCAGGTCGTCGAGCGGGGCTTCATCAGCCAAGCGATCGATGAGGCTGTCCAGATCGGCATGCTCCATGCGCAGCTCGATCAAGCGGCGCTGAGGTGAACGCAGGTTCTCGTCCATCGATGCGCTGGCAGTGTAGGCCAGCGGCAGGAGTTCACACGCACAGGCACCCGCACTCGCCCGTGCATCTCGTATATTGCGGGCATGGCCACTGCTGCGCTCGCTTACCGTCTCAATGCTGCCAGCGGCACGCACCGCGGGGACCGCGCCTACCAGCAAGACCAGGTCGAAATCATTCCGCACCCGCGCGTCCCAGGCTGCGCGCTGGCCGTCCTGGCCGACGGCATGGGTGGCAAGAGCGGCGGTCGCAAGGCTGCCGACCAGGTGGTGATGGTCGCCAAGCAGATCTACGAGCGGTTCTGGCCCGCCCGCGACGATGCCGCCGACCTCATGCGTCAATTGGTGCAGGAGTCGCACCTGATGATCAAGCTGACCGCGGTGGCCGCCGAGGAAGAGCCGCACAGCACCATCGCTGCGATCATGATCGGCCCCGACCGGCGCTGCGATATCGTCCACGCCGGCGACTCGCGCGTCTATCACTTCCGCGGCCCAGACATGGTCAGCCGCACGATCGATCACTCCTTTGTTCAACGCCTGATCGACGAAGGCCAGATCACCGAAGAAGAGGCGAACACGCACCCACAGTCGAACCTGCTGACGGGCTGCCTGGGCACGCACCAGGATCCGCCACTGGCCCAGGCCAACATCCCACAGCTCGAGATAGGCGACAGCGTGCTGGCCTGCAGCGACGGCCTGTGGCATTACTTCACTCCCAAGGAGTTGGGCGCGATCGTGCACACCTTGCCGCCGCGCGAGGCCAGCGAGATGCTGGTCTCCAAGGCGCGGCAGCGCGCCCGCGGTGGCGGCGACAACCTCTCGCTGGCCCTGGTGCGCGTGGAGGCGCTCGGCCGCTAGCCGCCCTCGCAGCGGCCGCTCAGCGGCTTGCGCCAAGCGCTGGGGGCAGCGGCAACGGCTTTGCGGGCTCGCGCCGCGCCGCCCGCTGCCGGTTCTTCTCCTCGACCGCGGCCCGGTGCGCCCGGGCCTGCTCGGCACGACTTGCCGCCGCGGCGGCGCGCTGCGCCGCTTCGCTGTCTGCCGCCGCACGGTCTGGGCTGCGAAGCACCTCGGCGGCGATGCGCGCCGGTGAACTGGCCGGCAACTCAGCTGCCGAACGACGTGCCCGCACGGCGACCTCGGGAGGGGCCTCGCGTTGCGCCGATTGACGCTGCTGAATCTGAGCAATGCGATCGGCGGCTCGCTGCCTGCGCGAGGCCTCGTCGAGTCGTGCCAGCTCCAGATCCAGCGGTCGCAGGCGCTCGCGGCGCCGGGCCTTGGCACCGTTGACGCAATCGGTGACGGCGAACTGCAGGGCACAGGCCGTCTGCGCCTGCTGCGCCTCGCGTTCGATGGCTTGGCGCTCGCGCCCGATTCGCTCCCGCTGAGCCAGTGACGGATCGGGGGCGGCCAGGGCCGGCGCGAGGCAGATGACCAGGCCCAGCGCCAACAGCCAGTCAGGTGAGCGAGGTGTCGACATTGCGTCGCTCCAGGGCCAGAAACTCGGCCGATTGCATCTCGTTCAGACGGGACACCGTGCGTGGAAATTCGTGGACCATCGGTCCCTCGAGATAAAGCTGCTCGGGTTCAACCTCGGCCGACATGATCAGCTTGACCCGACGGTCGTAGAGCACGTCGACCAGCCAGGTGAAGCGCCGTGCCTCGCTGGCCATGCGCGGCTGCATTTGTGGCACCCCGGCCAGGATCACCGTGTGAAAGCGCGTGGCGATCTCGAGGTAGTCGTTCTGCGAGCGGGGACCGCCGCACAGCCACTTGAAGTCGAACCAGACCACGCCACCGGCCTTGCGCCGGGCGGTGATCTCGCGCTGCTCGATGTAGAGCACGGGGTCCTCGTCGCGCACCTCGGCGAGTTGATCGAAAGCTTCGGTCAGCGCCGCTTCGGCCGCGGGCCCGAGAGGACAGTGGTAGCGCTGCACACGTTCCATGGTCCGGCGCCGGTAGTCGGTGCCGTTGTCGACGCCGATGACTTCGAGCTTGTCCTTGAGCAGCTCGATCGCCGGCAGGATGCGGTCGCGGTGCAGGCCGTTCGGGTACAGATCGTCAGGGTGAAAGTTGGACGTGGTGACGATGCTCACCCGGTTGACGAACAGAGCCGCTAGCAACCGGTGCAGGATCATCGCGTCGGTGACGTCGGCAACATGGAACTCGTCGAAGCAGATCAGGCGAAAGCGGCGTGCGATTCGCTTGCCCAGTTCGTCGAGCGGATCGGCGGTGCCCTTGAGCTCCTGCAGTTCGTGGTGCACCTCCCGCATGAACTCGTGGAAGTGCAGGCGTGTCTTGCGCCGCAGCGGCACGGCCTGGAAAAAGCAATCCATCAGGAAGCTCTTGCCGCGGCCCACGCCGCCATAGAGATACACGCCGCGCGGGATCGGTGGGCGACGGATGAGTTGCTTCAGCGCATTGCTGCGGCGGCTCTTGTACTCGGCCCACTCGCTCTCACAGCGCTCCAGCGCATCCAGCGCGCGCAACTGCGCAGGATCGCTGACGTAGCCACGCTTGGCAAGCGTCTGCTCGTAGAGCGCGCGAACTCCCACAGACGCAGCCGGTTCAGAAGTTCAGCGTGCGCTTGTCGACGGCCAAAGCGGCTTCCTTGGTCGATTCGGCAAGTGAGGGGTGGGCATGGCAGATGCGGGCGATGTCTTCGCTGCTGGCCCGGAAGGCCATCGCAACGCAGGCCTCGGCGATCAGTTCGCTCGCGGAGGGGCCAACGATGTGCACGCCGAGGATCTCGTCCGTGGCGGCGTCGGCCAGCATCTTCACCAGGCCCGTGGTGTCGCCCAGCGCACGGGCTCGGCCATTGGCCATGAAGGGGAAGCTGCCCGACTTGTAGGCCCGGCCGGCCGCCTTGAGTTGTTGCTCGGTCTGGCCGACCCAAGCGATCTCGGGGCTGGTGTAGATGACCCAGGGCACGAGGTTGAAGTCGACATGGCCATGCTGGCCGGCGATGCGCTCGGCCACGGCCACGCCCTCCTCCTCCGCCTTGTGCGCAAGCATGGGGCCACGCACCACGTCGCCGACGGCCCAGACGTTCGGCAAGTTGGTGCGGCACTCTGCGTCGACAACGATGGCGCCGCGCTCGTCGAGCTTCAGGCCGACGGCTTCAGCATTCAGGCCGATCGTGTTGGGCACGCGCCCGATCGACACGATCAGCTTGTCGACCGCCAGGGTCTGAGCCACGCCCTTCGCATCGGTGTAGGCGACGCTGACACCGCCCTTGCCAGCCTTGATCTCGCCGACCTTCACGCCGAGTTCGATCTTCAGGCCCTGCTTGGTGAAGGCCTTTTGCGCCTCCTTGGCGATCTGTTCGTCGACGACACCGAGGAAGGTCGGCAACGCTTCGAGCACGGTCACTTGCGCGCCCAGGCGGCGCCAGACCGAACCCATCTCCAAGCCGATCACGCCCGAGCCGATGAGTCCCAGGCTCCTGGGCACCGCGCCGATGCGCAAGGCGCCGTCGTTGGACAGGATCTTGTCCTCGTCGAAGGGCACACCAGGCAGCGGTCGCGCACTCGAACCGGTGGCAACGATGATTTGCTTGCCGGTCAGTGAGGCTTCGCCGACGGCGACCTCGTAGCCACCGTCACCTGCTCTGACAAACGCCCCGCGGCCGTGGAAGAAAGCCACCTTGTTCTTCTTGAACAGGTAGAGGATGCCGTCGTTGTTCTGCTTGACCACGGTGTCTTTGCGCGCCAGCATCTTTGCGACATCGATGCTCAGGTCCTTCAGCGCGATGCCGTGGTCGGCAAAGGCGTGACCGGCGTGCTCGAAGTGCTCGCTTGACTGCAACAGCGCCTTACTCGGGATGCAGCCGACATTGGTGCAGGTGCCGCCCGGTGCCGGGCCGCCCTTGGCGTTCTGCCACTCGTCGATGCAGGCGACGCTGAAGCCGAGCTGCGCGGCGCGGATGGCCGCGCTGTAGCCGCCGGGGCCGGCGCCGATGACGATGACGTCGAATTGCTGACTCGCCATGTCGACCTCAGATGTCAAAAAGCAGACGGGCCGGGTCTTCCAGCGCTTCCTTCATCGCCACCAGACCAAGCACCGCTTCGCGCCCGTCGATGATGCGGTGGTCGTAGCTCATGGCCAGGTAGTTGATCGGGCGCACGACGACGACACCGTTCTCGACCACGGCGCGGTCCTTCGTGGCGTGCACGCCCAGGATCGCACTTTGCGGCGGGTTGATGATGGGCGTGGACAGCATCGAGCCGAACACCCCGCCGTTGGAAATCGAGAACGTGCCGCCCGTCAGCTCCTCGATGCCGAGCTTGCCTTCGCCGGCCTTCTTGCCGTACTCGGCAATCTTCTTCTCGATGTCGGCAAAGCTCATCTGGTCGGCGTTGCGCACGATGGGCACCACCAGGCCGCGCGGGCTGCCCACGGCAATGCCGATGTCGAAGTAGCCGTGATAGACGATGTCGTTGCCATCGACGCTCGCGTTGAGCACCGGGTACTTCTTCAGCGCGGCGACCGCGGCTTTGACAAAGAAGGACATGAAGCCGAGCTTGCAGCCGTGTTCCTTCTCGAACTTCTCCTGGAACTTCTTGCGCATCTCCATCACCGGGGCCATGTTCACTTCGTTGAACGTGGTCAGGATGGCGTTGGTGGATTGCGACTGCAGCAGCCGCTCAGCAACGCGCGCGCGCAGGCGCGACATCGGCACGCGCTGCTCGGGACGCTCCCCCAGGCTGGGCATTGACGGCGCCGCGACGGCTTGCAGTGTCTTGGGTGCAGCGGCGGGCGGTGCCACGGGTGCCGCCACGGCGGCTTTGGGCGTCGCCACGGCCGCCAGCACATCGCCCTTGAGCACACGGCCGTCCTTGCCGCTGCCCGCCACTGTGCCGGGCGCGAGCTGGCTGTCGGCCATCAGCTTGGCGGCGGCGGGCATCGCCATGCCTGCCGCACCGCTTGCGGCGGCGGGCGCTGGCACTGAGGCCTGCGGCGCCGCCACAGCGGCCACCGGCGCCGCAGCGCTGGCCTTGCCGCTGGTGTCGATCTGCGCGATCAGCTGCTCGGCCAGCACGGTGGCGCCGCCAGGCACCACATGCGCGAGCAGCACACCGGCGGCAGGCGCAGGTACTTCGAGCACCACTTTATCGGTCTCGACCTCGATCAGGATCTCGTCGATGGCGACGGCTTCGCCGGGCTGTTTCTTCCATTGCAACAGGGTCGCCTCGGCAACCGACTCCGACAGTTGCGGGACTTTGACTTCGATGATGGCCATGAGTGTCTCTTGTGGGTTTTATTTGCTCAGCACGAAGCCCTTGAGCTTGCCGAATGCCTGGTCGAGAAGCGCTTTCTGCTGCTCCTGGTGCAGGTGGGCATAGCCCACCGCCGGCGAGGCCGAGGCCGCGCGGCCGGCGTAGCCGAGCTTCTGGCCGTCCTGCATGTTCTCGTGGATGTAGTGCTGCACAAAGAACCAGGCCCCCTGGTTCTGCGGTTCGTCCTGACACCAGACCACCTCGGTTGCGTTGGGGTACTTCTTCAACTCGGTGGTGAAGGCCTTGTGCGGGAACGGGTAGAGCTGCTCGACGCGCAGCACCACCGTGTCCCAGGCCTTCTTGTCGTCGCGTCGCTTGACCAGGTCATAGACGACTTTGCCGGAGCAGGCGATCACGCGCTTGACCTTGGCCGGGTCGATCTCAGGATGGTTGGTGCCGATGACAGTGCGGAACTCACCCTTGGTGAAATCCGTCAGGGGCGAGGTGGCGTCCTTGTTGCGCAGGAGTGACTTGGGCGTCAGGATCACCAGGGGCTTGCGGAACATGCGCACCATCTGCCGCCGCAGCACATGGAAGATCTGGCTGGCCGTCGTCGGCTGCACGATCTGCATGTTGTTGTCGGCTGCCAGTTGCATGAAGCGCTCCAGGCGCGCCGAACTGTGCTCGGGCCCCTGCCCTTCGTAGCCGTGCGGCAGCATCAGCGTGAGGCCGTTGACACGACCCCACTTGACTTCGCCCGAGGCCAGGAACTGGTCGATCACCACTTGTGCGCCGTTGACGAAATCGCCGAACTGGGCCTCCCAGATCGTCAGCGTGTTCGGGTCAGCCGAGGCGTAGCCATACTCGAAACCGAGCACCGCTTCTTCCGACAGGATGGAGTCGATGACGACAAAGGGCGCCTGTCCGTCGGCCACGTTGGACAGGGGGATGTAGGTGCCGGCGTCCCACTTCTCGCGGTTCTGGTCGTGCAGCACGGAGTGGCGGTGCACGAAGGTGCCCCGGCCACAGTCTTCACCTGACAAGCGTACCGGGTAGCCGCTGGCCACCAGAGACGCGAAGGCCAGGTGCTCGCCCATGCCCCAATCGACATTGATCTCGCCGCGGCCCATCGCAGCGCGGTCGGCGATCACCTTCTCGACCAGCGGGTGCGGCTTGAAGTCCTTCGGGATCGTGGTGATGCGCTCGGCCAGCCGCTTGATCTCCGCCAGCGGCAGCGCCGTGTCGGCCGCATCGGTCCATTTGCGGTTCAGGTAGGGCGACCAATCGACCGCGTACTTGCTCTTGAAGTTGGTCAGCACCGGGTCGACGGTGTGCTTGCCCGCATCCATCGCGGCGCGATAGGCCTTGACCATCTCGTCGGGACCGTCGGCCGCCAGCACGTTCTGCGCCACCAGCTTCTCGCCATACAGCTTGCGCGTGCCCGGGTGCTGGGCGATCTTCTTGTACATCAGCGGCTGGGTCAGGCTCGGCGTGTCCTGCTCGTTGTGCCCCAGCTTGCGGAAGCAGATGATGTCGACCACGACATCCTTGTTGAACTCCTGCCGGTAGTCCATCGCCAGCTGGGTACAGAAAACCACGGCCTCCGGGTCGTCGCCATTCACGTGCAGCACCGGCGCTTCGATCATCTTGACGACGTCGGTGCAATACAGCGTCGAGCGCGAGTCACGCGGGTCGCTGGTGGTAAAGCCGATCTGGTTGTTGATCACCAGGTGCAGGGTGCCGCCGGTGTAGTAGCCGCGGGTCTGGGCCAGCGCCAGCGTTTCCATCACCACGCCCTGGCCGGCGAAGGCCGCGTCACCGTGC
>JANNFB010000146.1:0-3149 GCA_031379365.1 Burkholderiales bacterium
GCGGCGGCGGGGCGACATAGGCCGCGGCCAGCGGGCGGGGTGCCGGTGCCGGGCTGCGTCCGAAGGGGATCACCAGGCCCAGCGTGGCGGCGTTGACATGGCCATAGCGGCCCACACCATCAGCGATGCGGTAGCGCTCGACTTCGCCGCGCAACCACATCGACGGGCTGAGTTCGTACTGCAGACCCAGGCCGTACTTGAGTTGGGTGCTGCGCTCGGTGCGTGACTGGCTCGACGCAATCGCTGCGCCCGTGCCGGAGAAGCGGTCAACCGTCTTTGCATATTGCGCACCGACGCGGGCCAGCGCCGAGAAGCGCTCTGTCAGCGGCATGGTGCCGACCAGGTCGAGGTTGAAGCCCTGCACCTTCATCGTAGAACCCAAGCTGCCCGCGGGTGACGTGGTGGAGGTGAAGCCGAACTGGCCGAGATGGAAGTAGCCGACCTCCATTGCGATGTTGCGGTTGAACTGGTAGCCGCCGAACAGCTTGAAGGACTTGCCGCGCTCGTCCTCGGCAAGCGAGGTGAGGCTCACGCCGGGGGCCAACAGGCTGTTGGCCATGCCACGTTCGTCGAACTGCGGCGTGCTCTGGCCGCCCGACAGGCCGACATAGGGGTAGCCGCTTGTTTGCTGGGCCGCGGCCGGCGCGCCGACCAGGCAGGCCAGACTGGCAAGTGCCAGCAAGTGCAGGGAATGGGTTGATTTCATCGGGGGTTCCTTGAAGGGGCCGCGGTCGAAGGACTGCAGCGAAGCGTTGTTTGTAGTTCCAGGCCTCTGGAGGGTCTGTGCGATGCCGTACTGTGTTGCGCGTTGGCTGCACTGCCCCCGCGCCAGGCTCAGGGCGGTGGCGTGAGGGCGCGCGGGCCGCTGCCGAAGACGCGGTCCCAGAAGTCGGTGGTGACGCCGTAGCGAACCACCGGCGTGCCTCGCCGGTGGTGAAGGGCATGCCAGCGCTTGCGACGCCTCAGCCAGGCACCGCCGGCGCGCCAATGGTGCGTCGCATGGTGCGTGACCGTGTACGCGAGGTAGCCGATCAAGACGCCAAGCGTGAACGCCAGCGCGCGCCAGACGTCGCTGGCCAGCAGCGCGGGAAGGTAGACCAAGCCGCCGATCAGGCTGGCGCTGAGCAGGGTGGGCGCACAGATCAGGGCCGAGGGCCGCTGGTGGTGCTGCAGGTGCCAACGCGAGAACGGCGCCAGCCCGTGCAACACGAATCGGTGCAGGCCGTACTCGATCACTGTCCAGCCCACCAGACCGGCCGCGATGCAGGCCGACAGGGTCCAACGCAGCGCCGGTGGGCCCAGAGCCAGCAGGATGCCGCTGCCGGCGACGACGACTGCTGTGTAGAAGGCAACGTCGGCCGCATAGGCCGCCTTGCTGTGTTCGATGGAAATGAGTGCCATGGAGTTCCTGCTTGACCCCTGGCAACTTAGTTGCAGGGCTCAGCAGGGTCTGTGCGCTACCGAACTGAGTGGGCTTGCCCAGGCCTACAATCGTCGCTAGCAGAAGTTGTGCGCGTCGACCAAGCTGGTCGCAACAGCAACAGCAACAGAGACAGAGTCTGTCGAGGACCCACAGGGTGCCGCTTTCCCCCAACCCGAGCGACAACGAGTTGCTTGCCGCGTTGCCACCGGCTGAGTCCGGGCGTTGGCTGCCCCACCTCGAAGCGATGCCCTTGGTGCTTGGCCAAGTGCTCTACGAATCGGGCGCCACGCTCGAGCATGTGTACTTTCCCACCACGGCCATCGTCTCGCTGCTCTACGTGATGGAAGATGGCGCCTCGGCCGAGATCGCCGTCGTCGGCCGCGAAGGCGTGGTGGGCGTGTCGCTCTTCATGGGCGGCGAGTCGACGCCCAGCCGCGCCGTGGTGCAGAGTGCGGGCCGCGCGTTTCGGCTGCGCGCGCAGCTGATGAAGGACGAGTTCAACCGTGCCGGGCCGGTGCTGCACCTGCTGCTGCGCTACACCCAGGCGCTGATCACGCAGATGGCGCAGACGGCCGTCTGCAATCGCCACCATTCGCTCGACCAGCAACTCTGCCGCTGGTTGCTGCTGAGCCTGGACCGCCTGGACGGCAACGAACTGGTGATGACGCAGGAGTTGATCGCCAACATGCTCGGCGTGCGCCGCGAGGGTGTCACCGAGGGCGCGCTCAAGCTGCAGAACACCGGACTGATCCGCTACGCGCGTGGCCACATCACCGTGCTCGATCGTGTGGGGCTGGAGCGCGCCACCTGCGAATGCTATGCCGTGGTCAAGAAGGAGTACGACCGGCTGCTGCCGGCGCAGCTCGCCAGCTGAACCCGGTGGCCTCGCGTCGTCCCGTCCGGTCGTCCCAGGCACTACGCACCCGGCGTTGCCTGAACAGGTATCGTGAAGGCGAACCGCGAGCCCTGCCCGATCACGCTGTCCACCGCGACGTGGCCGCCGTGCGCTTCGATGAAGGTCTTTACGATGGCCAGGCCCAGACCCAGGCCGGCCCCGGAGCCGTCATCGCCGCCGGATTCGCCCGTGTCGAAGACCTTTTCCAGCAATTCGGCGGCAATGCCCTGGCCGTTGTCGCTGACCCAGCACTCGATGATTCCCGGCGTCACTGCGGCCTGCGCGCCGACGATCACTTCGCCACCCGGCGAAAACCGGATGGCGTTGGCGATCAGGTTCTGAAACACCCGCCTGAGCAGTCTGGCGTCGGCAAACACGACCAGGTCGTCAGGCACACGATTGACTACCGTCGTGTGCGCCGCTGACGCCACCGTGTCCAAATCATCGAGAAGCGCTTCCACCAGCGGCCACAGGTCGAACCAGCGCCGTTCGAGCTTGACGCCGCTGTCGGCCATCAAATTCGAGTTTTCCTCGAGCACTTTGCCAATCAGGTCTTGGAGCTGCTGCACGTTGCGGCGCAGCGACTTCAATATCCGCTGGGTACCATCACCCAAGGCCTGCCCGGACAGACTTCTCTCGAGCGACCGACCCGTCAGCGAGATCGCAAACAGCGGCGTGCGCAGATCGTGTGCAACGAAGGAGAGGTACGCCTCGCGGCGCTGCTGCACCTCGAGCGCCTGCTGGGTGGCGTAGGTTTGCACGGCCTGCCCGATCGCACTGTCGAAGATTCGGTTGATGACATGGAAGGGCCTGCCCTGAAGGTTGACGCGA
>JANNFB010000162.1:0-10291 GCA_031379365.1 Burkholderiales bacterium
GCAGTAGTCAATCCCCTAAACCTGAAAGAGATTTTCCATGAACAAGCTCCTGACCGCCCTGTTGTTCGCCGCTGGCGCCATCGCCCTGCCGGCTCACGCCGCTTCGCACGCTGCAGCTGCCCCGGCAGCCAAGGCGGCCGCCAGCGCGCCGATGAAGAAGGACGAAATGAAGAAAGACGAAATGAAGAAAGACGCCAAGCCGGCCGCCGCCGCCGCTGCCAGCGCCCCGAAGAAGTAAGCTTTCCAGCTTCCTTGGCAAAGGCAGGGGTGATCCCCCTGCCTTTGTCGTTTCTGGACCCAGAACCGACGCTGTGACTCCCATGACCTTGCGCCAGCAACTCGACCTTGCCGCGGTTTACGACGCCGAGTACAGCCACAACCTCGCCAGCCACTTGCCAATGGCGCTGGCGGCCCTGGCCCGCCTGGGCGCGGACGAGCAACGCCTGGCGGCTTTTGCCCAGAACTACGCCACGCGCCTGCGCACCGCGGCAGCCGCTGAACCCTGGCCCGGCGGTGAGCCCTGGCAGAGCCGCTTCGGCGACCCGCGCGCCTGGCCGGCCTACCGCACCCTTTTCAATGATTGGCTCGACCACGAGGGTGCGCCGGCGGTGCTCGAGCAGGCGCTGCCGGCGTTGCTGCGCGGCGTCGGTGCCGCGGCCTTCCATGGCCCGATCCGGGTGGCCTACGCGATCGGCAGCGGTCATTCGCATGAACTGGCCGATGCGCTGGCCTACTGGGCCTGCCGTTGGTTCGGGCTGGGTGTGCTGCCCGACAGCGGCCGCGAGCGCGATCCCGCCGCGGTGCTGGCGCGCCTGAACATCGCCAAACCACGCCGCCCCTTGATTGCCGAGCGCATGGCCTTGGTGGCCGATCAGCCCGGGTTCGCGCGTGTCGTCGGCGGCCTGCGCATCGATGCGGCGGACACCCTCGAGCGGCTGGCCCGGCTGGCGGCGCAGCTGTACGCGGAGAGCGACAACTTCACGGTGCTGCACCTGGTGACGAGCAGCCACGCCCTGCGACTGCTGTTGCCCTGGCTTGATGAAGATCAGCGCGTCGAAGCGCTGGGCCATTACTGGCTTGCCTATGCCGCGGGCCACGTGTCCAGCGGGCTGGGGGCGGGATCGTCGTCCGGCCCCGTGGCAGCCTTGCGGCCGTGGCCGGAGATCGTGGCGCGGGCGATCGCCAGCGAGGATGATCACTTCATCAAGATCGTCGACAGCTGTCGCGAGCAGGAAGCAGCGTATGGCGGTGACGTCTGGCGTGCGGCCGCCTCGCGGGCGCTCAAAAGCGCCTGAAGCGGGCTCGGGCGGCGTGGCTCAGCGCCACGCCAGCCGGCGTGGCGCTCCGCCCCGGTCCCATTGCCACAGCGCGCCGTCGGCCGTGAGCGCAATCGTCGCGCTGTCGCCGGCGGCCACCGCGACGACCTGGTCCATCAGCCGTGCCGGCTCGATCGCAAAGCCCTCACCCCAGGCCCACAGGCTGCCGTCCGCACGGATCGCCAGCGAGTGGCGCGAGCCGGTGGCGATGGCCGATGCGCCGTCGAACACCCGGCCCCAGCGGTCGGCCTTGTCGCCCAGGCCGTGGCTCGACAGCGGGCCGAAGCGGTTGCCACCTGTGCCCATCACCACGCCGTCGCGGCGCAGGTGAATGGCGTGGCCGGTGTGCGCCCGCACAGCCACGGCGTCGCGCGCCGTGGCCACGAAGCCGGGTGTGGCCACGAGCTTGCCATCGCCGTACTGGCCGCGGTCGGCGCGGCCCTTCACAAACAGCGTGCCATCGCGTTGGACGAAATAGTCGGCGCTGTCGCCGATGCAGGCATCGAGCACCTCCTCGGCGATGCGCTGCGGCGCCGCAGCGCCTCCGGCGCCGTACCAAAGCACATGGGCTGCATCGATGGCGAACCAGCCCGACGCGCCGGCGGCAAACTGCTTCACGCCACGCATCAGTGTCACGCCGCGCTCGGGCGCGTCCGTCCAGGTGAGCAGCGCGCCGTCGGAGCGCAGCGCAAAAAAGGCCTCGCGGCTCACGCCCACCTGCATCACGCCGGCCAACAGGCGCTGCGGCTCGCCTCGACCCACCCAGCCGAACGCCACGTCGCCCCGGAGCGCCATGTGGCGCTCGTAGTACGAGGCCAGGGTTCGGCTCGAGCTGTCGGCGAGGGCGCTGGGGGTGGACATGAAGAAGGCGAGGAGGGTGGCGGCGAGGGTGCGCAGCGTCATGACGGCGATGCTAGCGCCGCCGCTTACCATTTCACCCATGACGAACCCGAATGACGACAACGGCCAAGACGCCATCAAGCAAGACCGCTTCTGGCGCGACAACGGCTGGACCGCGCGCGTGATCAAGAACAACGACGATGACGGCTGGGCCGTCGAGATGATTCGCCACGGCGAGCCGGAGCCGGCCCTCGTCGGCCCCTGGACCATGGGCCGCGACAAGAAGAACCCCAAGCCGCTCGACACCGCGGCCTTCAACACCCTGGTGAAGACGGCCGCCGAGGTCGTGCGCCGGCATGAGCAGCATCTGCACGCCGTGCTGCACAAGGAGGTGCTGGTGCGGGCTGCGGCGGGCCGCATCAGTGTCACGCTCGACATCGTTCCGGACGACGACGACCCGCATGCATTGCTGGAGGCGCGCGACGCCGACGGCGCTGTGCTCGCGCAGCAGCGTGTGGCGGCGGCTTTCAAGCTGAGCGCGGCCAGCGCCGAAGCCTGGATCGACAGCGGCTACGCCAGGCCGCGCTGAGTCAGGCCTCGAGTTCGAGTGCCGTCAACCACAGGCGCAGGTCGAACTCCAACTGGTGATAGTCAGGTGCCATGTGCTGGCACAGCGCGTAGAAGGCCTTGTCGTGCTCGCGCACCTTGAGATGCGCCAGCTCGTGCACCACGATCATCTTCAGGAAGGGCGCCGGCGCCTCTTTGAACAGGCTCGCGATGCGGATCTCGCGCTTGGCCTTCAACTGGGTGCCTTGCACGCGCGACACCGTGGTGTGGGTGCCCAGGGCATTGCGCAGGATGTGCAGCTTCGGGTCCCAAACCACCTTGGCCAGCGGTGGCGCGCTGCGCATGAACTGCCGCTTCATTTCCGTCACATAGTCGAGCAATGCGCGTTCGCTGCGCACCTCGTGCGCCTCGGGGTAGCGTTGGCGCAGCGTGGCGCCCAGGCGGCCGGCGTCGATCAGCGGCTGCACTTGCGCCAGCAGCTCGGGCGGGTAGCCGGCCAGGTAGTTGGGCGACCGCGGGCGCAGGTCGGTGCTCACCGCGGCGCCGCCAGCGCGCGCTCGATGAAGTGGCGGGCCACACGCGTCTTCGGCACCGGGATGTCGAACCACTGGCGCACGTTCTCTTCCAGACCGATGCCATGCATGTAGTTGTAGAGCGCCTTCTTCAGCCCCACGCCAAGCGCGTCGTGGTCGGTGCCGGTCGGGTCATGGAAGCCGATGTCGTTCTTGGCGAAGCTCACCGGCGGCAGCGGCTGCAGCGAGACACCGTAGGCTGCCGGATCCCGGCCGACCGGCGAGTGCACGGTGCAGGCAAAGCGATGCCAGAAGCCCGACTGGATGCAGCCCGCGGCAAAGAGTTGACGCACGTACTCGAGCGCATCGACGGTGTCCTGCGCAGTCTGGGTCGGGAAGCCGTACATCAGGTAGGCGTGGACCAGGATGCCGGCATCGGAAAAACTGCGGGTGACGCGCGCCACTTGTTCGACCGACACGCCCTTCTTCATCAGCGTGAGCAGGCGGTCGGAGGCCACCTCCAAGCCGCCCGAGATGGCGATGCAGCCGCTGTCGGCGAGCTGTTGGCAGAGCTGCGGCGTGAACGATTTTTCGAAGCGGATGTTGCCCCACCACGAGATCGACACACGGCGCTTCTCGAGCTCGGCGGCCAGCGCCTTGAGCGACTTCGGCGGCGCCGCTTCGTCGACGAAGTGAAAGCCCGTCTCGCCGGTTTCCTTCACGATGGCCTCGATGCGGTCGACCAGGGTCTCGGCGGTGGCCGCGTCGTAGCGCGAGATGTAGTCCAGGCTGACATCGCAGAAGCTGCACTTCTTCCAGTAGCAGCCGTGCGCCACCGTCAGCTTGTTCCAGCGCCCGTCGGACCACAGCCGGTGCATCGGATTGAGCATGTCGAGCAGCGACAGGTACTGGCCGAGCGGCAAGCCATCCCAGGTGGGGGTGCCCACCTCGTCGAAGGGTACGTCGGGCTCAACGAAGTTGATGAAGCGAACCTGGCCCTCGCTGCGCAGGTAGGTGCGCACCAGGCGCTGGGCCGAGCGCTTGCCCGCGAGGTGGTCCAGCAGCGCCAGCAGCGGCCGCTCGCCAGCATCGAGCGTGACGTAATCGAAGTGGTCGAACACGCGCGCTTCGGTCAGCTCACGCAACTCCGTGTTCACATAGCCGCCGCCGAGCACGGTGACGATGTCCGGGTCATGCGCCTTGATGGTCTGCGCGATGCGAAAGGCGGCATACACCGCGCCCGGGAACGGCACCGACACCAGCACCATCGTCGGGCGGTGGCGTTCGAGCGCGGCCACGGTCAGATCGCGCAGCAGCTCGTCGACCAGGTTCGGCTCCGCGGCCAGCGCTTCGGCGAGCGGGTCGAAGGTGGGCTGGCTCTGCGCCAGGCTTTCGGCGTAGCGCACGAACTCGAAGCGCGCATCGACGCTCTCGCGCAGCACGTCGGCAATGTCGTTCAAGTACAGCGTGGCCAGATGGCGCGCGCGGTCCTGCACGCCCAGGGCACCGAAGGCCCAAGCCATGGGGTCGCCGCCGTCGTCGTCCACGAAGACCTCGAGCGAGGCGAAGCGCGGCCCCTCGGGCAGGAAGCGGCGCGTGCAGATGCGGTGCGCCAGGGTCGCATCCCGTCCTTGCAGAAAGGCGATGACCGGGCCGATGGTCGCGAGGTAGGCGGCGAAGTGTGCAGTGAAGGCGGCCGCCAGCGGGCTGCGCTGACGCGACGGCTGGGCCGTGACGTGCGCATGCACGGCGGTCAAACCGTCGGCCGATAGCAGTGCCAGCGCCAGGCCCAGCGCCAGGTCTTCCTGCACTGCATCGACGCCGCGTGAGCGCAGGAAGCCGGTCAGGTAGGCGGTGGACGGGTAGGGCGTGTTGAGCTGTGTCATCGGCGCGATGACCGACAGCACGCGCAGGGGCCGGGCAGGCATCGCCATCGACGCCGCTCAGGCGGGGGTTTGCATGCGCAGTCGCCGCGCCGCCTCTTCGTCGCGCGCGTCGTCGATCTCGCGCATCACCTGGCGCAGATCGACCGCGCCGGCCTTGTGCACGTAGCGGCCACTCAGCGGCGTCTCGTTGGTCAGCAGGCCGCGTTCGAACAAGTCCCAGATCTCGGGCCCGTACTGCGTGCTGCGCAGGCCCGGGGCGAAGCTGCCGAAATAGTTGCGCAGGTTGGCCACATCGCGCAGCAGCATGCGCTGGGCGTGGTTGTTGCCGGCGGCGTCCACCGCCTGCGGCAGATCGATGATCACCGGCCCGTCGGCCGCCAGCAGGATGTTGAACTCCGACAAGTCACCGTGCACGACGCCGGCGCACAGCATGCGCACCACTTCCTTGATCAGGGTGGCATGGTGCTGCAACGCTTGCTCGGGCGTGAAGGCCACGTCGTTCAGGCGCGGCGCCGCGGCGCCGTCGGCATCCACTACCAGCTCCATCAACAGCACGCCCTCGTGGAAGTTGTAGGGCTTGGGCACGCGCACACCCGCGGCGGCCAGGCGGTACAGCGCATCCACCTCGGCGCTCTGCCAGGCCGCCTCTTGCGCCTCTTTGCCGAAGCGCGTGCCCTTGGCCATGGCGCGGGCTTGGCGCGAGTTCTTGACCTTGCGGTTCTCGGTGTAGTCCACCGCCTGGCGGAAGCTGCGGTGGGTGGCTTCTTTATAGACCTTGGCGCAGCGCGTCTCGTCGCCGCAGCGCACCACGAAGACCATGGCCTCCTTGCCGCTCATCAACTGGCGCTGGACGCCGTCGATCAGGCCTTCATCGAGCAGCGACTGCAAGCGTGCGGGGGTTTTCATGCCCCGATTGTCCTTCGGGTCGGCGCGGGCCCGCCGCTGCGTTGCGGCGGGAGCTCAGCCAGCGAGCGCCGTGCGCGTGGAGCGCAGCACGGCTTCGATCGGTTCGGGCCGGTGCAGCAGGAAACCCTGGGCGTAGTCGATGCCGATCTCGCGCACGCGCTGCAGCACCTCGAGTCGGTCGACAAACTCGGCCACGGTCTTGACCCCGATGACCCGGGCCACATCGACGAAGCAACGCACCGCGGCGTCGTCGAGCGGATCGTCGATCAAGTCCTTGATGAATTGGCCGTCGATCTTGAGCAGGTCGACATTGAGGGTCTTGAGGTAGCCGAAGGAAGAAGCGCCGGCACCGAAGTCATCCAGCGCGATGCGCACGCCCAGCGCGCGCACCTGCTCGATGAACAGGGCGGCGTCTGTCATGTTGGTCACGGCGGCGGTCTCGGTGACTTCCAGGCAAACACGTTGGCAGACCGCTGCGCCGGCCGCTTGCAGCGACTCGACCGCGTGGCGGTGGAAGGCGCGGTCGCCGAGCGACTGGCCCGAGAGGTTGATGGACAGCAGCTCGATGCAGGTCAGGTCAGACACCGCGGCCAGCTCGGCCAGCGCGTGCTGCAACACCCAGCGGTCGACGCGCGAGGCAAGGTGGAAGCGCTCGGCCGCCGGCAGGAAAGCGCCGGGCGGAATCAGGCTGCCGTCGCTGTCGCGCAGGCGCACCAACACTTCGGCGTGCACGCCGCCTGCGCTGCTTCTCAGATCGTGGATCTTCTGCGCGAACAGCACGAAGCGGTTCTCGTCGATGGCCTGCTCCAGGCGTGTCGCCCACTGCATCTCGCCGTGGCGGGCCTGCATCGCGGCATCGGTGTCGAACCAGGCGTGGACACGGTTGCGGCCCGCCTCCTTGGCGGCATAGCAGGAGGTGTCGGCCGCCTGCAGTACCGCGGCGGTATTCGCCCAGCGCGCGTCCACCGGCACCAGGCCAATGCTGGTGCCGATGCGGAAGCGCCGCTCGTCATGCACGAAGCGGAAGTCGTCCATGCGGTCGCAGATCTGTTGCGCGACGCGCTGCGCTTGCTCCGTCGTGCAGTGTTCGAGGATGACCGCAAACTCGTCGCCGCCCAGCCGCGCCAGGGTGTCGCGCGCACGCACCGTGTCGCCCAGCAACTTGGCCACCTGCTGCAGGAGTTGGTCGCCGACAGAGTGGCCGCAGGCGTCGTTGACCAGCTTGAACTGGTCGAGGTCGATGTACATCAATGCGTGATGGCTGCGGTCCTCGTGGGCCTTGGCCAGCACACGCCGCAGCCGGGTCTCGAACTCTGCGCGGTTGACCAGGCCCGTCAGCGCATCGTGCGTGGCGCAGTAGCTCATCTCGCCGCTCAGGCGGCGCTGCTCGGTGACGTCGTGGAACACCAGCACGGCGCCCAGCACCTCGCCGCGCGCACTGCGGATCGGTGCGGCCGAGTCTTCGATGCCGAACTCGGCGCCGTCGCGCGAGATCAACACGGTCTGGCTGGCCAGGCCGACCTTTCGCTCCTGCTGCAGGCAGGCGGTAACCGGGTTCTCGGCCGGCTGGCGGGTTTCCTGGTTGACGATCTGGAACACCTGCGGCAAGGGCCGGCCGCTCGCCTCGCTCGACAACCAACCCGTCATGCGCTCGGCGGCCGGGTTGAGCCAACTCACGCAGCCTTTCGCGTCGGTGGTGATGACCGCGTCGCCGATCGACTGCAAGGTGACGTGCAGCAGTTCGTGCTGGCCGGCCAGGTCGGCGGCCAACTCGCGCAGCGCAGTCACATCCCAGTTGACCCCGACCATGCGCAGCGCCTGGCCTTGCGCATCGCGGGTGACGCGTGCGGCCGAGCGCAGGTGTCGCACGCTGCCATCCGCCCAGATGATGCGGAACTCGCCGTCGAAGACTGCGTCCCCGGCCAGCGCCGCCTGCACGGCAAGCTCCGTGGCGGCGCGATCCTCCGGGTGCAAGTGGTCGGCCCACAGGGCGTAGCCGCCGACCATCGCGTGGGCGGGCCGGCCGTGCAGCCGGGCCATCAAGGGGTCCCAGCTCAGTTGCCCGCTTTGGACGTCGAAATCCCACACGCCGATGCCACCGCTGTCGGTGGCAAGTGCCAAGCGTTCATGGGCGGCTTCCAAGGCCCGGCGCTGCTGCACACGCAGCGTGATGTCCTGAAACGCGCCCAGCAGCCGCGCTGGTTTGCCGTCCTCGAACTCGGCGTTGCCGACAGCACGCACCCAGATGCGCTGGCCGCCGGCCTGGACGAAGGGCAACTCCAGATCCCAGCCTTGGCCGGTCGCCATCGCCTGCTCCACCGCCGCCTGGATCACCGGCCGGGCCTCGGGCGCATAGAAGTTGATCGCCTCGCTCAGATCCGGGCGGTGTCCGGGTTCCACACCGTGGATGCGGCAGGTCTGGTCCGACCAAACCAATGACCCGGCGCTCAGGTCGAGCTCCCACCCGCCGACGTCTGCCAGCTCGCCGGTGCGATTGAGCAGGGCCTCGCTCTTGCGCAGCGCCCGTTCGCGCTGCAGGCGCTCGGTGACGTCTTCAACCGAGCCGACGTAGCCCGTGACGCGTCCGCTGTCGTCGACGACGGGCCGGGACACCGAGCGCACGTGCAGCACCTTGCCGTCGTCGTGCTGGAGGCGGAACTCCATGTCGAAGTCGGACTTCTGCGCGGCGGTGGCCTGCCAATGGGAGAACACGGCGGCCTTGTCGAGCGGATGCAGCGTGCGGCTCCAGCCCTGACCCAGGCTCTCGGCCGCCGACAGGCCGTAGATGGCCTGCCAGCGGTCGTTGGTGTAGGTGCAGGCGCCGTCGGCGTCGGTGGCGAACACGCCCAGCGGCGCGGTGTCGCTCAAGGCGCGGAAACGGGCCTGGCTGACTCCGAAAGCGAGCGCCTGGCGGCGGGTCTCCAAGGCGCGCGCGGCGGCATCGCCGAGGTGACGCAGGATCTGCCGCTGCGTGGCCGTGAGTGTCCGCGCCTTACGATCGATCACGCACAGGGTGCCCACGGCCTGCCCATCGGCCAAGCGCAGCGGCGCACCGGCGTAGAAGCGGATGTCGGGCGCGCCGATGACCAGGGGGTTGTCGGCAAAGCGCGGGTCTGCGGTGGCGTCCGCGACCTCGAAGATCCCGTCCTGCAGGATGGCATGGGCACAGAACGCCTGCTCGCGAGGCGTCTCGCTCGCGCCAGCCAGGCCGTGGTTGGCTTTGAACCATTGCCGGCTGGCGTCGACCAAGCTGACCAGCGAAATCGGCACGCCGCAAACCAGCGCGGCTGCCTGCACCAGAGCGTCGAACTCGGCTTCGGGCGGTGTGTCGAGCACCGCGAGACCACGCAGGGCGACCAAGCGTTCGTCTTCGTCCAAGGGCAGGGGCGCAGTCGGCATGCAAGGGTCCAGGTTCAGCAATTGCAAGTATCGCCGCAGGTGCGGACGGATCGGGCTCGAAGGCGCTGAGAGCGGTCTGCTTGCCCCGCCTAAACTGACCTATCGGCAGTTTTCGCCAGTTTTGGAGAGTCGCGTGAAGTTCCAGATGGCGAAGAATTCCCTGTTTGCAATTCTGCTGCGCTCGCCGTGGTGGGTCAGCGCAGGCATTGCCCTGTTGCTCGCGCTGTTCAGCTTTGCCCTCCTGCCCGAGGCCTACCGCGTCGTGGGCGCGTTGTCGGGCGCGCCCTTCGTGGTCGTTGCCGCCCTGGCGGCGCGGCGCCAATGGCACCTGCCGAGCGACGCGCGCGTGGCCGAGACCGAGCAGGCCCTGAGCACCCTGGCCTGGCCGGCGTTCGCGGCCTTGCTCGAGCAGGCCTTCCGCCGCGACGGCTACCGCGTGCAACCGGGTCAGACAGCCGGTGTCGATTTCGAGCTCGAGCGCCAGGGCCGTCGCATGCTGGTCAGCGCACGGCGCTGGAAGTCGGCGCGCACGGGCCTGGAAGTCTTGCGAACGCTTCAAGCCGCGCGCGACAAGAGCGAGGCCCCCGACGCGCTCTACATCGGCCTGGGCCCCATCAGCGATAACGCCCGCCCCTTTGCGGCCGAGCACCGCATCGCGGTCTGGCAGGCTGCCGAGTTGGCGCACGCGCTGCGCGGCTTGCCGCTGCGTTGACACGGCACGCCCCAGCGCGTCGCGCCTGTCACCAGAGCGCGCTTCCTACAATGCCCTTTCCCCCCATCAAGGCCACGCGATGATCGTCGAGCGCATCTGGACCGGCAACGCCTACCGCAACTACAACTACCTGATCGCCTGCCCCGAGAGCGG
>JANNFB010000189.1:0-13144 GCA_031379365.1 Burkholderiales bacterium
TGGACATCACCGAAGGTCAGCCGCCCGGCCACTGCGTGCGCAGCTGCTGGATCGGCATGCGCATCGGTCAAGTGCTTGGCCTGCCTGAATATGCCTTGTGGGAGCTCTACTACACGCTGCTGCTGAAGGACCTGGGCTGCAGCAGCAATGCCGCGCGTATCTGTGAGCTCTATCTCACCGACGACCGCCGCTTCAAGCAAGACTTCAAGACCGTGGGCGAAAGCCTGCCGCAGATGCTGCAGTTCGTGTTCACCCACACCGGCCTGAAAGCTGGGCTGGCACAGCGGTTGAGCGCCGTTCTCAACATCATGCGCAATGGTCCTGCGATCGCAACAGAGCTGATCCAGACGCGCTGCACGCGAGGTGCCGACATCGCGCGCCAACTGCGGTTTCCCGCCGCCGTGAGCGAGGGCATCGCAGGGTTGGACGAACATTGGAACGGCCAGGGCAAGCCTCAAGGGCTGCGCGGCCAGCAGATCCCGCTGTACTCGCGTATCGCATTGTTAGCCCAAGTTGTGGACGTATTCCACTCCACTGGCGGGTCCGACGCTGCTCTGGTGGAGGTGGCCAAGCGCGCCGGCACTTGGTTCGACCCGGAGCTCGTGGAAGCCGTCACTAGCGTGGGCCGGGACAGCGCATTCTGGGCGGTGCTGGCCAGTCCCGGCTTAGATCAGGCCGTGCAGGCACTGGAGCCAGGCGCGCATGTCATGCCGCTGGATGAAGCCTACCTCGACGATATTGCCGAAGCGTTTGGCCAGGTGGTTGACGCAAAGAGCCCCTACACAAGTGGTCACAGCACACGTGTGGCGGCGTACACCGAGCGCATCGCTGCGCAGCTGGGACTGTCGGCTGAGCGCACCCGCTGGCTGAGACGCGGCGCGCTTCTGCACGACGTGGGCAAGCTGGGCGTGAGCAACACCGTGCTCGACAAACCAGGCAAACTCGATGCCGACGAATGGGCTGCGGTTCAGCGTCACGCGGCATACACACAGGACATATTGGGTCGCATCGACGCTTTTGCCGAACTGGCTCGCATCTCTGCCGCGCACCACGAGCGGTTGGATGGCAAGGGCTATCCGCTAGGGCTTGCCGACGGCCAGATCAGCATCGAGACCCGCATCATCACCACCGCCGACATCTTCGACGCGATCTCGGCCGAACGGCCCTATCGCAGCGCGGTGCCCATTCCACGCACGCTGGCGATGATGGCCGAGAGCCTGGGCACGGCTATCGACCCGCTGTGCCTCGACGCGCTGACCGCCGTGTTGCGCCAGGAAGGCCAACTGGACTGAAGTTTCGCAGTCGATGCGCTGCTGCGGCTTCTGCGGCTTCTGCGAAGGCACCCGCCGGAAAGACCGTTCTGGAATTACCCTTCCCTAGCCGCGTCGGGCTCAGATCATTGGGTGTTGCCGGCTTCGAGGACCTCCTCGTGAGTACGCATACCAGCCCAGTGATGCGGTAGCAGGCGCGGCTGGCGCCCGCGGTTGTGATGCTGCAGATCACGGCAGACGGCATCCAGCGCGTGGCGCAGACCGCCTGCGACTTCCACGAGCGCACCGGAAACATCGGCGCGCGCCGCGTGGCGACGGCGGTGAAGTGTCTGCTGGCCGGGATCAGCTTCGACGCGCCCCAACCGCAGCTTCGAGACGCTGGTATTGGACGCCGCGACCGTGCACGTCAAGCGCGCCGATCCGGCGGCCGACGAGGACTTGTCGCGCTACACCCTCTGCGGCACGACGCGTTGTGCCAGCCGCTCACGCCACAACGCCGTCGGATCAGAACTCAGCGATGCGCAGTTGGCCGCGGATGGCACCATTGGGGAACTCGACGTTATGGACGTTGACGTAGTAGTTCGCGGAGTTCGTCAGGATGTCGGCAATCAGCTCCTTCGGCGACGCAAAATTCGTATTTGTCAACTCGAAGCGGGAGGATTGGGCGATGCCGTCAAGGCAGTCGGCAGCTTGACCCCCCTGCGGCCACGCGATGTTGGCCACCACCGGGCCGTTCGCGCCAGCCTTGCCTGCGTGGATGTGCGCGAAGCGTGTGCTGGGGTTTGCGGGGCTGTTGGGCGGCAGGTCGAGTTCGCCGATTCGCTTGACCTGCAGGTTGTAGCAAAGGGTGTCCTTGTTGGCGTCGATGCCGAAGGCGTAGAACTCGCCGCGGCCGTCAGCGTCGCCGACGATGGCGTTGCTGCCGGTGGTGTTGACCTGCTGGCGACCGTCAAGCTCGGCGTTCAGCAAGGTGTTGAGGTGCCCGGCGATGGCGAACGGTGCGACGAAGGCCAAGGACAGGAGACCCTTGCGGGCCAGCGGTGAAATGCTCTGGAACTTGATCATGGTCTCTTCCGGTTGGTTTGTTGAACGTGATTTGTACCCGCCTGCTTGGCGGGCTCATCAACGTACGCAGCGCGGCTGCTACTGGATGCGCCCCGCCGACGATGCTCCGCTCCACTCCCGGGACAACCAGCGGAGCGACGACTGGCAACACCGCCACCGCGGCAGCTCCGGCCTGGCCTCCGCGCCGCTGGTCCAGCACGGCAACGTCTTCGGCTGGACCGCCGATGAAGCCACACCGCACGCGCTGCTCCGATGCAAGTCGCTTGCGACATCGGGGCACGCCAAGGTGAGCGCGGCGCTACCCGCGACGGCAGCCCACGGTGTGTGAGGTGTCGACGCCGGTGGAATACTGACCCGCTGCGCCGACTGACACATGACCCTACCTATCGGCGCGCGACGCCAGCGTCCCGGTCCACAATTTTCAATCAGCCGGATCAGTTGTCTATCGGCAGAACCAACAGAAACGGGTCAAATCGGCGTCGGCACACATACGCCATCGTCAAGCGCCATGCAGGCGGCGGTTATCGTCCTGGACCGCCATTGCGCGTGGGCACGCTCCTACAGGCGGCCACCCGCCTTCGCGTTAGAGTCGCGCCGCAACCATTGCCAGGGCCGTTGTGTTGCCTGCAAAAACGGCGCCACCGCGGCGGCCGCTGGTCTCCACCGCGACGAACCGGACAGCGGGCAAGCACCGTGCTCCATCGCGCCATGGAAGTGGTGTGTCACTGCCCTGATTCACGAGGACTAGGATGAAACAGCCCCAAGCTCACTTTGTTCGCTGCCCCCAAGGGGCGCGTCAGCGTCTTCGGGCGGCCGGGCGCCACTGACATGCCCTGGACACCGCCGTGCGACCCGCGCTAAGTGGCTGGGACCTGACCGCGCTGGTGAATGCAGCGCAGTCCACGGCCACG
Organism: Burkholderiales bacterium; assembly: GCA_031379365.1. Lineage (GTDB taxonomy): Bacteria > Pseudomonadota > Gammaproteobacteria > Burkholderiales > Burkholderiaceae_C > CADEEN01. The sequence goes on from JANNFB010000189.1 coordinate 3,248, forward strand.
CTGGCCGAGCGCCACCTCTGGCTGGTGCGCCTCATGGAGTGGCTTCGCCACGCGCCCGCCTCGGCGTCGCCGGAGTCGCTGGCCGCAGATGACGATTCCCGCACGCCGCGCCCGGCATTGCGGCTGAAGCACCTGCTCAACCAGATCGAACGCCAGGACGATCTTCGTGACCGACTGCTGGCCTTGCGTGCGGCGTTCTGGCGCGACATCGACGCGCCGTCCCTGCTCGCCGACTTCTGCTTCGGCGCGCGGGTGTCGTTCGCCGGTGAACTGTGGTCGCGGGTGCAGCAGCGCCTGCTGCCCGGCACGCCGGCGACGACCGAGCTGGCCGTGCTGTTCCCGCTGCTCTTCGATGCCGACGATGCGGAATGGATTTCAGCGCTGGATGCCGACACCGCCGCGCGCGCTGCAAGCTGGCTCGGGCCGCCCGAGGGCATGTTGCGCGCCACCCTGCTCGAGTCTCTGATGCGACTGGCCAGCACGGTGCAGTCGGCTGCGTTCACGCCAGCGTTGCGTCAGCGCATGGATGCAGAGGCGCTGGCGTCCAAGCCCTTTCACCAGATCGGCGCGGCCGTGGCTGCACTGCACGAGTCGGTCACGACCGGCGACAGCGACGCCGCGCTTCGTGACGCCGCCTTCCTGCGCGCACTGCTGGATGCTGCGCGCCGCGCCGCCGACAGCGTGATGCCGCACCTGGCGCAGCACGGCGTGTCGGTCAACATCGTGTACGACCTGGACCAGCTGTACGGTCGGCTGGCCCGCATCGAGCGTCTGCTCGACAGCCTGCTGGCGCCGGACGACGCCAGTGCGCTCACCGAAGGACGCCACCTGCTGGTTGAGCTGCTGGGCGTACTGCGCGAGCAGCGGGGGCTGCGTGCGCTGTTCTCGCAGCATTACTCGCTGCTGGCGCGCCAGGTGGCCGAGCGCAGCGCCGAGACCGGCAAACACTACATCGCACGCGACCGCGCCGAACACCGCGACATGCTGAGACGCGCATTCGGTGGGGGCGCGGTGGTAGCGGGCACCACGTTCGCCAAGTTCGCAATCGCCCTGCTGGGCCTGTCAGCCTTCTGGGGCGGTCTCTGGGCGGGGGCGATGTATGCAGCCAGCTTCGTGCTCATCATGCTGCTGCACTGGACCCTGGCCACCAAGCAGCCGGCCATGACGGCCGCCGCCATGGCGGCCACGCTGCCCGCCGGCAGTGCCGCCACCGACGAGGAAGTGGCCGCCTTCGTCGACCGCGTGGCGCAGCTGATCCGCACCCAGATGGCGGGCGTGGTTGGCAACCTGGCCGCGGTGGTGCCGGTGGTGCTGGGTGTGCAGTGGGCGTCGAATGCACTGTTGGGCGGCAACCTGGTGACCGTGGCCGACGCCGACTACGTGCTGCACAGCCTGAGCCTGCTGGGGCCGACGGCGCTCTTCGCCGCCTTCACTGGCGTGCTGCTGTTCTTCAGTTCGCTGGTCGCCGGCTGGGCGGAGAACTGGTTCGTCTTTCACCGCCTGGACAGTGCCATCGCCTGGAACCCGCGCATCGTGGCCACGCTGGGCAGCGCCAGGGCGACACGCTGGGCACGCTGGTGGCGGGTCAACGTGTCCGGTCTGGCGGGCAATGTGTCGCTGGGGCTGATGCTGGGGCTGCTGCCCGCCTTGCTGGCGTTCGTGGGGCTGCCGATCGAGGTGCGACACGTGACGCTGGCCACCGGGCAGCTTGCTGCTGCGGCCAGCACCCTGGGTTGGTCGGTGCTGGCCAGCGCCGCGTTCTGGTGGTGCGTGGCGGGCATTGCGGCGGTCGGCGTCCTCAACCTCGGCGTCAGCTTCTACCTGGCGTTCAAGGTGGCACTGCGCTCGCGCGGTGTGCAGGTGAAGGACCGCGGAAGGATCGCGGCGGCCCTGCGCGGTCGCCTGCGGCGCTCGCCCTGGTCCTTCGCATGGCCGCCCCGGGACTGACAGCGACGGTTCAGCCCTTCAGCCCGTCTGGCGCTGGCCCACCGCCACCACCAACAGCTTCACGGTCGATCAGCCCCGGGGCCGGGGCCTTGCGCGCAGGCGCCTTGCGGGCGGCGGCCTTGGCCGACCGCCGGCAACCATGAAAGGCGGGTAGCGGGCCATCCAACTTGGATGGCAACTGTCCGGCGGCGAGAGCGCGCGCCCGGCTGGTGCTGGACGGCCATCTACCGCCTTTGTCCGCCAGCCGCTTACTGGCAGGCCAAGTACTTCGTCGGGTTCCTGCCCGCGTCGACAATGCGGTTTGCGCATTCACCGCGCAGCAGCAGATAGGGCCGACCCCATGACGTTCCCACCCGCCAATTTCAATCCGTCCATCGACCCCACGGCTGATCAGGTGCGCACATTGCGCGATGCCGGCCCCGACGGCGAGGTGGTGATGCTCAATCTTCTGAAGTTCCGCGAGCGAGCGAACTACCCCGCAGGGTCACCCCACGCGCCCTGCTCGGGTGCGGAGGCCTACCGCAGGTACCAGACGGCGTTCGTGGAAACGGTTGGCGACGTGAGCCGCGCCGAGGTGGTTTGGGAAGGGCAGGTCGACAGGCCCTTCATCGGCGATGCCAGCCAGGACTGGGACAAATGCCTCATGGTCCGCTACCCGAGCCGCCAGCACTTTCTCTCGATGATGGCAAACGCCGCATGTCGCGAGGCGCTAGTCCATCGCTATGCAGGCCTCGAGCGCACTATCCTCTTGCAGATGCAGGCCTGAGGTGTGTGCCAACGCTGAGTTGATCTGGACTCCATGCTTGCACAACGGTTCATTCAGGACATCGCCTCCTATTGGCCGGGCCGCTTGAATGCTCTCGCCACATTTCTCGACCAAACCAAGGACCCCACATGACGAAGCCTCAAGTTTCCGTCTTTGTCATTTCCCGTCAGTTCACCGCTTCGCCAGAGCGGGTCTACGAAGCCTGGGCTGATCCGATAAAGATGGCGCAGTGGTCAGGACCTCAAGGTTCCTCAGTGGAAGTTCTTCAAGGTTCGCAGGCAGTCGGACACATCACCATCGCGCGCACGGCCATGCGCAATGGGCCGGAGATGTTCAGCCTGTGCCTGTGGCGTGAACTCACACCGCACAGCCGTGTCGTGTGGGAACAGAGCTTCTGCACCCGCGAAGGGGTGAAGTGCGCACCGCCATTCTTCAATGATTGGCCTCAGACACTGCTGACCGAAGTGCGCCTGGAACCGCGTGACCAGGGCACTTTCCTGACTCTGAAGTGGACGCCCATCGAATTCACCGAGGCCGCGCTAGCGATGTTCGTCAAGCAGATGGCCAGCATGACGGGCGGCTGGAGCGGAAGCTTCGACAAGCTCGACAATTGGTTAGCCAACTGAGGTCGCCACTTCCCGAGGCTGGGAGCCGCCATTCTGAGCCGTCAGTTCCTGGCCGACGCGAGCTACTCTGTGAGAGGGGTTCGACGCCACTGTGCTGACGCTCAAGAACGCTTCCCAACTGCCTGCTTTGCGGTGAGCAGTTCTTACAAGCGGCCCTCGGAGGACGGCCATAACCAGCCCTTGGTGATCTCCTCAGAATTTTCCCTGCTGGCCCGCCTTGGATGACTGCTTTACGGCAGCCAACTTGAACTTCGCTGTGGCTCGTCCCGGCCATCAATAGTCATCGACGAACGGCACCTTGCTTGCTTGCCGACGCGATAGCAAACGGATCACCCGAACCGAGTGACGAGCAATGGGCCTCCCTTCAGCGAGCGACAGACTGAGAGATTGAGCCGTAGCAGCAAACTTGACACCGTGCATGCTCACCGCTTCGGAAACACGCATGCAAGCCGTCGGAAAGTAACCCCAGCGGACGCTGGATAGCGCTACGTTCCACTCGGAGTGCCCCCGTACCGAGCGGACCGCGCAACACCACGTCGATCCAGCACTTCCGGGTGACGCTGACGTAGCTTGGTCCGCTACCCGGCGTCAGGTAGTACTGCGGGGCTGCGCTAACGTCTGCTTCATGAGCGTCGCTATGGCCTCCACTGCAACCGGCGTGCGCCCACCTGGAGCGGCGAGCACCGCCACCTGCATCGCCGGAAGCAGTGGCAGGCCCTGGCGCTCGCCCAGAATCACCAGGTGCGTGGGCACGCTGCAGCGTGTGAGTACCGCAACTGCCAGGCCACTGTCCACAGCGGCTATCTGGCCCGCCAAGCTCGGTGTATTGACAACTATGCGGTAGCCGCGTCGCGCCGCCTTCAGCGCCCGCAACGCGCCCTCGCGTGCGCGGCTGCCAGCCTCGTACACCGCCACCGGCAGCGGCTCGCGGCGCCAGATTTCGAACTGCGGCGAGCCGACCCAGACCAGCGGCTCGTCGAACAGCCAGTGGCCACGACGTGGGCCGTCCCGCGAGATCAGAGCCAAATCCAGCTCGCCACGCAGGACTCGCGGGATCAGCGCTGTGCTCTGCTCACAGTCCAGTTCCACGTCGACTGCAGCGTGACGCTCCGCAAATCGACGCAGTACCGGCGTAAGGTAACGCTCGGCATAGTCGTCGGGCACGCCCAGGCGCACACGCCCGGACAGTGGGCGCTCGTGCAGCGCAGCTACAGCTCGGCCATGCTGTTCGAGCAGCGCACGGGCGTGGGGCAGCAGTTCCAGGCCGGCCGGTGTCAGCTCGAAGTGGCGCGGGCCGCGGAGCAGCAGCGTACGGCCGGCGGCCTGTTCCAGCTTGGCGATCTGCATGCTCACCGCCGAGCCCGAACGATGCACCCGCAGTGCTGCGCCAGCCAGCGAGCCGACATCCACCGCGGCGACAAAGGCGCGCAGCCAGTCGAGTTGTAGATCAGTCGCGGGCATGCTTTCGATTATCGAAGCTCTGAGTATCGAAAGCTACGCTTTTCGCCGTTGGCGCTTACGGCGAGCATCGTGCCATGTCCCTATCTTCTACCCAGGCAGCCGCGTCAGCGCAGCGCAGCGGCCTGCTTCTCACCACTGCCGGCGGCTTGCTGCTCGGCACGTTGGGTGTGTTCCTGCTCAAAGCCGGGCAGCCGCCGCTCACCGCCGTCTGGTTCCGCTGCGCCTTCGGGCTGCTCGGCGTGCTGCTCGTGCTGGCGATCACGGGCCAACTCACGGCGCTGCGCCTCCCGCGCCAAGCGCTGCTGGCGGCCATTGCCTGCGGCGCGCTGATGGCGCTGAACTGGGGCCTGTTCTTCGCCGCCATCGGTATGACGTCGATCGCACTGGCGACCATCGTCTTCCACGTCCAGCCCTTCTTCGTGATGGCGATCGCGGCGCTGGTGCTGAAGGAGCCGGTGCGCCCACGTCAATGGGTGGCATGCGCCGTGGCGCTGCTTGGACTCGCCCTGGTTGCGGCTTTCGATCCGCAACGCGCGTCCGCTGGCCAAGCGCACACTCTGGGCCTGCTGCTGTGCGCTGGTGGCGCCCTGGCATACGCCGTGGTGACGCTGCTCGCGCGGCGCGTTGCGCAGTCGGCCGGGCCTGGCCTGGCGGCTCCGCTTGCGCTCACCGGCTGGCAATGCGCCGTGGGTGCTTTGCTGCTGCTGCCCTGGGTCGCGTTGACCGGCCTGCCGCCCTGGGGCGCCACCTGGGGTTGGCTGGCCGCGCTTGGGCTGGTGCATACCGCGCTAGCCTATGTGCTGTTGTACGCCGGCTTTGCGCGGTTGCCGGCGGCCATGGTGGCGGGCCTGCAGTTTGTCTATCCGCTGTCGGCGATTGCGGTAGACGCAATGGTCTACGGCCGGATGCTCGTGCCAGTGCAGGCGATGGGGCTGATGATGATGGCGGGTGCTTTGGCGGTTGTCACGCGTAGCGATTGAGGCAGTACTGCCCGCCCAACTGTGCTCGCGGCTGCGGGCCTGCACCGGGGGCCTGCGGGCGGACTCGACCGGCAGCTTCAGGGCGGCGAGATCGGGACAGCGGATGTCGGTTCAGGGTCGTCCAGCGCCAGTCGGGCGCGCGATCTCGCCGCCGGACAGCTGACATCCAAGTTGGCTAGCCCGATACCCGCCTTTCATGGCTGCCGGCGGTCGGCCAGTTCCGGAAAGTCACGGCCGTCGGGTTTACGGCAAGCCGATGCGGGCACGGGCCGCTTGAGCTTGGCAGCTGAAAGAGCCCGTCCTGCGTCACAACGTGCCGTGCAATCGACCCCGCCGCACCTGCGTCCACTGAATGTCAAGGCAGGTCTTCGGACTGAATCGTGGCCTCAGGCGCACCTGAATTGGGAGGGCGACGACCCGGTCCAGCGGCGGAACGCACGGGTGAATGCGCTGGGCTCCGAGAACCCGAGCAGGAAAGCCACGTCGGCGGCCGTGGCGCCAGGTCGCGACAGGTGAGACAGCGCAAGGTCCTTGCGGACCTCGTCGACGATTTCCCGGTAGGAGGTGGACTCCTCGGTGAGGCTGCGCTGAACCGATCGTTCACTCATCGCCAGTTAAGAGGCAATGACGGCCAGGCTGGGCACTTCGCCCTTCAGGCGCGCACCGACGATGCTTTGCACCCGGCCACTCACGGCACCGTGTGACTTGAGTTGTTCGAGGCGACGCCGGGCGTCGCCCTCAAACACCTCCAGCAGCGCTGGATCGGCTGACAGCATGCCTGCCGCCAGCGCCGAAGTGGGATACACGACGGCGTTGTCGGGCTGATCGAAACGGACCACGGGGCCTAGCAGCCGCGCATGTTCGGCGATGGACGCAGGCGCGGCATGCTGGAAGCTCACGGCGATCGGCACCGGAGGCCGCGTCGCCAGCCGCCCGAGCGTGAGCACGATACCGGCAGCCAAGGTCTCGACGGCCTGGCGCGGCGAGCGGCGAAGATAACTGTCAAGGTCGTCCGCCGCGCCGAACCGGCAGATCGTTGTGCCATGCGCGTGTTCGACCCTGACCTTCAGCCCCTCGTTCAGCAGCGGCGCGCAGCAGGCAAGGCGCTCCAGCGCCTCAGCTGCCGTTCGACAGCTGAGGATCACGTAGCCGACGATGCTCAACGCGCCAGGGTTATACGACTCCGCACTGTGCAGGCCCAGGTCGGCGTCGCCGGTGAGTTGCTCCGCCGCGGCCCACAGCCGTTCCATCGCCGCCGCGGGGACACGTGAATTGGGCTCGTCGACCCAAGCGAGGTCAATCTGCGCCGCCCGACAGACCGTTTCGGCAGCCAGGCCGCGACGGCCAAGGAAACCGAGGAAGTCGATCAGCAGCGACGTCGCAATCGTGGCCTCGCGCATCGGGGCTCCATTAAGGCAAGGAATCTGGCGCGCCGGGTCAAGTCGGTGGCGCGTCCCGTCATTCCTGATCGGACCGGCCCACTCCACACTTCTGTCACGCCGCTCAAGGTGTCAGAAGGAGTTTAGGGTGAGTCGTGAGTCAACCAGGTTGTCGCGTGCAGCGACTGTGATGGGCGGTGGTTCGCTGATCGCCGCGACGCTGCTGTTCTCCGCCGTCTTCGTGGTGCTGGCACGCAGCTTCGGCTACCCCGATGTACTGGACCTGCCAGCGGCACAGGTGTTGCCGCGGCTGCTGGCGCTGGGGCCGGGCGGCCGCGCGGTCTGGGTGCTGTACGGGTTGATCCCGTTGCTGCTCTTGCCCACGGCCATCGGCGTCTACGCCGCCGGGCGCCATGCCGCGCCGCTGGCGGCCAGGGCGGCCCTGATCCTGGGTTTGTTGAGTGCCGCCGCCCTGTTGGCCGGTCTGCTGCGCTGGCCCAGCTTGCACTGGCAACTTGCCCTCGCCTACGCGGATGCGTCGCCCGCCGCGCGCGAGGCCATCAGCGCGGTCTTCGATGCTTCCAACAGCTACCTGGGCAACTTCGTCGGCGAGTTTCTGGGCGAGCTGTTCCTGAACTCGTTCTTCCTGTGCGCTGCCCTCCTGCTCACCCGCGCGGCGGCACCTGCACGGCGCTGGCTGCTGGTGGCCGGCGCGTCGGCCAGCCTGCTGGGCTGGTTGGCCATGCTGCGTAACGTGACCCGCTGGGTCGAGCCGATCGCAGCGCTCAACAACGTCGTGCTGCCGATCTGGATGCTGGTGCTCGGGGTGGCTCTGGTGAGATACCGGACGAGCCCGTCCGAGCTGGCGTTACCGACCCCAGCATTGGCGACTCGACCATGAACATCGCCCATCGATCTTTGCCGCCGACAGTAACGCTGCTTCTAGCTAAACCTGCACCCTGTGCTGTGTCAATGGAACACTCATGCGCACGGCGCTGGGAAGGCCAGCTTCCAGGCGCCCAATCTGGTCCGGTGGATGTCAGCAGTGGGTCGGCCAGCGACGATCCGGACCGGTCTGGCGGTACGCGGTACATTCTCGCCAGCCCGGACCTGGCGCCCTGCCGTCGTCGCCCGCTTAGCTCGATTTAGGCTCCACAACACTGCACTGCAATATGTCTACAGAGTCAATCCTTCTGTTCGTCCCTGCATGCTTCGCGCTGAACATGGCACCCGGGCCAAACAACCTCCTGTCAATTGCGAACGGCACACGTTATGGCTTCACAAGAGCCTGCATAGCCGGTGCCGGCCGGCTAATCGCTTTCGTCGGAATGATTGCACTGGCGGCGTCAGGTCTTGCGGTTGTCCTGCTGGCTTCTGAGATTGCCTTCTACTGCATAAAGGTTGCGGGTGCGCTCTATCTCTTCTATCTGGCAATACAGCTGCGGCGGTCAGAGCCCGGCGAAGTTGTTTCTGATTCTCAAGCCGAGAGGTCCACTTGGTTGTTGGCGAAGCAAGAGTTCTTGGTTGCCGTCGGAAACCCCAAGGCCATACTCATCTTCACTGCCTTTCTACCTCAGTTCGTCAACACAGCGCACCCTGCCGGCTCTCAGTTCTTCATTCTGGGATCAGCCTTCCTCGCGCTTGAGTGGGTGGCCATCGCGGCGTACGCATACATGGGTTCACACCTAAGCCAGTGGTTCTCGATGCCAGCTCGAAAGAGAGCATTCAATCGAGTCTGCGCTTCGCTACTCGGCTTAGCAGGAGTCGGCCTGCTGCTTACGCGCCGCAGCGCCAGTGGCGCCTAGCCGCTCAAGCGGAGCGCCAACGGCCGCAAGGACGCTCGCGCGCAGCGCGAGCTGGCCCGTTGAGCGGAGAGTCCGCTCTGCGGCCAGCAATTCGGATAGCCGAAGGACTGGAATGGGCCGTCCAGCGCCAGTCGGGTGCGCGATCTCGCTGCCGGACAGCTGACGCTCGCGTTACGCGTCCAGACAGCTGACTTCCACGGTTGGTGCTGGACGGCCAGATGCTGACATTGCTGAAGATCAGCTGTGCTGAGGACTGGGCTGCTGCGTCCTCGGATCTGTGCGCCTGTCCGCAGATGCGTGGTGTTGGCGTAGCGATCGAACACGCCGTCTAAACCGCAGCGTGTGCTTCATCTGACTTCGTCGAATCTTCCCGGCATTTCCCGCACACACAAGTCCACGAAAGCGCGCACTTTCGCTGGCACATAAGGTGAGGCGGGATAGACGGCGTGAAACGCCACGGGCGGAATTCTCCAATCGGGCAGAAGCAGTTGCAGCGCGCCTTCGGCGACTGCTTCGCGCACGGCAAAGTGCGGCATTACCGCGACTCCCGCTCCAGCCAACAACGCGGCGCGCATGGAGGTGACGCCGTCCAGCCGCAGTGCAGCATCAAATTCCAGCGTCTCGGTTTTGCCGTCGTTCGTGAGCTGGACGGAGCGTTCGATGAGGAAATGTGGGCCAAGCAATCCCACCCACGGCCAGGCTTTTAGGTCGCCCGGCTTGTTCGGTAATCCCAGTCTCGCCACCAGCGCCGGCGCGGCGACGAGCGCGCGCGGATTCTCCAGCAGACGTTTGGCGACGAGCCTGTCGTCGGTAATGGCGCCGACCAGCACGCCGCAATCAAACCCTTCCTCGACGAACTTCACCGGGCGATTTGTCACATGCATTTCGGCAGTCAGCTGCGGGCATTGCTCACGCAGCCGAGCCAGCAGTGGG
>JANNFB010000231.1:0-4488 GCA_031379365.1 Burkholderiales bacterium
GCGGCGGCGATCGAGAACTTTCGCAAGGTCGATACCCTGATCGTGGACAAGACCGGCACCCTCACCGAAGGCAAGCCGCGCTTCGACCGCGTCGTCGTTGCGGCCGGTTTCACTGAAGACGAAGTGCTGCGCCTGGCCGCCAGCCTGGATCAGGGCAGCGAGCATCCGCTGGCGGCCGCCATCGTCGCCGCGGCGCACGAGCGCGGCCTGGCGCTGGACAAGCCCGAAGGCTTCGAGGCGAGCACCGGCATGGGCGTGCGCGGCAGCGTCGGTGGCAAGGCATTGGCCCTTGGCAACACGTCCCTGATGACCCAGCTCGATATCGCTGTCGATGCATTGAAGGCGCAGGCCGAAGCCTTGCGGGGCGAGGGCGCCAGCGTGATGCTCCTGGCCATCGACGGCCAGCTCGCCGGCCTGTTGGCTGTGTCCGACCCGGTCAAGGCCAGCACGGCCCAGGCCCTCGCAACGCTCAAGGCCAGTGGCCTGCGCGTCATCATGGCCACGGGCGACGGTCTAACGACGGCCAAGGCGGTGGCGGCCAAGCTCGGCATCGACGAGGTGCATGGCGAAGTCAAACCGGCCGACAAGCTGGCCCTGGTGGAAAAGCTGCAGCGCGAAGGCCGCATCGTGGCGATGGCCGGCGACGGCATCAACGACGCGCCGGCACTGGCCAAGGCCGATGTCGGCGTGGCGATGGGCACCGGCACCGACGTGGCGATGAACAGCGCGCAAGTCACGCTGGTCAAGGGCGACTTGCGCGGCATCGCCCAGGCGCGTGCGATCTCGAACGAGACCATCGCCAACATGAAGCAGAACCTGGGTTTCGCCTTCGTTTACAACGCCCTGGGCGTGCCGCTGGCCGCGGGGGTGCTGTTCCCGTTCACCGGCTGGCTGCTGTCGCCGATGATTGCGGCGCTGGCGATGAGCCTGAGCTCGGTCTCGGTGATCGGCAACGCCTTGCGCCTGCGCGGCAAGGCCTTGCGCGAGGCCTGAAGCGCGCGCGGCGGCCGTGGACATCGTCGCGCACACCGTGTTGGCCCCGGTGGGCCCGGCGTTGCTGGCGACCCGAAAGCGCGTTCCGTAGCCTCAGCCGGGCCGCTGCGGCGCAGCGCCCCGATCAACGCTCGCCGGCCCTGCCTGCAGCACGGGTTGCACCGTAGATGTGCCATGCCGCAACAAACATGGCCGCGATCGCCGGGCCCAGCACAAAGCCGTTGATGCCCAGCACCGCCATGCCGCCGAGCGTGGTGATCAGCACCAGATAGTCGGGCAGGCGCGTGTCCTTGCCCACCAGCAGGGGGCGCAGCAGGTTGTCCACCAGGCCGATCACGAGCACGCCCCAGGCGCTCAGTGCCAGGCCTTGCCAGAGCGCGCCGGTGAGCAGGAAGTACAGAGCCACCGGGCCCCACACCAGAGCGGCGCCCACGGCCGGCAACAGCGACAGGAAGGCCATCAGCACGGCCCACAACAAGGCGCCCTGGACGCCGAGGAACCAGAACGCCACGCCGCCAAGCAGGCCCTGCAGTGCGGCCACCAGCAGGTTGCCCTTGACGGTGGCACGGATCACCACCGTGAACTTGGCCGACAACTCCTTCAGGTGGGCTGGCGCCAGCGGGGTCGCATGGCGCAATGCGCGCGCCAAGGCGTCGCCATCGCGGATCAGGAAGAAGGCCAGGTAGAGCGTGATGAACAGCTGCACGATGAAGTCGAACGTGTCCTGGCCGATGCTCAGGGCCTGCGCGGCGATGAAGCGGCTGCCCTGCGCCAGGGCATCGGTCAGGCGCTGCTGCAAGGTGCTGAAGTCCACCAGGCCGAAGCGGTCGAGCCAGGCCGTGACTCCCGCGGGCAGGGCCTCGAACACGCCGCGAAAGTAGAGCGCCGGATCCAGCGCGCCCGACTGCAGGCGCTCGTACACCGCGGCGGCCTCGCGCGCGAGGGCGAGGCTGATCAGCACCGTGGGCAGCACCACCAACAGCAGCACCACCAGCAGGGTCAGCAGCGCGGCGAGCGTGCGGCGATTTCGCAGGCGCGGCAGCAGGCGACGGTACAAGGGCGCGAACAGCAACGCCAGGATGGTGCCCCACAGGACCGTGCCGTAGAAGGGCAACAGGATCCAGGCCATCGCTGCCGACACCGCGACCAACAGCAGCAGCAGTGCGTGCTTCTCGAGCGGCGTGGGTTCGTGCTCAGGGTGCATGGGCTTGGGCCGGTTCGGGGTCGTGTTCACACGGCTCGGGCGTGACACGGCGCTGGCGCATCCGCTCCGGCAGGGTCACTTCGTCAAGCCCGAAGAGTCGACGCCGATGGCTGCGACAACCCGCACCCATCGGCGCGGCTCTTCCTAGCTTCTGCGCCCGCCGACCACCAGCAGCAAGCCGCCGGCCACGATGGCGCCGATGCCGGCCCACATCGGCACGTTGACGGTCTTTTTCTCCGTCACCTTCAGCTCGATCGGGCCGAGCTTGGCACCGGTGGTCTGTTTGTCGTAGCTGAAGCCGCCGTAGGCCAAGCCGAGGACGCCGGCGACGATCAGCACGATGGCGATGATCTGATTCGAGCTCATGGTGTCACCTCAGTGCGTTGCTAAATGCGCCGGCCTTGGACGACGCGGATCAGGATCACCACGACGGCGATGACCAGCAGGATGTGGATGAAGCCGCCCATCGTGGTCGAGGTGACCAGGCCGAGCAGCCACAGCACGATCAGAATGACGGCAATGGTTTCGAGCATGGTGAACTCCTTACGGCCGCACGGCGATTTCGTTGCGCACCGACTTCACGCCGTTGACGTCGCGCGCGATCGTCTCGGCGGTGGCCTTCTCGGTGGCGTTCTTGGCGAAGCCCGACAGCATCACGGTGCCGTTGAGTGTCTCGACCTTGATGCTGGCGGCATCGACGCTCTTGTTCTCGATCATGCGGCTCTTGATCTGGGTCGTGATGGTGGCGTCGTCGATGTAGGCGCCGACGGTTTCCTGGCCGCGCGTGACGGCGCAGCCGGCCGCGCTGAGCAGGGCGATGGCGGCGAAGGTGGCGATAAGAGGGCTGCGAAAGTTCATGGTGAGACTCCTTGGGGGTTGAGGGGTAATGCGGGACAGTGAGGGCAGGGGCCCGGCGCCGCTGCGGCGCCTACGGTTTGCGATTGCCTTTGCCTTCTTCGACATCGGTTTCATCGCGGTCTTTCTTGTTCTTCTGGTTCGGTGCGCGCGCCGCAGGCGCCGACGCGGCTGGCGTTGCGGGGGCTTGGGCAGCGGGCGGCGAAGCAGGCGCGTCGCGTGGCTCGGGCTTGCCACGCTGGCGCACTTCCGGCGGCGCGGGTGGCGCGGGTGGCGCAGGCATCGCGCGCGGTGCGGGGGCAGCGGGTGCCTGCGCAGCCGGCTGTGCGGTTGGCGTCGGGGCAACGACGGGTGCGGCGGGCGGCGCTTTGCGCGCCGGCTGTTGCGGCTGGTCGGCGGGCGCCGGCTCGGGGCGGCCCGGTTGCTCAGGCTTGCCGGGCTGGCCCGAGTTGCCGCGTTGACGTGCGGGCGGCTCGGCGGTGGGTTCCTGAGTTCGTGGGGCCGGCACGGGTGGTGCCTGGCGCGCCGGCTCGAGCCCATTGGGCGCGGGCGCAGCGGCCGCGCGGCCGCGGGGCTCGCTCTTGTCTGGCTTGTTCGGCTTGTCCTGTTTATCCTGCTTGTCCTGTCGGTCCTGTGGCGCCTGTGGTGCCTGTCGATTGGCATTGCCGCGCGGTGGCGCAGCAGGTTCGGACGCCGATTCGCGCAGTGGCTGTGCTGGCTGCGTGGCAGGCGTCACCATTCTCACGACGGGTGCCGGCGCGTCCGGCGCACGCTTGACCTGCTTGCGCGCGTTCTCGTCGAGCGGCTGTCCCGGCTTGGCCGCGAGTTGCGGCTGCTGCGCCGCGAGGCCGCCGTGTGCTGCCGGTGGCACGCTGCGCGCCACGATCGCGCGTTCGAACACCCGCGCCGGTGGCTGGTCGCGTTGCGCCGCGGCGCCGCGCACGCTCTTCTCGCTCGGTGCCACCGGCGCAGCGATGGCCACCGGTGCGGTGGCGACGATCGCCCGCGTCAGCGGCCGCGCGGCGCGGGCCACCGGCTGTGACTGCACGAAGATGGTTGCCGGCACGGCCACCACGGCACCCGTCACCTGCCGGTTGGCGTAGACGACATTCGTGACGTTGATGTTGTTGTAGGTGTTGTTGATCACGGTGGTGTTGATCACCGTGTTGCTGCGGTTCAGGTTCTCGAAATAGCCGCGGCTGACGGGATACGAAGGCCGGTACACCTCGCGTGGCGCGAGCGGGAACCAGGCCACGGCGTTGACGTTGTCGCTGGCGATCTGAAGCTGGAAATTGCTGCCGCCGACAAACACCACCAGCGCCGGCGCGTAGTACGCACGGCTGGCCACGGGCCCGGGCACCCAGGCCCAGCCGCGGTCCAGGTGGGCCCAGCGGCCGTAGTGCGACACGGCGAAGCCCCAGGGCGCATCGTCGATC
>JANNFB010000006.1:0-1830 GCA_031379365.1 Burkholderiales bacterium
CGGCTGCAATTCTTCCTGACAGTGCGCCAGCGCACTGTCAGCAGTGCCGCATCAAACTTACCGTGCACTCCGGACCTCGTTTGCTTGCGCGGCGGGGCCTCAGGCCCACACCAGCGTGTCGCACTTCGGCATGCGGATGCGGGCCTGTCTCAACCCAGCATTCCGGAGATGCCCATGAAACCTTTTCTCTTTGCTCGTTCACGCCTTGGTCGGGCGGTCGGCACACTCGGCGTTGGCGTGGCCACCACGCTGCTTGCCATGCCGACGGCCCATGCTTCGAGCCACCGCGAGGCACCGTACATCGCTGGCTCGCCGAAACTCGACGCCACCGACCTGTACATGTTCCGCAGCTATGAAGCTGGTCGCGAGAACTTCGTCACCGTCCTGGCCAACTACATGCCGTTCCAGGACCCGCAAGGCGGCCCCAACTTCCACATGTTCAGTCCTGAGGGGCTGTACGAGATCCACATCGACAACAACGGCGATGCGGGCGAAGACATCACCTTTCAATTCCGCTTCACCAACACGTCCAAGGCCACTGCGCTGACGGTCGGTGGCAAGGCGGTCAAGATTCCATTGATCAACAGCGGCGTGGTGAGCGGTGTCAATGCCGCGACGTTGAACGTCCGCGAGACCTTCACCATCGAGGTGGTGCGCGGTGGTCGGCGCACTGCGCGCAGCAGTGTGACCAACGCCTCGGGCGGCGCCACGGTCTTCGACAAGCCGGTGGACAACATCGGCGACAAGTCCTTCGGCGGTGCCACGGGCTACGCCGCCTACGCCAACCAGCACATCTACAACGTGGTGATCCCCGGCTGCGGCACGCCTGGACGCGTTTTCGTCGGCCAGCGCAAGGAGCCCTTCCACATCGCCGTGGGCCGCGCCTTCGACCTGTTCAATCTGAATCCGCTGGGCGCAGAGGTGGGCGGCAACAACAACGACCTGGAAGGCAAGAACGTCAGCACGCTGGCGATGGAACTGCCCATCAGCTGCCTGACAGCCGGCACCGATCCGGTGATCGGTGCCTACACCACCGCCAGCCTGCGCCAGGGCCGGTTGCTGGACGGCTCACCAACCACCGGCCTGGGCAAGGTCACCCGCAGCGGCGGCGCCTGGACCCAGGTGTCTCGCTTGGGGATGCCCCTGGTCAACGAGTTGATCATCGGCATCGACGACAAGGACAAGTTCAACGCCTCCAAGCCGGTCAACGATGCCACTAACTTCGCCGACTACGTCACCAACCCGGTGCTGCCGGCACTGATCCAGACGCTGTTCCCGTCCGCCGTGGCGCCGACGAACTTCCCGCGCACCGACCTCGTCACCGCGTTCCTCAAGGGCCTCAGCGGATTGAACCAACCCACCACGGTGGTGGCATCCGCCCTGCTGCGCTTGAACACCACGACCGCGGTGACGGCGCCAGGCGCGCAAAACCCGCTGGGCGTGGCCGCAGGCGACAACGCCGGCTTCCCCAACGGCCGCCGCCCGGCTGACGACGTGGTGGATTTGTCGCTGCGTGTGGCCATGGGCGCGCTGTGTGTGCTGACCGGCGCCGCCGATACGTTGAAGGTGGGTTGCAAGCCCGCCGACGCGCCGGCCGGTGGCTTGGCCTTGACCGACGGCGTGCGCAAAAACGCATCGAACTTCGGGCTGACCTTCCCATACCTGACAACCCCGTTGCCGGGCAACTTCAACCCCGCCGCGCCTGCTGGCGCGGTGTACCCGTGAGATGCCCATGAACCACACTCGAAAGTTCATGGCGGTTGCGGTTGCAGCAGGGGTGTTGGGCCTGGGCGGCTGCTGGGATGACGATGAGGACAACACGGTGCCGCC
>JANNFB010000121.1:0-7861 GCA_031379365.1 Burkholderiales bacterium
TCGCTGATCACCCACGAGGCGATCAAGACCACGCTGCCCAAGGCCAAAGAGCTGCGCATGGCGGTCGAGCCGCTGATCACGCTGGCCAAGGAGCCGACGCTGGCGCACCGCCGGCTGGCTTTCGACCGCACGCGCGACCGCGATGTCGTCGCCAAGCTGTTCAACGACCTCGGTCCGCGCTACAAGGCGCGCCCGGGCGGCTACACGCGCATCCTGAAGATGGGTTTCCGCGTCGGCGACAACGCGCCGATGGCCTTCGTCGAACTGGTCGATCGTCCCGAGCCCGCGGCCGATGAAGCCAAGAGCGACGCTGAATAAGCCGCGTTCGCTTCGTACAAAAAAGGCCAGCTGCAAGCTGGCCTTTTTTCTTTTGTGGGCGCCAATCGATCCAAGCTCTGGCGCGGATCGCACGAGCAAGTGAGGGGCTGTTGCAATGCGCGCGAACACACAACTTGCGCTGCGGACTTCAGCGCCTTTCCGGCTTCGTTGCCTGTTAGAATTCGCATGCGGGGTGGAGCAGCCTGGTAGCTCGTTGGGCTCATAACCCAAAGGTCGCAAGTTCAAATCTTGCCCCCGCAACCAACAACAAAAATGGCTCGCCTTGCGCGAGCCATTTGCGTTTCTGCAGGCCCAGCTCACTGCCTCGAGTGCCGCGTCGAGTACACAGCCATCGCTTCCGTCCAGTGACGCCGCAAGCCGCCTCATACGGAGTGGCGTTCAACAACATCAATCTGACCGTTGCCGATCGGCCCTTTGCGGACGTTCGTTTCTGCGCGTTCGTGGACCGCGCCGGCCGAGGCCACCGGGCGCCCGCCTCCGCGAATGTCCTCCGCCCTGGGCCGCGCCCAGGGCTCCCCCTTGATTTCGCTGCGGCGGGCACCCGGCGGCCCCGGCCTGGAGTCTCGGCACGCCTCCACCCGTGAACAGCCCAAGCTCGTCGGATCAGGACGGCAGGGCGCTCTGCGCAGCGAAATCAAGGAGGAGAGGCGGGCGCAGCCCGACTCGGGGGACATTCGCGGAGCAGAGCGCCCCGCTGTCCTGATCTCGCGCCATCTCTCGTGTGGGAGGACGAACGGCTGCAAAGGGCCGCGAGCCGCCTCTCGTTCTTATTCGATTGAACGCGATTCGGTATCAAGACCTCGCGGCAACGCGTAGGCCCCGCCGCTAACAGGGCACTCAGTGCAGACGACCGGCCCTGCCGCTGCCGGACTTCGCGTCCATCGTGCCTAGCATGTCCTTGCCTGTCATTCCGGCAAACAAGGCTGCGGCGCGCAATTTGATCTCGAGCAGTTCGGTGGCGCTCACCGAGTACTGGCCGGTGGTCTTGTTCACATCGATGCGGAACTCGACATCCTTGCCGTTGTGCGACAGCGTGCCACTGGTGAACTCGTAGTCAGCGCTGTCCCAGGGCAGGCCGCGCGCGGCCAGGTCGTAGTCTTCGTACTCGACATGACCGATGTCGCCGCTGGCCAGGTCGAGCATGCCGCTGGAGACGATGACTTCGTCGCATTGTTCGTCGCTGATAGCGATCTTCACTTTCAGGTCCACGTCTCGCCTCTTGATCGTCCAAAGCGGGGATTCTGCATGCGTTCGTTAACGCAACTCACCTAGCTGTGTGTCGCCAATGACATCGGAGACGCCACTGTCGTCGAACAGACGCAACGAATGCTGGGTGATGCGTTCACGGAAGGATTTGCGCGCGAACAGCTTGGCCTGCGCCTGCTCTGGCAAGTCAGTGATATTGAGGACGTTCTTGACGATCAGGGTGTCGATCACGTCTTCGATGACGCGCACGAAACCGGCATCGAGCCGGTCAAAGTCTTCGCCGACAACCGCGCCGAGAAACACACTGACATCGGGGTGATCGGCGGCGAGGAACTCGGCATCGACCGTGGGTGCGTCGCGCAGCAGGCTGGCGATGGCGCCATGCGCGTCGCGGGTGACGTAGGGCATGGCGCGAAGACGGTACGTTGCGCCGCTCAGCGCAGGCCGGCGATGTAGTCGGCCACGGCTTTCATCTCGACGTCGCTCAGCTTGGCAGCGATGGCGGTCATCTGGGCATTGTTGCCGCGCGCGCCGCTGCGAAAGGCCACCAACTGGGCCTCGGTGTAGTCGCCGTGCTGGCCACCGACGCGGGGGTACTGAGCGGGGATGCCGGCGCCGTTGGGGCTGTGGCAGCCGGCGCAGGCCGGGACCGCCTTGTCGGCGATGCCGCCGCGGTAAATCTTCTCGCCCAGCTTGACCAACTCCTTGTTCTTGGCGAAGCCGGGCTTGGCGCTCTTGCTGGCATAGAACGCTGCGACGTTCTTCATGTCGTCGTCGGACAGCGTCGTAGCGAAGCCCTTCATGATTGCGTTGTTGCGTTTACCGGACTTGAACTCCTGCAACTGCTTGACGAGGTACTCGGGGTGCTGGCCCGCCAAGATCGGATTGGCGGGACTGCCACGCGAGCCATCGGCGGTATGGCAGGCGGAGCAGACCTGGGTCGCGGTGGCCTGGCCTTTCGCCAGATCAGGTTTGCTGGCAGCCGGGGGCGCGGCGGCGAGGGCCGGCGCGGCCAGCCAAGTGGCCAGAGTGAGGAGGCAGGCGTTGATCTTGGCCATCTTCATGGGTGTTGATGCAGAGTGTTATGAGATTGCGGCAAGCGCAAAACCGTTGAATTTTACAATGCCACATGAACACCTCCCCTGAAGCCAAGGTGGCGCTGGCCTGGACCCACACGGCGCGCTTCCTCACCACGGCCAGCCAGCTCGACCAGTTGCCGGTCCACGAGTTGCCGGAAATCGCCTTCGTGGGCCGCAGCAACGCGGGCAAGTCGACGGCGATCAACCGACTGGCACAGCAAAAACGGCTGGCCTTCGCCTCCAAGACCCCAGGCCGCACGCAGCACATCAACTTGTTCGCCTTGGGGCCGAAGGATGCGCCGGACGCCTACTTTGCCGACCTGCCGGGCTACGGCTACGCCGCCGTCGAGCGAGCTGCCAAGCTGCGCTGGCAGCAGGTGATGGCGGACTACCTGGCTGTGCGCCGCAGCTTGTCGGGCGTGGTCTTGATGATCGACCCGCGCCTGGGGTTGACCGATCTCGACCGGCAGTTGCTGGCCTGGGTCGCGCCGCGGGTGGGCACGGGCGAGATCAAGCTTTTGGTGCTGTTGACAAAAGCCGACAAGCTGTCGCGCAAGGAGGCCGACGCCGCCATGCGCGCAGCGACCGAAACGCTCGCCGATCTGTCGACGGACGACGCCGACATCGGCGTGCTGTTGTTCTCGGCCCTGAGCAAGAGCGGTGTCGATGATGCAGCAAGCACCTTGCATGGTTGGGCGCACGCGCAGCGTTGATGGAGCTCTTCGCCCAGGCCCTGCCGCACGGCGTGACCCTGTCCTGCCGTGCGGCTGGCTCGCCGCAGACGCGGCCCAGCGTGGTCCTGTTGCATGGTTTCCCGGAAGGCGCCTTTATCTGGGATGAGGTCATGGCGGGGCTGAACAGCGGGGCGCGCTGTGTCGCACCCAACCTGCGCGGCTATGAGCGCTCGAGTGCTCCAGTGGGCGTCGAGGCCTACCGCGCCAAGCATCTGGTGGCCGACATCGTGGCCCTGATCGAGTCGATCGGTGCGCCGATCGACTTGCTGGTGGGGCACGATTGGGGTGGCGCTGTGGCATGGAACCTGGCAGCGCAACGGCCGGACCTGCTGAAGCAGCTACTCATCATCAACTCGCCGCATCCGGCGATCTTTTTGCGTGAGTTGCGCGACAACCCGCTGCAACAGATGGCCAGCGTCTACATGAACTTCCTGTGCCGGCCAGATACTGCCGCCCGGTTGTCTGAGAACGACTTCGAGCGCCTGTGGCCGTTCTTCACCAACATGGGCGGCGCGCCTTGGCTGGACGAGCTGCAACGCGCAAGCTACCGCGCGTTGTGGCGACAGGGCCTGGACGGCGCCCTGAACTACTACCGCGCATCACCGCTGAAGCCGCCCACCTCATCGGGTGATGCAATTCATGGCCTTGAGTTGCCCGCCGCACTGGTGACCGTGACCGCGCCGACCACAGTGCTGTGGGGCGAGGCCGACACCGCCTTGCCCGCGACGTTGCTGGATGGCCTAGCTGCCTTTGTTCCTCGGCTCACAGTGCGACGCGTTCGGGATGCCAGCCACTGGATGGTGCACGAGCAGCCCGCACTGGTGATCGACACCATCACACAGCTTCTGGCTGTCACACCACCACGTACTGGCCCTTGAAGTGATGCACTGCGGACTGCAGGTGCTCACGCAGTTGCGGGAACAATTCCGATGACGATTCGCTGGCATAGATGCGGCGTTCGCGTTGGCTCGGGGCGCCGCTTCCAACGTTGACCAAACAGGCTGCCTGACCGTGGCTGTACTCGAGTAGATCGGGTGCGACAAAGCGCACGGCCCATCCTTCGGAGCAGGACACGGCACCGTCGGCGCGGGCGTGAAGTTGTGGGTTCATCTTGCGTTCTCCAGACAGGGCCGCGGAAGCTTTCACTTGCAGTTCGCTGAGTGGATTTCGAACTCGTCGGCCCGCGTCTTGAGGGACGCAAGATGTGTGCTCGCCCCCAGCTGTGAACTCCGCACGCCGAAGCTGTCACTGCGTGTCAGTCAGGGCCTGCCGATGAACAGGACCAGGCCGGTTTGACCACGGGGCGCATGGGTCAGGCCGAGGTAGAGCGGCCCGAGTCCCGTGTCGGCGCCAACGAACAGGCTCATGCCAGTGCGCAGGGCGTCCGATCGCAAAGCGTCGCGAGTGGCATAGGCATTGCCGGCCTCGGCCGTGGCGCCGATCACGAAACCGCGTGTCAAGGACGGTGTATCCGACAGCCGCTTGTACCACGACAGGCGCGAGAACAATACATAGTTGCCAAGCAACTCGCCGTCGCGATAGCCCGACAGCTGATGGAAGCCGCCAAGTTCGTAGCGGCCGATCGACGCGCCCTGTTGTTGACTCGCGCCCCGCGCCGATGTGAACAGGTTGAAGGTGTGGCGACCCCATGTCTTGACCAACATGGCCGAAGCTTCGACACGCTGGAAGCGCCCCGCGTCGCTGCCGTCGCCGATGGCAGCTTCTCCCCGCAGTCGGTAGCCGCGCTGAGGGAAGTTGGCGAAGTCGAGCTGGTCGACCACGACGGCCAGACGCAGTCCGGTCTCGGATGCCTGCGTCGCCGTCGGCGCGATGGGCAGTGTTGAAGATACCAGTGTCGGCGTCGCCGCCACGCGTTGCGTGCCCAGGCCGATCCGCAACTCGCCGAAGCGGCCCCAGGGCTGCCCCAGATCGATGCCGGCCCGGGAGGTGGTGCGCTTGAAACGCGCGCTCTCTTCCCCGCCTGCGCCGTAGAGGGTGCCGTCCCTGCGTTCGGCGCTGGCGTACCCGGCGACGAACCAGTCGTTGGCCAGGCCGACGGTCCAGTTCAGGGGATGGTAGATCTCTGTGAAGAAGGCGGGAACGGCACCGATCTGCAGCCGGTTGCGCCACTCGGTTCCATTCGCAGTGAGCCAGTGCCGGTTGTGGCTGAGCTTCAGGTTGAAGCTGCCCCGACCATCGAAGTCGGTGGCCAGGTCCAAGCCGATGCGCAGGTAGTTCGGGCCCCAGGGCTTGTCGTCGAGATCGAAGACGAGGCCATCTCCCCCGTCGTGCGACGACACGAGGCGGTAGTCAGCGCGCAGGTAGTCGCCGCTGGCGGCCAGTGAGCGGGCATCACGCTCCGCGGCGCCGGCGTTGAAGGCTTGCCCTGGCTGCGACTCTAGCTGCGCCGCAAAGCGCGCCGGGTTGGTCTGCGTACTGCCTTCGAAGGACACGTAGCCCACGGTGGCTTCGGGGCGGCGCAGCTTGGGGTGTTCGGCGCGCCACTGGGCATAGACCTCGGGCGCCACCGCCAGCGGCCGCAAGCGGGCCATGGCTGCCTCGGCACCGCGGGTGCCAATAGCCACGGCCTCGGCGACCTTGTCGAAGTCACCCGCGCTGAGTTTGCCCAGCGCAGGCGAAATCAACACATCGCGTGCGGTAAGTGTGGCCAGGCTGCTCTGCACGTTCTGCTCGGTCAGGATGTTGATCATCTGTGCCGTCACGCCGATCACCGAGCTCAAGGTGTCACGGCCCGCCAGCGGCGTGCCGATGTTGACGACGATGACGATGTCGGCACCCATCGCGCGAGCGACGTCGAGCGGCACGTTGTTGACGAGACCGCCGTCCCCCAGGACGCGGCCATCGACCTCGGTTGGCGGAAAGACCCCCGGTACGCTCATCGACGAGCGCAGCGCCAGTGCCAGATCGCCGCTGGACAGCACGACTTCGGCGCCCGTCTCGAGGTCGGTCGAGACGGCGCGAAACGGGATCGGCAGACGGTTGAAATCTTGCACAGCGCGTACCGGCAGCGTGTAGCGGCGCAGCAAGGTGTCGAGGCCGCGGGTCGACACGGCGCCGGAGGGCGTGCGCAGCTCGCCGTTGCGGACCCCGATCTCGAGCAGGGACGAGATTTCGAAGTCTTCTTCCTTGCGCCGTTGCGACAAGTATTGGCGGTCGACGCGCGCGGAAAAGATGTTGGACCAGTCGACCTTGAGCAACTCACGCTCGAGTTCGGCGGCGCTCATGCCACTGGCATAGAGGCCTCCGACGATGGCGCCCATCGACGTCCCGGCGATGACATCGATCGGGATGCGTTCAGCCTCCAGGACCTTCAACACACCCACGTGGGCCAGGCCACGCGCCCCGCCACCCGACAGCACCAGGCCGATGCGGGGTCGCGCCATGACTGCTGTTTGAGCAGCCAGGTCGCTGGCCTGTGCAACCAGAACGAGACACAGCAAGGCAATGCGCAGCATGCGAAGCATTGTCGCGTGGCCCGCAATGAAAAAGGCCCGCGGCTTGCGCCGCGGGCCTTGAGCAAGTCACGCCGGAGCGTGAACTGCTGGATTACATGTCCATGCCACCCATGCCACCCATGCCACCCGGCATGCCGCCGCCGCCAGCACCGGATTCGTCCTTCGGGGCTTCGGCCACCATGGCTTCCGTCGTCAACATCAGCGACGCCACCGAAGCGGCGTTCTGCAGTGCCAGGCGGGTTACCTTGGTCGGGTCCAGGATGCCCATGTCGATCATGTCGCCATAGGTGTCGTTGGCAGCGTTGAAGCCGTAGTTGCCCCTGCCGGCCATCACGGCATTGACGACCACGCTCGGCTCGCCACCGGCGTTGGCAACGATGATGCGCATCGGCTCTTCGATGGCGCGCAGGATCAGCTTGATGCCGGCTTCCTGGTCAGCGTTGTCGCCCTTGATGGCGCCTGCGGCCTGCTTGGCACGCAACAGTGCCACGCCACCACCGGCCACGATGCCTTCTTCGACGGCCGCACGCGTGGCGTGCAGCGCATCTTCGACGCGGGCCTTCTTTTCCTTCATCTCAACTTCAGTGGCAGCACCGACCTTGATCAGCGCCACGCCGCCGGCCAACTTGGCCACGCGCTCTTGCAGCTTCTCGCGGTCGTAGTCGCTGGTGGCTTCTTCGATCTGGATGCGGACCTGCTTGACGCGGGCCTCGATATCGGCCGCGGCGCCCATGCCGTCGATGATGGTGGTGTTTTCCTTGCCCACTTCGACGCGCTTGGCCTGGCCCAGATCGGCCAGCGTGACCTTCTCCAGCGTCAGACCGACTTCTTCGGCGATGACCTTGCCGCCGGTGAGGATGGCGATGTCTTCGAGCATGGCCTTGCGGCGGTCACCGAAGCCCGGCGCCTTGACGGCAACGACCTTCAGGATCCCGCGCAGCGTGTTGACCACCAGCGTCGCCAGCGCTTCGCCTTCGACTTCTTCGGCCACGATCAGCAGCGGGCGGCCGGCCTTGGCCACGGCTTC
>JANNFB010000074.1:0-9983 GCA_031379365.1 Burkholderiales bacterium
TGGTCAAACTCTTCGATCATTTCAATCGCCATGGTTTCTTCTCCTTCGTGTGAGAGTGCAGTTGCCGTACAAAAAAAGTGACTACCCAGTGAACGAGCCTCGCCGGGCCCTTCGTTGAACTTCAGAAATTTCCCAAGAACCAATCCTTGGCGCGGCCGAGCACGGTGTGCACCGAACCCGCTTTGGCCGCCACGCGGTGGCCTCGCAAACGCGCCAGCCGCGCTTCTTCAAGCAAACCCATCACGGTGGCCGAGCGCGGGTTGGCCACCATGTCGAACAGCGCGCCGGCATACAGCGGGTTGCCGCGCCGCACCGGCTTCAAGAAGATGTCTTCGCCGAGCTCGACGATGCCCGGCATCACAGCCGTGCCGCCGCAGACCACGATGCCGGAGGACAGCAGCTCCTCGTAGCCCGAGTCGCGGATGACCTGGTGCACCAGGGAGAAGATCTCCTCGATGCGCGGCTCGATCACGCCCGACAGGGCCTGTCGGCTGAGCAGACGCGGACCGCGGTCGCCCAGACCCGGCACCTCGAGGTTCTCGCTCGGGTCAGCCAGCAATTGCTTGGCCACGCCGTACTCCACCTTGATGTCCTCGGCGTCCTTGGTCGGGGTGCGCAGGGCCATCGCGATGTCGCTGGTGATCAGGTCGCCGGCGATCGGGATCACGGCGGTGTGGCGCACCGAGCCGCCGGTGAAGATCTGCACGTCGGTGGTGCCGGCGCCGATGTCGACCATGGCCACGCCGAGCTCCTTCTCGTCGGCCGACAGCACCGCGTGGCTCGACGCGCTCGGGTTCAGCACCAGTTGCTCCACCTCCAGGCCGCAACGGCGCACGCACTTGACGATGTTCTCGGCCGCGCTCTGCGCCCCGGTGACGATGTGCACCTTGACTTCGAGGCGGCCGCCGCTCATGCCGATCGGCTCCTTGACCTCGTGGCCGTCGATCACGAATTCCTGCGGCTCCACCAGCAACAGGCGCTGATCGTTCGGGATGTTGATGGCCTTAGCGGTTTCGACGACGCGGGCCACATCGACCTGCGTGACCTCCTTGTCGCGCACGATGACCATGCCGGTGCTGTTCTGGCCGCGAATGTGGCTGCCGGTGATGCCGGTGTAGACGCGGGTGATCTTGCAGTCGGCCATCAGCTCGGCCTCTTTGAGCGCCAGCTGGATGGACTGCACCGTGGCGTCGATGTTCACCACCACGCCGCGCTTGAGGCCATGCGAGGGCGCAATGCCCAGGCCCGCGATGCGCAGCGAGCCGTCAGGCATGACCTCGGCCACCACGGCCATCACCTTGGCCGTGCCGATGTCCAAGCCGACGATCAGATCCTTGTATTCCTTGGCGGCCATCTCAGTGCCCGCCCGGCCGCCCGAAGGGCACTGGCGCCCCCTTGGGGGGCAGTGAACGAAGTGAGCGTGGGGGCTTCATGTGTGTCCTTGTGTCTGTTCAGCGTGGGGCGGCCACGGCAGTGGATGTCGCCACGCCGCGCAGGCGCAAGGCGTAGCCGTCGGGGTGGCGCAGGTCCGCGGCGAGCAGCGTGCGGGCGGCACCACTGCCATCGGCAAAACGCTGCGTCGCCTGGCCATAGGTGCGCACGAAGCGCGCGGTGCGCGCCACCAGCTCGTCTGCGTTGCCGCGGCCGAGTTCGAGGTCGGCACCACTGTCGAGCTCGACATGCCAGGAGCCGCGGCTCGACAGCTTGACGCGGTCGATGCGCATGCCGAGCGGTGCCAGGGTCTCGGCCAGGCGCCGTTGCAAGGACAGCATCTGCGCCGCGCTGCCCTCCGGGCCCGCCAAGGTGATCAGGTCTTCGTCCTCGACGTCACCCAGGTTGGCCTCGAAGACCTCGCCGCGGCTGTTGACCAGACGCTCGTTGCCGCTGTCCTTGTCGTCCGGACCCTGCCACAGCGCCGCAGCGCGGTGCTCTTCGAGCGTGACCGCCAGCCGGTTCGGCCAGACCCGGCGCACGACGGCCTGGCGCACCCAGGGCACAGCCTCGAATGCGGCGCGGCCACGGTCGAGGTCGAAGCTGAAGAAATTGCCGCTCAGGCGCGGCAGGGCGATCGCCCGCACCGTCGCCAGGTTGCTGCGCGCCAGATCACCGTCCAGGGCCATCGAGCGCAGGGTGAACAAGGGCGCGCGCATGGCCCAGGCGATCGTTGCCGCCAGCAGCGCCAAGGCGGCCAGGCCGAACACC
Source organism: Burkholderiales bacterium (assembly GCA_031379365.1). Classification (GTDB taxonomy): domain Bacteria; phylum Pseudomonadota; class Gammaproteobacteria; order Burkholderiales; family Burkholderiaceae_C; genus CADEEN01. The sequence goes on from JANNFB010000074.1 coordinate 2,203, forward strand.
ACAGTCGCCGTCGCATTCATCAAGCGGATGTCGACCGGCGTCGCCAGCGGCGAGCGGTTACGGGTGTTGCGGCTGCGGGTGGCCATGGTTCAGTTCGTGGCCGTGCCGCTGTCGAGCCGTGCCGCACTCAACAGCTGCACGCAGAGTTCTTCAAAGCCGATGCCTGCAGCCGCCGCCGACTTCGGCACCAGCGAATGGCTGGTCATGCCCGGTGAGGTGTTCATCTCGAGCAGGAAGGCACGGCGGTCGGCCGCGCGGATCATCAGGTCGGCGCGGCCCCAACCGCGGCAGCCGAGCGAGCGGTAGGCGGCCAGCACGATGCGCTGGATCTCGGCTTCCTCGGCGGGCGGCAGTCCGCTCGGCACCTGGTACTGGACCACGTCGGTGAAGTACTTGTTCTGGTAGTCGTAGGCGCCTTCGGGCGCGACGATGCGCACCACCGGCAGCGCGCGCGCGGCGGCGCCCTCGCCGATCACCGGGCAGGTGACTTCTTCGCCTTCGATGAACTCCTCGCACAGCACATCGCTGTCGTGGCGTGCCGCAAGCTCAACGGCAGCCTGCATCTGCGAATAGCCGGCGACCTTGCTGACGCCGATCGACGAGCCCTCGTGTGGCGGCTTGACGATCAAGGGCAAGCCCAGGGTGTCAGGCACGGTGCGCGTGGCCGCCGGGCCGTGTTCGCCCTCGCCCAGCACCACGTAGCGCGGCGTCGGCAGGCCGTCGGCCAGCCACAGGCGCTTGGTCATGACCTTGTCGATGGCGATCGCACTGGCCATCACGCCCGAGCCCGTGTAGGGGATGCCCAGCAGCTCGAGCGCGCCCTGCACCGTGCCGTCTTCGCCGTGGCGGCCATGCAGGGCAATGAAGCAGCAGGTGAAGCCCTCGCGCTTGAGTTCGACGAGATCGCGCTCGGACGGGTCGAAGGCGTGCGCGTCGACGCCTCGGCTTCGCAGCGCAGTCAACACGCCGCCACCACTCATCAACGAGATCTCGCGCTCGGCACTGCTGCCGCCCATCAACACCGCGACCTTGGGCATCATGGCGTGGTCCCTCCGCCGAGTTCGACGATGCGCGAAGCCACGTTGCCGATCGAGCCCGCGCCCATCACGATCACGATGTCACCCGCGTGCGCCTGTTGGAGCACGGCCACCGGCAAACCCTCGACGCCGTCGACGAACAGCGGATCGACCTTGCCGGCCACGCGCAGCGCGCGCGCCAAGCTGCGGCCGTCGGCCGCCACGATCGGCGACTCGCCCGCCGCATAGACCTCGGTCAGCAGCACGGCGTCCGCCTTGCCCAGGACCTTGACGAAGTCCTCGAAACAGTCACGCGTGCGGGTGTAGCGGTGGGGCTGGAAGGCCAACATCAGGCGCTGGCCTGGGAAGGCGCCGCGCGCGGCGGCGATCACCGCTGCCATCTCGACCGGGTGGTGGCCGTAGTCGTCGACCACTGTGAAGTGGCCCGACCCGTCCTGGGCCGGCACCTCGCCGCAGCGCTGAAAGCGGCGGCCGACGCCGGCAAACTTCTCCAACGCCGCGGCAATCGGTGCGTCGGGCAGTTCGAGCTCCGTGGCCACGGCGATCGCCGCCAGCGCATTGAGCACGTTGTGCTCGCCAGGCAGGTTCAAGGTGATGGCCAGCGGAGGCAGCACCGTGCCGTTGCGGCGCTCGCAGACAAAGCGCATCTGCCCGCCCGGCAGGGCCTGCACCTGCGTGGCGCGCACCTGGTTGTCCGCGCCGAAGCCGTAGGCCACCACCGGGCGCGACACCATCGGCAGGATCGAGCGCACGCCGGCGTCGTCGCCGCAGACGATGGCCGCACCGTAGAAGGGCATGCGGTGCAGGAAATCGACGAAGGCCGCCTTCAGCCGCGCGTAGTCGTGGCCGTAGGTGTCCATGTGGTCGGCGTCGATGTTGGTCACCACCGACAACACCGGCGTCAGGTTCAGGAAGGAGGCGTCGCTCTCGTCGGCCTCGACCACGATGTAGTCGCCCGAGCCCAGGCGCGAGTTGGCACCGGCGCTGTTCAGGCGCCCACCGATGACGAAGGTCGGGTCGACACCGGCCTCGGCCAGCACGCTGGCCACGAGCGATGTCGTCGTCGTCTTGCCGTGTGTGCCGGCGATCGCGATACCGCGCTTCAGGCGCATCAACTCGGCCAGCATGGCAGCGCGCGGCACGATCGGCACGCGCGCGGCGCGGGCGGCGATGACCTCGGGGTTGCCGCCGCCGACTGCCGTCGAGGTGACCACGGCGCCCGCGCCCTTGATGTGCTTGGCGTCGTGGCCGACGAAGACGCGCACCCCCAGCTGGCCCAGGCGTTGCAGGGTCGGGCTGTCGCTCTGGTCCGAACCCGACACGGTGTAGCCCAGGTTGTGCAGGATCTCGGCAATGCCGCTCATGCCCGAGCCGCCCACGCCGACGAAGTGAATGTGCTTGATGGCGTGTTTCATGCGCTGGCTCCTGCACGCACCGGTCGCTTCGTCGGCAACTGTCGAATCACGACGAAGTGAACGGGCTGGATGGCGTGTTTCATCGCGGCCTCACCAAGAGTTCGATTTCATCGGCAACGCGCGCTGCGGCGCGCGGGCGGGCCAGGGCGCGGGCCTTCTCGGCCATCGCCAGCAGCGCGCTGCGGTCCAGGCTCTGCAACAGCGCCGCCAAGCGCTGCGGCGTCAACTCGGTCTGCGGCAGGTGAATCGCCGCGCCATGCTGGGCCATGAACAGGGCGTTGTCGCGCTGGTGCGCCGTGGTGCTGACGATCAGCGGCACCAGCACCGCTGGCACGCCCCCCGCGCACAACTCACTCACGGTCACCGCGCCAGCGCGGCAGATCATCAGGTCGCAGACCGCCAAGCGCTCGGCCATTTTGTCGATGAACGGCAGCACGTCGACGCCGGCATCGACGCCGGCATGGACGTAGCACTCGCGCACGCCGTCACGTTGCAGCGCGCCGGTCTGGTGCACGACCTGCGGCCGCTGGTCAGCCGGGATGAGGGCCAGGGCGGCCGGCAGGGTCTCGTTCAGCACCCTGGCGCCCAGGCTGCCGCCGACCACCAGCAACTTCAGGGGCCCGCTGCGGCCGGCAAAGCGCTCGGCCGGCGGCGCCAAGGCTTCGATCTCGGCGCGCACCGGGTTGCCGGTGACGATGGCGCGCTTGTGCGTGGTGGCGGCTGCGCCATCGAAGCCGAAGGCGATGCGGTCGGCCACCGGCAGCAAGGCCTTGTTCGATAACAGCAAGGAGGCGTCGGCGTTGACGAGCAGCAGCGGCTTGCCGAGCAACGCAGCCATCAGGCCACCCGGGAAGCAGACATAGCCCCCCATGCCGAGCACCACATCGGCGCTGCGCTTCTTCAGCAGTCCGAGGCATTCCCAGAAGGCTTTCAGCAGGCGCAGTCCGCCAGTCAGGGTGTGCACCATGCCTTTGCCACGCAGGCCGGAAAAACCGATCGCATCGAGCGCGATGCCGGCGGCCGGGACCATGCGGTTCTCCATGCCCTCGCGTGTGCCGAGCCAACTCACGGTCCAGCCGCGCGACTGCATCTCCTTGGCCACCGCCAGGCCCGGGATGATGTGCCCTCCGGTGCCCGCCGCCATGATCACAAGGTGGCTCATGACGACACCCCGATCACCGCGTACGGTGATCGACCCTCCGGGAGGGACGGGCCTTGCTTGGGGCGGCCCGGCGCTGCGGCCCGAGAAGCATGGCTGCGCAGCATCATTGAGCGCGCCCTCCGCGCATCAGCGAACGATTCTCGACATCGATGCGCAGCACGATCGCCAGCGCGATCAGGTTCATCAGGATGGCCGAGCCGCCGTAGCTCATCAGCGGCAGGGTCAGGCCCTTGGTCGGCAGCACGCCCAGGTTCACGCCCATGTTGATGAAGGCCTGCCCACCCATCCAGATACCGACGCCCTGGGCTAGCAGGCCGGCGAAGACGCGGTCCAGCGCGACCGCCTGGCGGCCGATGTGAAAGATGCGCCGCGTCAACCAGAAGAAGGCGGCCACCACGACGAAGACGCCGACAAAGCCCAGCTCCTCGCCCACCACCGCGAGCAGGAAGTCGGTGTGCGCCTCGGGCAGGTAGTGCAGCTTCTCGACCGATGAGCCCAGGCCCTGGCCGAAGATCTCGCCGCGGCCAAAGGCGATCAGCGAATGCGTCAGCTGATAAGCACGGCCCTGCGCGTAAAGCGGATTCCACGGGTCGAGGTAAGCGAAGATGCGCTCGGCGCGCCACGGGCTGAGCACGATCATGAGCACGAAGGCGCCGACGAGCACCGCCACCACCAGCGCGAACATGCGTCCGTTGACGCCACCGAGGAAGAGGATGCCCAGGGCGATGGCAGCTATGACCATGAAGGCGCCCATGTCGGGCTCGGCCAGCAGCAGCATGCCGATGAAGCCCAGGGCGATGGCCATCGGTGTGACCGCCTTGAGGAAGTTCTCGCGCGTGTCCATCTTGCGCACCATGTAGCTGGCGGCATAGAGCGCGATACCGAGCTTGGCCAGTTCGCTGGGCTGGAAGTTCATCAGGCCGAGCGGAATCCAGCGCCGCGCGCCATTGACGCCCTTGCCAATGGCCGGGATCAGCACCAGCACCAGCAGCACCAGGGCGACGATGAAGACCCAATGCGCGTACTTCTCCCACAGCGCGATCGGGATCTGCATCACCGCCAATGCGGCGACGAAAGCGATGGCCATCGACAGCGCGTGCCGCGACAGGAAGTGCGTCGGCGAGTAGCGCGCGAACTTGGGGTTGTCGGGCAAGGCCACCGACGCGGAATAGACCATCACCAGGCCCAGCAGCATCAGGCCGAGCACGACCCACACCAGGGCCTGGTCGAAGCCGAGCGCGCGGCTGGGCTGGGCCGGCGTCGGGCCGGTCCAGTCGCGGATCGGCAACTTGCCGCCGCCCGCTTCGGCCCCTGCGAAACGCGTGCGCAATGCCGCAAGCCAGGCGGCGGGCACGGGCAACCACTGGCGCCAGGCCGTCATGCCAGCCCCCCATGCGCTGCCGCCTGCGCCTGCACTGCGGCGACGAAGACCTCGGCGCGGTGGCCGTAGTTGCGGAACATGTCCAGGCTGGCGCAGGCCGGGCTGAGCAGCACCGCATCGCCAGCGCGCGCTTGGCTGAAGCACCAGGCCGTGGCGGCTTCCAGGCTGTCGTGGTGCCTTAGCAGCACGCCGCTGTCGGCCAGGGCCGACTCGATGGCCGCGGCATCGCGGCCGATCAAGGCCACTGCGCGCGCATGCTGCGCCACCGGCGCCGCCAAGGGCGAGAAGTCCTGGCCCTTGCCGTCGCCGCCGAGGATCACGACCAGCTTGGCGGGCGCCTTGTCGGCCCCCAGTCCCTGCAGGGCAGCGACGGTGGCTCCGACGTTGGTGCCCTTGCTGTCGTCGAACGCCTCGACGCCGTCGATGCTGGCGACGAAGGCCACGCGGTGCGGCTCGCCGTGGTACTCGCGCAGACCGTGCAGCATGGGCGCCAGCGCGCAGCCAATGGCGTTGGCCAATGCCAGCGCGGCGAGGGCGTTGGCAGCGTTGTGGCGACCGCGGATGCGCAGTGCGTCGGCCGGCATCAGGTACTGCAGGCTCGGCGGCTCGACCTCGGCCACGCTGCCGCGTTTGCGCGGCAAGCCGTGGTCATCGGCTTCGAGCGCGCGCACCAGCCAGGCCATGCCGTTCTCGACCACCAGACCGAAATCGCCCGGCGCGCGTGGTGCGTCGAGACCGAAGCGAATCACCGTGCGTGCCGGGCCCGCCGCGACGCGGCCACGCGCGGTCTTCGTTGGCACCAGCGTGGGCACCATGGCCTCGACCATTGCATCGTCGCGGTTGATCACCATCACCGCGCGCGCGCCGAAAGCGCGCGCCTTGGCCGCGGCGTAAGCCGCCATCGAGCCATGCCAGTCGAGGTGATCCTGCGTGACGTTGAGCACCGTGGCTGCATCCGGCTCGAAGCCCTGCACCCCCTCGAGCTGGAAGCTCGACAACTCCAGCACCCAGACCTGCGGCAAGGGCGCGCGGCTGCCGTCGTCGTTCACCGCGTCGAGCGCCGCGGCCAAGGTGGCCAGCAGCGTCGGCCCGATGTTGCCGGCCAGCGCGACGCGACGGGCACAGCGCTCGACCAGGAGCGCCGTCAGCGCGGTGGTGGTGGTCTTGCCGTTGGTGCCGGTGATGGCAATCACCTTGGGCGCGTAGTCCTGATCCAGGCGCAGGTCGGCCAGGGCCTGCACGAAGAGATCGAGCTCGCCTTGCACCGCAACGCCCTGCGCCTGCGCCGCAGCGAGCAGCGCCGCGATGCGCTCGTCCTGCGGCGCCAGACCGGGGCTCTTGAGTACGAGTTGCACGCCGTGCAGCGCATCGGCCCCGAGTGGGCCGCCGAACAGCGTGGCCGCCGGCGCTGCGAGCGCCAGCGCTGCGGCCTGCGGCGGCCGGGCATCGGAGTCCGGTGCCCCCGGCGCCGGGTGGCGCGAATCCCACACCCGCACGCTCGCACCGTGGCTCACGCACCACGTGGCCATCGCCAGCCCGGACTCACCGAGGCCGAGCACGAGAACAGACAGGCCGCGCAAGTGGTTCATCGAAGTCCTGCGGGCGACCGTGGCGTCGCGCTCAGCGCATGATTCGGGCGCATCCAAGCAACCGCCGTGGATCCGGCTCTGCCGGTCCGCTGGCGGTGCCCCCTTGAGGGGGAGGCGCCGCAGGCGCTTCGGGGGTGGTTCATCTCAGTTTGAGGCTCGCCAGGCCAACCAGGCAGAGCAGCATGGTGATGATCCAGAAGCGGATCACGACTTGTGTCTCTTTCCAGCCGGTCTTCTCGAAGTGGTGGTGCAGCGGCGCCATCTTGAACAGGCGCTGGCCGGTACCGGTCTGGCGCTTGGTCCACTTGAACCAGCCCACTTGCAGCATCACCGACAACGCTTCGACGACAAAGATGCCGCCCATGATGGCCAGCACGATTTCCTGGCGCGTGATGACGGCGATGGTGCCGAGCGCGCCGCCGAGCGAGAGCGCGCCGACGTCGCCCATGAAAACCTGCGCCGGGTGGGCGTTGAACCAGAGGAAGGCCAGGCCCGCTCCGGCCATTGCCGAACAGAAGATCAACAATTCGCCGGCGCCCGGGATGTAGGGGAAGAGCAGGTACTTGCTGTAGACCGAGCTGCCGACGACGTAGGCAAACACGCCGAGGGCCGAGCCCACCATCACCACCGGCATGATGGCCAGACCGTCGAGGCCGTCGGTCAGGTTCACCGCGTTGCTGGCGCCGACGATGACCAGGTAGGTCAGGATGATGAAGCCCCAGACGCCGAGCGGGTAGCTGATGGTCTTGAAGAACGGCACCAGCAGGTCGGCATTCGGCGGCAGCGGCGTCGAGAAGCCGCTCTGCACCCAGCGCATGAAGAGCTGGAACACGCGCAGATTGGTGTTTTCGGAAATGCTGAACACCAGATAGAGCGCGGCGACCAGCCCGACGACCGACTGCCAGAAATATTTTTCTCGCGAGCGCATGCCCTCAGGGTCCTTGTGCACCACCTTGCGCCAGTCGTCGACCCAGCCGATGGCGCCGAAACCCAGGGTCACCAGCAGCACGATCCATACAAAGCGGTTGGTCAGGTCGAACCACAGAATGGTGGACAGGGCGATCGACAGCAGGATCAGCACGCCGCCCATGGTGGGCGTGCCGCTCTTGGCCAGGTGGGTCTGCATGCCATAGCCACGGACCGGCTGGCCGATCTTGAGCTCGGTCAGCCGCCGGATCACGATGGGTCCCGCAATCA
>JANNFB010000106.1:0-25677 GCA_031379365.1 Burkholderiales bacterium
ACGCCCGGGAAGCCGAGCGAGGCCGCCCAGGGGTCGAGCTTGCCTTGGAAGATGTACACCGTCTCGGGCGAGCCGGTGAACTTGAAGAACAGCGACTGGATGAAGACGAAGGCCACGAAGACCGTGAGCAACCAGTGACCATGTCGTTTGAGCCAGTTCATGTCGATATCCTCGCTGGTGTTTGATAGGGTCAGTTCTTCAACAGGGTCTGAAACTTCGCGTCGGCCTGGCGGATGTAGCCGGGAATGTCCTTGTTCCATTTCTCCTGCACGTCGGCGTTGTAGTTCAGGTAGAGCTTGCCGCCGACGATCTTGAACTTGTCGGGCTCGATGCTGACAAGGTTGTCTTGCGTCACGCCGTAGGCGCAGTAGCCGCCGTATTGCGGCGCGAACTTCTCCGGGCTGGCCTTGAACTGCTCGAGGTTGGCCTGCGACGAGAACTTCCACTTCGCGCCTTGCCACTCATGCACCAGGCTGTCCTGGCCTTTGACCGGTTTGCCTTCGGTGAAGTAGGCCACGGTGTCATAGCCGAGGATGGCGGCGTCGCCGCGGCTGCCGAACAGGCCGGGCTTGATGGTGTTGATGGCAGGTGCAGCGAAGGCCGCACTTGCAGCGAAGAGCGCAGCGGCGCCGACGGCGAGCATGGCGCGGCGGCTCAAGCCGCCAGTTTTGTGGGGATGCATGGTGTGTCCTTTCGAAGGAAGGTGGAGGAGGGCGTGATGGAGCCGCCGCGTTCATGCGCAACGGTGGCCGGCGCCTTGCCGAAATCGGCGCCGAGGTCGATGCCCTGTTGCCGGCAGTGAGACTGCAGCAGGGCGTAGTGGTGCACGGCGTGGCTGGCCACGAACACGAGTTCCCGACCGATGGTCGAGGTGACCGCGAAGCCCATCTCTCCGGCCAGGCCGGCCTGACCGCGCACGGTGAGGAGGCGCTCGAGCTGGGGCAGACGCCCCGGCGCAAGCTGGGCTTGCAGTGCGAGGACGCGGCGCCGCGCCTCGACCGTGCAGCGCTCAAGCAGCCGATCGCGCGGTCGCTGGTCGTAGTCGACCAGCGCGTGTTCGGCGCCCAGCAGCAGCGCCTCGAAGTGTTCGATGACATGGCGCAGATGCGAGCCTACCGGGCCGACGTAGGCCGGCGCCTGCGGGCCTTCATGCGCCGTGATCACCTGCAGCGCCTGGTCGAGCACCTGGCGATTGAAGCGCAGCAGGGCGTCGGTAGCCGTCTCGGCGATGGGGGGCATGGTGAGGAGCGTCATGGTGGGCTGATGAAGTAGTCGCCACACCCCGGCCGGCATTACGGTCGCACCGCGCCGGCGGCCTCAATCGGTGGCCGGGTACAAGGGCGTCAAGGCCTTCTCGCGCTGGTAGTCGCGTTTGAAGGCGGCCAGGCTCATCGGGCGGAAGCCGCGTGCGCGGTTGGCGTGACCGATCTCGAACAGCCAGCGGTACTGGTGCATCAAATCGCGCCAGGCCTGCACGAGGCTGGTGCGGCGGTCCCAGATGTGGGTGCTTTCGGCACCGGCGCCGTTGACTTCGACCATCGTGAAGCCATGGCCGCGCTGCACATCGCTGAAGCGCTCGAAGCGCACGTCGAAGCGGCCGAAGTGGAACTCGGGCAGACGCTGCGCGATCTCGTCGAAGCGCGCCTCCATCTCGGGTGTCGCCAGGTGCGTGCCATTGCGAAAGATGGCGCCGCGGCTGTGGCTGCCGGCGAAGGCCAGGCGGATGGCTTCGCCGGCGGCGGGCACCTGCTCCAGGCGCGCCGTGTGCCGGCGCAGATAGAGGTGGGCGAGCGGACCGGCGCGCGGGTCATCGAGGATCAACTCTCGCAGGGTGCGTTGGCCGTCGCCCGTAACGTACGGAAAGTACTTCAACGTGATGGAAATAATGCGGCCCTTGGCCTCGCCCGGCCGGCGGCAGTAGAAGATGCCGGCCTCGCCCTCGAAGGGCACCAGGCGTTGCAGCAGCAGGCGGGCGCCGCGTGGAAAGGCCTCGAGGTAGGCCCGCAAGTCGGCTTGGGTGCGCACCAGCTTGACGCCGGCGCCGCGGCAGCCGAGATCGGGTTTGGCCACCACGGGCAGCGACAGGCCCGCGTCGCGCAGCGTTGCCAAGGCGGCGTCGGCTTCGTCGTTGACGGGCAGGTCGCCGAGCGGCCGGTCGACGGTGACGAAGGGCGCCACCCACTCCGGCACATGGGTCATCGCCAGCGTGAGGATCTCGGCCTTGGACTCGCCGTAGAAGCCGCCGCCGGGGAAGGACGGGTTGGCCACGGTGGGCAGCAGCAGGCCGCGGTAGCGCAGCATCAGCCAGGCCACGTAGGCCATCACGGGCGGGTAAAAGGCCCACATCGGCCAGAACTCGAAAAAACTCACGGGCGGGCCGCCCTGCTCGAGGGCCGGCATGCCTTGGTGCGGTTGCAGCCCCCGAGGGGCCGCGTTGGCGTCGTTGGCGGCCAGGGCCACGGGTTGCGGGTACAGGGGCAAGGCGTTCATGTGGGGTCGCGGCGAAGTGGTTGACGAAACACGCGCACCAGCGGGACGGCGAGGGCCAGCACGATGATGGGCAGGGCGACGGCCACGGCCGGGGGCAGGCCCAGGTGGTGGGTGAGGGCACGGCCAATGGCGACGCTGACGCCATACAGGCCGGCGGTCCACAGGCTGACGGCCAACAACACCCAGGCCGAGAAGGCGAGGAAGGGCACGCGGAAGAAGCCGCTGGCGGTGTAGGTGACCAGGCGCAGGCCAGGAATCACCCGCGCCAGCATGATGGCGCTCGGCAGGCTGCGCAAGAGGTGGCCGCGGGCCCACTCGCTGCGCGGGCCGACGAAGCGCTGGCGCAACCAGGCCACGCGCCGGGCAGCCAAGCCCAGGCCATACAGGCCGATGTCACCGACGGCAATGCCGCCGCCAACGGCCAGCAAGGAGAGCTCCCAGGAAATCATGCCCTGGGTGGCCAGGGCCACGCCGGCGGCGATCGCCAGGTCTTCGAGCAGCAGGGTCGTCAGGGCCAGGGCCACCGCGATGGCCCAGGGCTCGGCCATGCCGGCGAGTGCCGACTGAAGCCAGGCCAGAGCGCTGTGCCAGTGACTCAACACGCCGGGCTCAGTGCTTCGCGGATCGCATCCCGCACGGCATCGGCCGAGTTCCACGGCAGGAAGTGGTTGCGGCCCTCGAGCAGCACGGTGCGAACGCAGCGCGCGCCGGTCAGGCGGGCTTGCATGAAGGGCACGTTGGCAACAGGCACCAGGTCGTCAGCGGTGCCGTGAACGATCACCACTTTGGCGGTGATCCTGGGCAGCACGGTGGCCAAGGCTTCGAGTTCCGGCTTGAGCGCCATCAGCTCGGCGTTGGCGTTGCGGATCGTGCGCGGCAGGGCAGAGCGGATCAGCGGCCAGGCGCCCACGTACTGCATCGGGTGGATGGCCTCCTGCGCCGGATCCAGCGAGGCCGACAGCAGCACGATCGCCTGGACCCGTCCCGGGTGGTCCGCGGCCAGCCGGGCGACGATCGGGCCACCGAGCGAATGCCCGAGCAAGACCACGGGTCGGCCATCGATGGGCAGCAAGGCCAGCAGCGCGGCGGCTTGCGCCGTGAGGGTCGTGACAGCCTGGTCCGGTCCGCTGTCACCGAAGCCAGGCCGGTCGAGCGCGATCACCTCACTGCCCTGAGGCGGGTCGAGCAGGTAATCGGTCCAGGCCGTGGCCGATCCTGGTGTTCCGTGCACCAGGATGACGCGTGCGCCCAGGGGGTCGCCTGCACGCAGGTAGCTGATGCGGGTCGGGGAGGGGGCGGCGATCGACACTGTTTGGCGCATCGACTCGGTTGCCGACTCGGGCGCACGGGGTCCGGGCGGGGCACAACCGATGGCCGTCAATGCCACCCCCACGGCGCTCCACAGACGGCCGCGATTGGGGGCGCGCGCCTGCTGGCGACTGGCCTTCCAGCGTGATGACAGGCCGCGCTTCAAGGGCTCCAACATCCGGGGGGTCTCCATGCGAGGCTGGGCGGGGATGCGCCGTGAGCCGATTCGCACGGCCTGTAGTCGGACGGGCGGCTCAAGGATTACAGACGCGCTATGTAATTTGCCGGCAGTTGACGCGACTCAACAAGAGTCCTTCGAACCTGCCAACGAGGCACAGCCCATGACCCTCATTGAAAAGTCGCTCCAGGCCGTTGGCCAGATCGGTCTGCGCCGATCGGCCTACCGGGTGAGCCTGGCGACGTCGGTTGCCGAGGTCCGGGCTGCGCAGGCGCTGCGTTTCGAAGTCTTCAACATGGAACTCGACGAAGGCCTGGCCCAGAGCTATGACACCGGCCTGGATGCCGATCCCTTCGACGCGGTCTGCGACCACCTTCTGGTGCATGACGTTGCCAGTGACAGCGTCGTCGGTACCTACCGCCTGCAGACCGGCCGGCGCGCTGCTGCCGGTCTGGGCTATTACAGCGAGCGAGAGTTCGATTTCGCGCCACTCGAAGCGATGCGTGGCGAGACCCTCGAGCTGGGGCGCGCCTCCATCCACCGTGATCACCGCAGCTTTGCCGTCCTCAACCTGTTGTGGAAGGGCATTGGTGCCTACGCGAGAGACCATGGTGCGCGCTACCTGATCGGCTGCAGTTCCTTGACCTCACAGGACCCGGCCGTCGGCGCAGCAGCCTTTCGGCAGCTGGCCAGCAAGCATCTTGCGCCGCCGGCGTGGCAAACCAAGCCCCACGCGATTTTCGCTTGCCCACTCGATGTGCAAGCCAGCGAGCCACCGAAGGTGCCGCGCCTGCTGGCCGCCTACCTGGCGCTCGGCGCCGCCATTTGCGGCGCGCCGGCCATCGACCGCGAGTTCCGCACCATCGACTTCCTGACCTGGAACGATCTCGAGTGCCCGGCGATGCTGGCCGTGCAGCGGCGCGGCCGTTTCACTGCCTGAAGCGCGGGTGAGGCCGGGAGCCCCTTCGGCGTCTACGGCCCTGCCGTTGGTGCGCCGCGCGCGCAGCGCTCACACCGTGATGATCTGGCGGCCTTCCTGCAATAGCGCACGCAGGCCTGCATGGCCGCGGTCGTCGCCCGCGCGCTGCAGTTCCTGCGCAAACATCATGGCGCTGTAGATCGCAGAGTTGCCGGACCCTTCGAGCTTGCTGAAAATGACCAGGGCAATCTTGTGCATGGCAAAACGTGAAATGCCGACGCCTGCGAGGGCGTCGGCTGGTTGTCAGGCGCTGCGCTGCAAGCCAGCGCAGCAGGCCATCAGAGGGCGGCCACTGTCTGCGACAGGGCCTTCTGGCCAGCCATGCGGATGCTGTCCAGCTGCTTGACGGTCGGGTAGCCGTTCGGGCTGTAGTCGCCACCGAAGTTGATAGCACCCAGGCGAATCGCTTCCAGGGTCTCGGCGCGCACTTGGGCGCGGGTCAGGCCCGAGGCGACGGGCGCGTCGACTTCGCCGGACTTCTCGCCGTTGATCAGGTGGCTGCCGTCGTGGGCTGCGACGACGGCGCCCAGGCGGACACTGGCGCGATTGGCGGTGGAAATGAAGGGAGCGCTGATTTCGTAGGCGTTCTCGCCGCTGACAGACCGGCTGTTGTCACCTGCGACCGCGGAGGCGGCGCTGGCGATGGCGATGAGGGCGGTGGCAACGGTAAAGAGGGTCTTGCTGTTCATGATGATTTCCTTGGGTTGAAGTGAGTGAGTTGAGTGAGTCGATCGGGTTTCAGGTCCGGGCGGTGCGGCGACGTTTGGTTGACTTGCAGCGTCGTTCGGATGGGTATGTGTCGTCCTCAGCCTGCGGGCTTTACAGCTTTTCTGCGCAGAAATCGGCTGTAATGCCAGGCCTGTATCGTCGACACAAACAACCGCGCTTGCGCACCTGACCCATGTCACTGGAATCGGAATTGGCTGCTCTTCACCAACCGCTCATGCGCTTCGCCAAGATGCAATTGCGCAACGATGCCATGGCCGAGGACGTGGTCTCCGAGACGATGCTGGCCATCCTCGAGAAGCCCGACAACTTCGAAGGCCGCAGCACGCTGCGCACCTATGCCACGGGCATCCTGAAGTTCAAGATCATCGACGTGCTGCGCAAGCGCGGCCGCGAGGTGCACATCGAGCCACTCGATGAACAGAGCATGGACGACGCCCTCGACGCCTTGTTTGCCAAGGACGGCCACTGGCAGGAGCCACCCGCCGCCTGGCAGCAGCCCGAGAAGGCGCTGGAGCAAAGCCAGTTCTTCGAGGCCCTGCAAAGTTGCGTCGACCGCCTGCCGCCCAAGCTCGGCCGCATTTTCATGATGCGCGAGTGGCTGGAGCGCGAGGTCGATGACATCTGCACCGAGCTCGACATCACCAGCAACAATTGCGGCGTGATGCTCTACCGTGCGCGCATGCAATTGCGCGAGTGCCTGGACGGCAACTGGTTTAAGGGGCAGCGATGAAGATCAATCTCGACTGCAAAGAGGTGTCGCGGTTGATCAGCGAGATCCAGGACGCCAACCTGCCGGCGCCCGATCGCGCGCGCATGCGCCTGCACTTCGTCATGTGCCAGGCCTGTCGCAATGTCGACGAGCAGATGGCCTTTCTGCGCCGGGCGATGAAGAGCCTGGACGCGGACAAGCTGCCCAAGTAGTTCTGGCGAGCGAAGCCGGGTCCGACCCCGGTTCGCGAGCGGTGGCTAAACTCCGCGGCTTCCCGCCCAGCCCCGGGCCCGCCGCGCTGCCATGACCCTTGACCTGTTTGCTCCTGAACCGCCGCCGGCGGACGGCGACGCCATCACCCTGGCGCATTACGCTGAGCGGGCCTATCTGGAGTACGCGCTGTCGGTCGTCAAGGGCCGGGCGCTGCCCGATGTCTGCGACGGGCAAAAGCCCGTGCAGCGCCGCATCCTGTATGCGATGCAGCGCATGGGCCTGGCCTTCGGCGCGTCGCCGGGCGGCCCCAAGGCGGTCAAGAGTGCCCGCGTGGTGGGCGATGTGCTCGGCCGCTACCACCCGCACAGCGACCAGGCGGCCTACGACGCGATGGTGCGCATGGCGCAGGATTTCGCGCTGCGCTACCCGCTGATCGACGGCCAGGGCAACTTCGGCTCGCGCGATGGCGACGGCGCCGCGGCGATGCGCTACACCGAGGCGCGGTTGTCGCCGATCGCCCGCCTTCTGCTCGACGAGATCGATGAAGGCACGGTCGAGTTCATTCCCAACTACGACGGCTCGACCGAAGAGCCAAAACAGTTGCCGGCGCGGCTGCCTTTCGTGCTGCTCAACGGTGCCTCGGGCATTGCCGTCGGCCTGGCGACCGAGGTGCCGAGCCACAACCTGCGCGAAGTGGCGGCCGCGGCTGTGGCATTGCTGAAGAACGACAAGCTGCCCGACGACGAACTGTTTGCGCTGCTGCCTGGCCCCGACTACCCCGGCGGCGGCCAGATCATCAGTGCCGAGGCCGAGATCCGCGAGGCCTACCGCACCGGCCGCGGCAGCCTGAAGGTGCGCGCGCGCTGGAGCATCGAAGACCTGGCACGCGGCCAATGGCAACTGGTGGTGCATGAGTTGCCGCCGGGCACCAGCACGCAGAAGGTGCTGGAAGAGATCGAGGAGTTGACCAACCCCAAGGTCAAGGCGGGCAAGAAGGGCCTGTCGACGGAGCAGTTGCAACTGAAGGCGGCGCTGCTGGCCGTGCTCGATGCATTGCGCGATGAATCGAGCAAGGACGCCGCGGTGCGCCTGGTGTTCGAGCCCAAGACCCGCACTGTCGAGCAGCAGGAGTTGATCAACACCCTGCTGGCGCAGACCAGTCTCGAGTCGAGCGCGCCGATCAATCTGACGATGGTTGGCTTGGATGGCCGGCCGACGCAGAAGAGCCTGCGCCAGATGCTGGTCGAGTGGACGGCGTTCCGCCAGGCCACCGTGGAGCGGCGCACGCGGCACCGGCTGCAGAAGGTGCTGGCGCGCATCCACGTGCTGGAAGGCCGCCAGTTGGTGTTGCTCAACATCGACGAAGTCATCCGCATCATCCGCAACGCCGACGAGCCCAAGCCGGCGCTGATGGCGCGCTTCAAGCTGAGCGAGATTCAGGC
Source organism: Burkholderiales bacterium (assembly GCA_031379365.1). Taxonomy (GTDB): domain Bacteria; phylum Pseudomonadota; class Gammaproteobacteria; order Burkholderiales; family Burkholderiaceae_C; genus CADEEN01. Next base: position 8,049 of record JANNFB010000106.1, read on the forward strand.
TGACGACATTCTCGATATCCGCCTGCGCCAATTGGCACGGCTCGAGGCGATCAAGATCGAGCAGGAGCTGAAAGGCCTGCGAGAAGACCAGGCCAAGCTCGAAGACATCCTGGGCAGCGCGGCAGTGCTCAAGCGCAGCGTGATCAAGGAGATCGAAGCCGACGCCAAGCAGTTCGGCGACGCGCGGCGCACGGTGCTGCTGGCCGACAAACGCGCGGTGGCCGAGATCAAGGTCGTTGACGAGCCGGTGACGGTGGTGGTCAGCCTCAAGGGCTGGGTGCGCGCGCTCAAGGGCCACGAAGTCGAGGTTGCGACCCTGGCCTTCAAGGCCGGCGATGCGCTCTACGGTGCCTTCCCGTGTCGTAGCGTGGATACGTTGGCGGTCATGGGCAGTAACGGCCGCGTCTACAGCGTGGCGGTTGCGGGGCTGCCCGGCGGGCGTGGCGACGGCGTGCCCGTCACGTCGCTGATCGATCTCGAAGCCGGCACGCAGCCCGCGCACTACGTTGCTGGCGCGGCCGACACCCCGCTGTTGCTCGCCAACACCGGCGGCTTCGGTCTGCTCGTGCAGTTGGGCGATCTGGCCAGCCGGCAGCGCGGCGGCAAGACCTTCCTGACCTTGGAGTCCGGCGAGCATGTGCTGCCGCCCAGCTTCATTGCGCCGTCGCACACCCGGGTGGCTTGCCTGTCCCTCTCGGGCCGCTTGCTGGTGTTCGCGCGGGGCGAGATGAAGCGCCAGGCCAATGGCGGGCGCGGCCTGACCTTGATGGATGTGGATGCCAAGGACCCGCTGCTGTCGGTGGCCACCTGCGCCGACACGCTGAACGTGTCGGGCAGTGGCCGCGGCGGCAAGGCCAAGGAAGAAGCTCTACGCGGCGAGCGTTTGCTCGCCCACGAAGGCCGCCGCGCCCGCGAGGGCCGCAAGGTCGAGGGCCTCGTCAAAGCCCTGCGGGTCGGCGCCTGAAACCCAGCGTCAGTTGGCGTTGAGCCAGCGCAGACCACGGCAAGCGCCGTTGTTGCCATGGCGGCCCTCGACCAGGCAGCGCGCAGCCTGTGGGTCGTTCTTGAGGATCCACAGCGAACGCGCGACCACTGCGGTGTCGGCGAAATCGCTGAACAGGCCGTCGACGCCGAGTTCGTAGAAGGCCAGGTATTCGTTCACCGGCACACCCGCGTAGTTGCTGGCCAGGCGTCGCTGCTCATTGCGGAAGGTGTAGGGGTGCACCAGCAAGCCCTGGGCGTGGGCATTGGCCAGCACCGCGCTGGGCGCCAGCAGCTTGCGGTCGGCGTCGTTGATGCGGCCATCGCCATTGATGTCGGCACAGGCGTTGTTGACCACGGTGACGCAGGCTGACGAGATCAGGTACGGCTTCCAGGGGCCGATACCGTCGGCATAGGTGCGCACCTCGGCCAGGCCCTGGGGCGTGAGCAGGTCGGCGAAGGTGCCGGCGCGGCCGGCGACCGCCCAGTCGTAGGGCCGGTCGAAGGGCGCGACGAACGTCAGGGCGCCGGTGGGCGATACGTCATCGGCATCCACCAATTGCACCAAGCGCACCGAGGTCTTGGTGCGCAGTGACTTCAGGTTGGCCTGCTCGAAGCTCTGGATGAACACCGGTGCGCCGCGGTGGTTCCAGCCGTGCCGTTGCAACACGGCCAGCAGGCGGTCTTCCAGCGCCAGGCCGAGGTTCTGGTGGAAGGTCGGGTGCTTGGTCTCGGGGTAGACGCCGATCGTGCGGCCTTCCTCGGCCGACTTGCGCTTGGCCAGCTTGATGACGTCATCGAAGGTCGGGATGCGATAGCGGCCGTTGAAGCTGGCGTCGCGCTCACCAAAGGCCTGGATGGCGCGAATCTGCCCGATTTCGGCCAGCGTGAAGTCGCTGGCGAAGAAGCCTTCCTCGGCCACGCCGTCGACCAGCATCGTGCGCTTGCGGTCGGCAAACTGCGGCAGCTCCTTCACGTTGGTGGTGTTGATCATGTTCGGCTCGTGTCGGGCAATCAGGTGGCCGTCCTTGGTGGCCACCAAATCGGGTTCGATGTAGTCGGCTCCCAACTCGATGGCCAGGGCGTAAGACTCGAGCGTGTGCTCCGGCAGGTAGCCACTGGCGCCGCGATGGCCGATGACGAGAGGGCGTGCCTTTTGCGACTGCCATTCGCGGCCGGACTTGCCGCCATCGGCCAGCGCGGGCGTCGTGAGCAGTGCGGCGGCGCAAAGCAGCGCAGCGGCCATCGCCCGGGACGGGCTTGGATGTTGATTCATCGCATGTCTCCTTCAAGAGGGGCGGCGGGCTGCCGCTTGGCGGAGTTTGCGCGCCGCATCTTGCAGTGCTGTGACGGCCCCCCTAGTGCAGTGTTCGACGCTGTACAGCACATCAAACCGCGTCTTTGCCGCCCTGGCGTCGTTGCAAATCCTCGCGATGCCACTGGGCATCGCTGTGGTTTGCGCCTGGCCAGGACGACAAATCCATCGGTTTTCTTCAGCGCTGCACAGCGTCGAACACTGCACTGGGCTTCCGATTCGGGGCCGTCGTCGGCCTGTCACCGACCTGAGGCACACTCGCGCTCGCTGTTCTTGCAGAGGTGCACGTGATGGATCGTCGACAGTGTTTGGCTTGGGGCCTGGCTTCCACCTTGCCGGGGCTCGCTGCTGCGCAGGCCAGCGCCAGCCCGCTGCAGTTGATCGTCCCGGTGCCGCCTGGCGGCTCGGTCGATCTCACCGGCCGCCTGCTGGCCGAGCATCTTCCGCGCACGCTCAAGCAAGCCGTGGTGGTGGAGAACCGACCCGGTGCTTCCGGTTCGATTGCGGCGGCTGGTGTGGCGCGCGCGGCGGGTGATGCGAATCAGCTGATGCTGGTGTTTGACTCGCACGTGACCAACCCTTTGGTCTACCCGCAGTTGTCGTACACCTTGCGCGACTTCACGCCGATCTCGCGCCTGTTGAGCTTTCCGCTGGTGTTCGCGGTGCCGGCCAGCCTGCCGGTGAACAACATCGCCGAGTTCATCGCTCTGGCGCGCAAGAAGCCGGGCGCACTCAACGTGTCTTCGGCGGGGTTGGGCACGCTCAACCACCTGGCGGCAGAACTGTTCAAGGTCCGCACCAACACCCACATCGTGCACATTCCCTACCGCGGCGGCGTGCCGGCGCTGCAGGCGGTGATGAATGACGAGGTGCAGTTGTTCATGGGCAGCTGGGTGGCCATCGGCCCGCATGTCAAGAGCGGCCGGGTCAAGGCCCTGGCCGTGACGTCGGCCAAGCGCTACTCGGTGGCGCCGGAGTTGCCCACGCTGGCCGAAGCCGGTGTGCCCGGTTTCGATGTGTCGACCTGGATCGGCGCTCTGGCCCCGGCGCGCATCGGCGCGGAGCGTCAGCAGGTGTTGCATGACGCGCTGGTTCAGGCGCTGACAACACCAGCCGTGCGCCAGACCCTGGCCACGCAGGGGCTCGAATGGGTCGGCAGCACGGCGCCGGAGTTCGAGCGCTTCATGGCTGCCGAGGGGCAGCGCTGGCAAGAGCTCGTCAGCCAGCAGAAACTCAGTTTCGGCTGACGGCGCCAGCCCCCGTTCGAGGGCCCTAATGGCAAGCCCTCTACGCAGCGCCATGCAGCCGTCCTAGACTGGTGGCGCAAGTGGGGCCGATCGAGCGCCACGCAGGAGACGAGCGATCGTGCAGCCGACGAACGTGGCCGATCCGGCCTATTTCCACAAGGTCGTGGACTGTCAGTGGGCCTGCCCTGCCCACACCCCCGTGCCGGAGTACATCCGGCTGATTGGCCAGGGCCGCTACAGCGACGCCTACATGGTCAACTGGGTGTCCAACGTCTTCCCCGGCATCCTCGGCCGCACCTGCGACCGGCCTTGTGAGCCCGCCTGCCGGCGTGGCCGCGTGGAAGAACACAACGCGGAAAAGCCCGAGCCGGTGGCCATCTGCCGCCTCAAGCGTGTTGCGGCGGACCACAAAGACGACATCACGTCGCGCCTGCCCCAGGCCAAGCCGGCCAACGGCAAACGCATCGCCTGCATCGGCGCCGGGCCGGCGTCGCTCACGGTGGCGCGTGATCTGGCGCCGCTGGGCTACGAAGTCACCGTGTTCGACGCCGAGGCCAAGCCTGGCGGCTTCATGCGCACCCAGGTGCCGCGCTTTCGGCTGCCCGAGAGCGTGATCGACGAGGAGTGCGGCTACATCCTGCGTGACAACGTGAGCTTTCGCAGTGGCGAGCGCGTCGACTCCATGAAGGCGCTGCTGGCCGAGGGTTGGGACGCCGTCTTCGTCGGCTGCGGTGCACCGCGCGGGCGCAATCTCGATCTGCCGGGGCGAGCCGAGGCGGCAGAGCACATCAAGCTGGGCATCGATTGGTTGGCGTCGGTGTCTTTCGGCCATGTCTCGGCGGTCAAGCCACGCGTCATCGTGCTCGGCGGCGGCAACACCGCGATGGACTGCTGCCGCTCCGCGCGCCGCCTCGGCGCCACGGACGTCAAGGTGGTCGTGCGCTCGGGCTTCGACGAGATGAAAGCGTCGCCGTGGGAAAAGGAAGACGCGATGCACGAAGGCATCCCCATCATCAACTTTCACGTGCCCAAGGCCTTTGTTCACGAGGGTGGCGTCTTGAAGGGCATGCAGTTCGAGATCGTTGAAGCGGTGCGCGATGAGGCCGGCCGGCGCAGCCTGAAGCCGACCGGCCAGCCCGACGCCTTCATCGACTGCGATGAAGTGCTGATCGCCGTCGGCCAGGAGAACGCCTTTCCTTGGATCGAACGCGACAGCGGCGTGGCGTTCGACAAGTGGGGCTTGCCGCTGCTGGATGCCGGCACGATGCAGTCGCAGACGAACCCGCGCGTGTTCTTCGGCGGCGACGCGGCCTTCGGCCCGAAGAACATCATCTGGGCCGTAGCCCATGGCCACGAGGCCGCGGTGTCGATCGATCGGCTGCTCTCGGGCGAAGAAATGGCCCAGCGGCCATCGCCCCACGTCAGTCTGCTGTCGCAGAAGATGGGCATCCACCAGTGGAGCTATGACAACGCCGTCAGCAATGACCTGCGCTTCAAGGTGCCCTGGACGAAAGCCGCGATCGCGCTGGCCAGCATCAAGGTCGAAGTGGAGCTCGGCTTCGATGCCGCCACGGCGTTCAAGGAAACCCAGCGCTGTCTGAACTGCGACGTGCAGACGGTGTTTGCCGACAAGTTGTGCATCGAGTGCGACGCCTGTGTCGACATCTGTCCGATGGATTGCATCAGCTTCGTCGAAGACGGCGAAGAAGCCGAGTTGCGCACGCGCTTGAACGCACCCGCCACCGCGCTGACGCAGGACCTGTATGTCAGCAAGCCGTTGAAGACGGCACGCCTGATGGTCAAGGACGAAGACGTCTGCCTGCACTGCGGCCTGTGCGCCGAGCGTTGCCCCACCGGCGCCTGGGACATGCAGAAGTTTCTGCTCGAGATGGCGCACGCCGGGCCGGCGAGCCGCGACAAGCCGCGCTCGACGCTGGTGGCGATGGAGGTTGCAAAGTGACGCGCGACATCAACTCGCTGGCCGCTGCTGGCCCATTGCGGACTTTCCATGTCCGCTCTCGTTGCACTTGCGCGGCAACGGGGCAGCCGGGCATGGCCCGGCGCGCAACCTCGGCGGTCTGCGCTTCGCTGCGACTGCCCTGCGCTGCTCGGGTCCGGGACCCCGTTGCAGAACTCGCTGCGTTCGCTTCGCTCTCTCCACTCAGACACCTGCAACGAGTCAGAGCACGAAGCGCCCGAGTACGCGCGCGGGCCCCGGCCCCTGTGCTGCTCGGCGCCTCCCATGCGCGCCGGTCCCTGCCCGGCTGCCCCGTTGCGGAGCCTGGGGTGGCGTGCGGGGTTTCGAGAACCAGCGCTCTTGCCCGCAAGGCGGCGGGCGGGGCCTGGGAGGGGCGAATCGGCGCCGCCGAGAAGCGCAGGCTTGACGGCCGCGCGCGTACCCGCGCGCTTCGTGCTCTGACTCGTTGCAGCTGTCCGACCACAGTGAGCGCAGCGAACGGCGGGAGTTCTGCAACGGGGCCGGCAAGCCGAGCATCGCAGGGCACCCGCAGCGCAGCGAAGGGCAAGCGGTTTGAGCCCCGCCCAGGCCGCGTCCGCCGCCTTGCTCGCGCCCATGCCAGCACGAAACAGCGGACAACCGCGAAGGTCTGCAATGGGCCGATTCCAGCCCGCCGGCAGGCGCGCCCCGCGCCGTGGTGTGCGTGTGGCGACGGGGAGCAAGCGACATGAAACGCCTGGAAGCCGTCAACGATTTCGTCGTCAAGTTCGCCAATGTCAACGGCTCGGGATCGGCCTCAGCCAATGAGTTGTTCGCCAAGGCCATCTTGCGCATGGGCGTACCGGTCAGCCCGCGCAACATCTTTCCGAGCAACATCCAGGGCCTGCCGACTTGGTACGAGGTGCGGGTGTCGGAGCGAGGCTGGCTCGGCCGGCGCGGTGGCATCGACATGATGGTGGCGATGAACCCGCAGACCTGGGACCAGGACGTGCGAGAACTCGAGCCTGGGGGCTACCTGTTCTACGACAGCACCCGCGCCTTGCCCACAAGCGCGTTTCGCAGTGACATCCACGTCATCGGCATGCCGATGACGGGCATCTGCAACGCCACCTACAGCGACCCGCGCCAACGCCAGTTGTTCAAGAACATCCTGTACGTGGGTGCGCTGGCGCAGCTGATGGGCGTCGACCCGGCGGTGATCGAGACCTTGTTCTCGGAGCAGTACAAGGGCAAGGAAAAGTTGCTGGCATCCAACGTCCAGGCACTGCACCTGGGCCTCGAGTTCGCCCGCGAACACCTGGCCGCGCAGCCCGTCGGATTGCGGGTGCTGCGCCGCGACCGCGTCGGCAACCGCATCTTCATCGAGGGCAACGCAGCGGCAGCACTCGGCTGTGTTTATGGCGGCGCCACCGTGTGCGCTTGGTACCCGATCACCCCGAGCTCGTCGGTGGCCGAGGCCTTCCAGGCCTACTGCAAGAAGCTCCGTCACGATCCGGAGACCGGTGCGGCGCGCTACGCCATCGTGCAGGCCGAGGACGAGATCGCCTCGATCGGCATGGTCACCGGTGCGGGATGGAACGGGGCCCGTGCGTTCACCGCGACTTCGGGTCCGGGGGTCAGCCTGATGACGGAGTTCATCGGCCTGGCCTACTTTGCCGAGATCCCCGTGACCATCATCGACGTGCAGCGCGGCGGGCCGTCCACCGGCATGCCCACGCGCACGCAGCAGGCCGACCTGCTGAGCTGCGCCTACGCTTCCCATGGCGATACCAAGCATGTGCTGCTGTTGCCAGAGGACCCGAAGGAATGTTTCGACCATGCGGCGGCGGCGCTCGATTTGGCCGACCGCCTGCAGACCCCGGTGTTCGTGATGACCGATCTGGACATCGGCATGAACCAGCGCCTGTGCGAGCCCTTGGCCTGGGACGACGCCCGCCGCCTGGACCGCGGCAAGGTGTTGAGCGCGGCTGATCTCGACGCCGGCCGCGAGTTCGCGCGCTACAAGGATGTGGACGGTGACGGCATCCCGTGGCGCACGTTGCCAGGCACGCACGAGAGCAAAGGTGCCTACTTCACCCGCGGCACCACGCGCGACCCGCAGGCGCGCTACTCCGAGGCCGGCGCTGACTACACCTACAACGTCAAGCGCCTGTTGCAGAAGTTCGATACCGCGGCCACCTTGGTACCGCAGCCGGTGTTGAAGAAGGCCAGCCGCAAGACACGCCTGGGCGCGATCTACTTTGGCTCCACCAGCCCGGCGATGGACGAGGCCCTGGAGATCCTCGCCAATGGCGGCATCCCGATCGACGCGATGCGCCTGCGTGCGTTTCCCTTCCCCGAGAGCGTGGCCGAGTTCATCGCGGCGCACGACGAGGTCTTCGTGGTCGAGCAGAACCGCGATGCGCAGATGCGCAGCATGCTGATGATCGAGCTGGGCGCCAAGCCGTCGCGGCTGGTGCCGGTGCTTCACTTCGATGGCACGCCGATCACGGCGCGCTTCATCGCCGCGGCCATCACCCGCCACGTGCACGCAGCGATCGTGGCGCCCAAGCCCGACCGGGCCGCCAAGGTGGGCAAGGCCGGCAAGGCATCGCAGCGGCCCGAGGAGACAGCCAAGTGACCTACATCGCCAAGCCACGGTTGCACCACCCGACCCTGACGCTCAACAAGGTCGGCTACACCCGGCGCGACTACGAAGGCAAGATCAGCACCCTGTGTGCCGGCTGCGGCCATGACTCGATTTCGGCGGCCATTGTGCAGGCCTGTTGGCAGCTCGACATCGAGCCGCACCGCGTGGCTAAGCTGTCGGGCATCGGCTGCAGCTCCAAGACGCCCGACTACTTCCTCGGTGCCAGCCACGGCTTCAACACCGTGCACGGTCGCATGCCCAGCGTGCTCACCGGCGCCAACCTGGCCAACCGGGACTTGCTCTACCTGGGCGTCTCGGGCGACGGCGACTCGGCCTCCATCGGCCTGGGCCAGTTTGCGCACGCCATGCGGCGCGGCGTGAACATGGTCTACATCGTCGAGAACAACGGTGTGTATGGCCTGACCAAGGGCCAGTTCTCGGCCACCGCTGACCGCGGCAGCAAGAGCAAGAAGGGCGTGGCCAATGCCGACAACCCGATCGACCTCTGCGCCCTGGCGCTGCAGCTCGGCGCCACCTATGTCGCGCGTGGCTTTTCGGGCGACAAGGCGCAACTGGTGCCCTTGATCGAAGGCGCGATCCACCACCAGGGCGCTGCCTTCATCGATGTGGTCAGCCCGTGCGTTGCCTTCAACAACCACGCCGGTAGCACCAAGAGCTACGACTACGTGCGCGAGCACAACGAGGCCGTGTCACGCATCGATTTCATCGACCTGGGCCAGACGCCAGACGCGTCGCCCGCTCCTGGCGACAGCATTGATCTGCTGCAAGCCGATGGCAGCGTGATGCGTCTGCGCAAACTGCACGCCGACCACGACCCCACCGATCGCCTTGCGGCGCTCAGCATCGTGCAGAGCCTGGCCGCGAAGGGCGAGGTGGCGACAGGGCTGTTCTACGTCGAGACGGGTGCTGCCGACCTGCACGCCGGACTCAACACGACGGCGACGCCGTTGAACCGTTTGACGGAGGCCGAGTTGTGCCCCGGCAGCGCGGCTTTGCACAAGCTCAACGCGAGCTTGCGTTGAGGCCAAGATCAGCGCCGGCGGCTCGCATGGCCGACGCTGACGGGCGATCGATTGCGATCACCGATTCGGTCCTCTGACCGAAGCCAAGCGCTGATGCATTGCTTTCCCAGGCGCGCCGCGCGCGAGCGATGGCTTGGTGTACGTGACATGGCTGGCAGCTACTGGCCCGCTTCAGAGCTTCGCCCTCGCGTGCGAGCGATTGCGCGAGATCAGGCCGACGGGGCGCACTGCGCAGCGAATGTAGCCCGAGTCGGGCGGGGCCCGCCACACCACCATGTTTTAGCATCGCCGAGAGCCCCCCCGGCCCCATCCGAAAAGGCGTGGCGGTTCGCGGGTGGAGGGACGCCGAAGCCTGAGGCCGGGGCTGCCGGGTGCCCGCCGCAGCGAAATCAAGGGGGAGCCCTGGGCGCAGCCCAGGGCGGAGGACATTCGCGGAGGCGGGCGCCCAGCGGCCTCGGCCGGCGCGGCCCACGAACGCGCAGGAACGAACGTCCGCAAAGGGCCGTTTGCGGGTGCTCGCGCATGAGAAAACCGGGCTATGACCCACGCTGCGCTGGGTGGCTGACGCGCGACGCGCCACCTGCGCGCGGCGCGTATCACCAGTTACCGTGCGCGCGACCCATCACGCGAGGGCAGTGTGAACTAGCTCTTTATGGCCAGCAGCCAGGCCGCGCCAGCCTCGAAAACCAGGAAGAGCGCCAGGGCCCAGAACTCGAACGGCACGCCAAGCAGGTTCACCGCGGCGTCGGCACAGGTGGCGCGGGCCTCGAACACGGCGGGCAGCAGACTGGGCAGGCCGCTGCCGTTCATGATGCGATCGGCCAGGGTCAGGTTGCACGAGGCGCTCGCCGCAGCCACGAAGTGCTGCCAGACCACGGCGGCGATGCCGGCGCCACCCAGCACCAGCAGGGCCAGCGCAGCGCTGCGCTGGCCTGCCGCGGAACGCCAGGCCAGGCCGGCCAGCGCCACGATGGCGATCAGCACGAAGATCAAGCGTTGCAAAACGCACCAGTGGCAGGGTTGCATGTCGAACGCGTGCTGCGCCACCAGCGCTGCGCCGACGGCGGCCAACGACACCCCGGCCATGCCGGCCATCACCCCTCGCGCTGAGAGCTTCATGCCACTTCGGCGATCAGCTCGATCTCGACGCAAGCGCCGGTCGGGATCTGGGCCACGCCGAAGGCGCTGCGCGCATGCGAGCCGATCTCTGCGCCGAAGACCTCGACGAACAACTGCGAGCAGCCGTTGGTCACCAGGTGCTGCTCGGTGAAGGTGGGCGTGCTGTTCACCAGGCTCATGACCTTGACGATGCGTTTGACACGTCCGAGGTCTCCGCCACAGGCGGCGGCCAGGGTGCCCATCAGGTCGATCGCAATGGCGCGCGCCGCTGCCTGCCCCTCTTCGGTGCCCATGGTCAGGCCGAGTTGGCCCACCCAGGACTTGCCCTCTTTCTTTGCGATGTGGCCGGAGATGAAAACCAGGTTGCCGGTGCGAACGAAGGGCACGTAAGCGGCGGCGGGCGTGGCCACCGCGGGCAGGGTGATGCCGAGGTCTTGCAGGCGCTGAGTGACGGTGCTCATGGTGTCATCGAGGGTGTTGGGGGAGGGCGAGACGATCCTACACTGCAGCGATGGGTGGCATCGACGCGTGGGGCCTGCGCGCGGCAGCGCTGGCGCTGGCGGGCGTCGCCGGTGCGGCGCTGCAACTGCAGCAGCCGGCCTTGTGGCCTGCGGCGGTCTACGCGGGGGTGCTGGGGTTGGCGGGTATCGCCGCGTTGCTGGCCTGGCGCGTTGCGCGTTGGCGCACCACTGTCCTGTGCTGCGGACTGGCTTGCGCCCTGTTTGCCACGGCGGGCTTGCGCGCCGGCGTGCGTCTGGCCGATGCGCTGCCGGTAGCGCTGGAAGGGCAGGACATCGTCATCACCGGCGTTGTGGCGGAGTTGCCGCGCCAGATGCCCGACGGCGTGCGCTTCACCTTCGAGGTCGATGCTGCGACACAAGACGGGCAGCCTGCGCAAGTGCCCCAACGCATCTCGCTGGGCTGGTACCGCGGCTGGGACGGCGACGCGCTGATCGCCGCTCCGTTCGAGGCCCTGCGCGCTGGCCAGCGTTGGCGCTTCACGGTGCGCTTGAAGTCTCCCCACGGTGCGCTCAACCCGCACGGCTTCGATTTCGAGTTGTGGTTGTTCGAGCAGGGTATCCGCGCCAGCGGCGATGTGCGGTCCACCGCGGCGAGCCCGGCGCAGCGTTTGGACGACCGCGCCGCCTACCCCGTCGAGCGTCTGCGTCAGCGTGTGCGCGACGCCATCCTGCTGCGTGTGGCCGACCCGCGGGCGGCCGGCGTGCTCGCGGCGCTGGCGGTCGGTGACCAAGCTGCCATCGAGCGCAGCGATTGGGAGCTGTTTCGGGCCACCGGCATCGCGCATCTGGTCAGCATCAGCGGCCTGCACGTCACCATGTTTGCCTGGATCGCGGGCGCACTCATCGCCTGGCTGTGGCGGCGCAGCACGCGCGCCATGCTGTGGGTGCCGACACCGCTGGCGGCGCGCTGGGGCGGGGTGCTCTGCGCCACGCTCTATGCGCTGCTGGCAGGGTGGGGCGTGCCGGCGCAGCGCACGGTGTGGATGCTGGCCACGGCTGCCTTGCTCGCCAGCCTGGGCTTGCGCTGGCCCTGGCCTCTCGTGTTGTTGGCCGCCGCGTTGGTGGTCACCGTCCTCGACCCGTGGGCCCTGTTGCAGCCGGGATTCTGGTTGTCGTTTGCCGCGGTTGGCTTGCTGATGGCGTCGGCGCCCGTTCAAGCCGCCGAGGTGTCGGCTGGGCAAGCCCCGCGGCCGGCCTGGGTGATGACGTTGCGGGAGGGACTGCGCACCCAGGTCGTGGCCACGCTCGGGCTCGCACCCTTGACGCTGGTTTTCTTCCAGCAGCTGTCGGTGGTGGGATTCCTCGCCAACCTGGTCGCGATTCCGCTGGTCACCCTGCTCATCACACCGCTGGCCCTGCTGGGCGTGTTCGCGCCACCGTTGTGGCACGCCGCGGCCTGGTTAGTGCAGGGCCTGTCTCAAGCGCTGGCCTGGCTTGCGGGTTGGCCTGGGGCGGTGTGGACCGCTGGCGTGGCGCCGTGGTGGGCGCAGCTCGCCGGGCTGCTCGGCGCCTTGCTCTTGTTGTTGCCGCTGCCCTGGCGCCTGCGCGCGCTGGCCCTGCCGCTGATGTTGCCCCTGTTCCTGCCCGTGCCCGAGCGGCCCGCCGAGGGCCGGATGCAGGTCACGGTAGTCGACATCGGCCAGGGCAGCGCCGTGCTGGTGCGCACACGCCATCACCTGCTGGTTCACGACGCCGGGCCGCAGTACTCGCGCGACAGCGAGGCCGGCACGCGGGTGTTGCTGCCGCTGCTGCGTGCCCAGGCCACGCGCCGCATCGACCTGCTGATGCTCAGCCACCGGGATGCCGACCATGTCGGCGGCGCGGCCGCCTTGCTGGCTGCCCTGCCGGTCACGCAGGTGTCGTCTTCACTCGAGGCGAGCCACCCCTTGCGCGCCGGGCCCACGTCGCACACGCGTTGCGAAGCGGGCCAGCAATGGAGTTGGGACGGCGTGAGCTTCACCGTGCTGCACCCGCGCGCAGAGGACTATGAGCGCACCGATGTCAAACCGAATGCGATGAGTTGTGTCGTGCGCGTGGCCGACGCCCAGGGCCACAGCCTGCTGCTCACCGGCGACATCGAGGCCGAGCAGGAGCAGCGCCTGGTGCGCGACCACCCCAGCGCCCTGGCCAGCAGTGTGTTGGTGGTGCCGCATCACGGCAGCAAGACCTCGTCGACCCCCGCCTTCCTGGACGCCGTGGCGCCGGGCTTGGCCGTGGTGCAGGCCGGCTACCGCAACCGCTTCGGCCACCCCGCGCCGCCAGTGCTGGCCCGCTACGCGGAGCGAGGCATCGCCGTGCGCCGCACCGACGCCTGCGGTGCCTGGACTTGGCAGCCCGGGGAAGGTGACCCGCCGGGTCACTGCCAGCGCGAAGAACGCCGGCGATACTGGCACCAGCACCAATGAAAACGAGGCCCATGGGGGCCTCGCATCGACGATGCAACCGCTTCAGCGAAGGGTCAGGCTGCTGCCTTCCGCCGCCGGGCCAGGAACCCGACCATGCCCAGACCGGCCAGCATCAGGGCGTAGGTCGAAGGCTCGGGGATCGCGGCGACCGGATTGGTGATGCTCCCGCCTGACGCACCAATGATCACGTTTAAGCCGCCGGCGCCAGTTGCCAGCACAGGAATGCCGCCGAGGTTCGAGAACGAGGAGTGGTAGGGCCCGGAACTCAGGTCAGAGTCCGTGAGGCCTGGAAAGGCGGCACTCCCTGCAGCGGTGAGCGTCAAGCCCGTGGCAAAGGAAGGCGTGACGGTCAGCAATGGCAACAAGCCGCTCAACCAGCTGTAGCCATTGGACTGGCTGAACAAGCCGCCGCCATTGCCCACAAAGTTGTTGATCGCGCCGGCGTTGGCAGTCAAGACGGCTAGCTCGTCGAAGTCGAGACCGCCAGCCACGTTGTTGTCACCCGAGTCGAGCATGATGATGCCGGCCGTGGCACCACTGGCGAAGAAGTCGGTGATTTGGGCGGCGGTCGTGAGGTTGAAAATCGTCCAGCCGCCTCCGCCGGCCAGCGTCGACTTCCCGAATGCCGAGTTGGCGGCGTCCAGCGCTGTGGACTCGCTGCCCAGGGTATAGACCGTCTTATTGCCGTTGGTCACGCCGGCCGCGAGGTTCTCGAGTGCGCGCTGCATGAACAACCAACCATCCAGGTTGGCGGTTGCAGTGGCGTCGCCGTGGTCGTCCGCATCGGTGCCGGCGAGGATGAACGGCCCGGCGTGCGCACCTACGACGAACAGAGCCGCGGCAGCCAACGCCGTCCGTTGCAATAGCTTTTTCATGAAGCCCCCTTGAAGTTGAGTTGGTACCTGTTTGTTTGCCGATTGCTACGGTGTGAGTAAGTGCCCGGCCAACGAACCGCAGCGTATGGGGGCGCGCTCGCCGACGCATCCCCTAGTTGCATGAGCCAAGCCCCTGCATTTCGGGGGAGCGTTGGACAACGAGGGCAGCGCCATCCAATCCCGCTTCGGCACCGATTCCTGGGGCGTAGGGTAAGGTGACGCAACGCAACAAAGCGCGCTCGGCCGCTTGGCGCAAAAGTTGCGAGATGTAATCTGCCCAATTCAGGAGAGCCGCCTTGTCCATCCATGTTGCGCTGAACCACGTCACGCACTACCGCTATGACCGCCGGGTCAGCCTGGCGCCGCAAGTGGTGCGGCTGCGCCCGGCGCCGCATTGCCGCACGCCGATCGTGAGCTATTCGCTGCGCGTCGAGCCCGTCGAACACTTCATCAACTGGCAGCAAGACCCGTTCGCGAACTATCTGGCGCGCTTGGTGTTCCCGGAGAAGACAACGGAGTTCAAGGTCACGGTCGACCTGGTGGCCGAGATGGCGGTGTTCAACCCTTTCGATTTCTTTCTCGAGCCCGAGGCCGAGACCTTCCCGTTCGTCTACAGCAGCGAGTCGGCGCACGAGCTGGCGCCCTACCTGGTGAAGGGCGAGCTGACGCCGCGCTTCGCCGACTTTGTGCAGAACATCGCGCGCGAGCCGCAGCGCACCATCGACTTCCTGGTCGGCCTCAACCAACGCCTGCAGCGCGACATCAAGTACCTGATCCGCATGGAGCCGGGCGTGCAGACGCCGGAGCTGACGCTGACCAACCTGTCGGGCTCGTGCCGCGACACCGGCTGGCTGCTGGTGCAGACCCTGCGCCATCTCGGCCTGGCGGCGCGCTTCGTCTCGGGCTACCTGATCCAGCTCAAGCCCGACGTCAAGTCGCTCGACGGCCCGTCGGGCACCGAAGTCGATTTCACCGACCTGCACGCCTGGTGCGAGGTGTTCCTGCCAGGCGCGGGCTGGGTCGGCCTGGACCCGACCTCGGGTTTGATGGCCGGCGAGGGCCACATTCCGGTGGCCTGCACGCCCGAGCCCTCGAGCGCGGCGCCCATCAGCGGCGCGGTCGACGACTGCGAGGTCGAGTTCTCGCACGAGATGAAGATCACGCGCGTCTACGAGGCCCCGCGGGTGACCTTGCCCTACACCGAGACGCAGTGGCAGGACATCGTGGCGCTCGGCCACGGCGTGGACAAACAGCTCGCGGCGCAAGACGTGCGACTGACGATGGGCGGAGAGCCGACCTTCGTCTCGGTCGACGACCGCGACGGCGCGGAGTGGAACACCGATGCGCTCGGGCAAACCAAGCGGGGTCTCGCCACGGCATTGGTGCACCGCCTGCTGGCCAAGTACGGCAAGGGCGGCTTCCTGCACTTCGGCCAGGGCAAGTGGTACCCCGGTGAGCAATTGCCGCGTTGGGCGCTGTCGATCTGTTGGCGCGCCGACGGCCAGCCCTGCTGGCAGGACCCGGCCGGGTTCGCCGATGAGCGTGAGCTGCACCGCTATTCGCAGCAGGACGCCGAGCGCTTTCTGGCTCGGTTGACGGCCCGGCTCGGACTGGATGCGAAGTACGTGCAGCCCTGCTTCGAAGACAGCTTCTACTACCTCTGGCGCGAGAGCCGCCTGCCCGTCAACGTCGACCCGCACGACGCCCGGCTCGACGACGAGCAGGAGCGTACGCGCTTGCGCCGGGTCTTCGACCAGGGCCTGGCCGAGCCGGTCGGCTACCTGCTGCCGCTGCGCAAGGAGTGGCTCCACGGGACGCCGGGACCCGCCTGGATTACCAGCCGCTGGTTCCTGCGCGACGACAAACTTTTTCTCCTGCCCGGCGATTCGCCCATGGGCTACCGCCTGCCACTGGACTCCCTGCCGTGGGCCAAGGCCGAAGACAAGCCGGTGGTCATCGATCAGGATCCGTTCGCGCCGCGTGCGCCGCTGCCCAGTGCGGCCGCGTTCAAGGCACAGTTGCGCGGCGTCGACACGCAGGTGCCAACCCTGACGGCGACGGCTGCGATTGCCCGCGCCAGCGCAGCCGCAACGGCCAGCGGAAGCCCAGGGGCCGCCATGGCCGGTTCGCACAGTGCTGTGGCCAGCAGCACCTCGCCGGCAAAGCTTGCCGACGCCCGCCCCCAGCGCTTCGAGTCCGCCGGGGCGCTGACCCGCACGGCGCTGTGCGTCGAAGTGCGCGACCCGCAACGCGGCAATGGCCCGAAGGCCGAGCGCGAGCACGGCGGCGTGAGTGGTGTGCTGTATGTCTTCATGCCGCCACTGGCCAACCTCGAGGACTACCTCGAACTGGTGGCCGCGATCGAAGCCACGGCGGTCGAGCAGGGCGTCAAGCTCGACCTCGAGGGCTACCCGCCGCCGCGCGACCCGCGCCTGAAGCTGCTGCAGGTGACGCCCGATCCGGGCGTGATCGAAGTCAACATCCACCCGGCGCACAACTGGACTGAGCTGGTCGACCACACCGAGTTTCTGTACGACGCAGCGCACCGCACGCGCCTGTCCACCGAGAAGTTCATGCTCGACGGCCGCCACACCGGCACCGGCGGCGGCAACCACTTCGTGCTCGGTGGCGCGACGCCCGCCGACAGCCCCTTCCTGCGCCGGCCCGACCTGCTGGCGAGCCTGCTGACCTATTGGCACAACCACCCCTCGCTGAGCTACCTGTTCTCTGGCCTGTTCATCGGCCCGACCAGCCAGGCGCCGCGTTTCGACGAGGCCCGCAATGACCAGGTCTACGAGATCGAGATTGCGCTGCAGGAGCTCGAGCGTCAGGCGCAGCTGGGTGGCAAAGCGCCCAACGGCGTTCCCGTCGCCGGTGCGGTGCCGCCGTGGGTGATCGACCGCGCCTTGCGCAACCTGCTGGTCGACGTGACCGGCAACACCCACCGCAGCGAGTTCTGCATCGACAAGCTGTACTCGCCCGACAGCGCCACAGGCCGCCTTGGCCTGCTTGAGTTGCGCGCTTTCGAGATGCCGCCGCATGCGCAGATGAGCCTGGCCCAGCAGCTGCTGTTGCGCAGCCTGGTGGCCTGGTTCTGGCGCGAGCCCTACCGCGGCCGCGGCAGCACGCGGCTGACGCGCTGGGGCACGGCACTGCACGACCGCTTCTTGCTGCCGACCTTCGTGAAGATGGACTTCGACGACGTGATGGCCGACTTGCGTGCCGCGGGTTTTGCCTTCGATGGCCAGTGGTTCGCGCCGCACTTCGAGTTCCGCTTCCCCTTGATCGGTGAGGTCAGCACCCTGGGCGTCGAGCTGAGCCTGCGCAGCGCGCTCGAGCCCTGGCATGTCATGGGCGAGGAGGGCGCAGCCGGCACCACCGTGCGCTATGTCGACTCGTCCCTCGAGCGCCTGGAGTTGAAGGTCAGCGGCCTGAACGACAACCGCCACACCATCACGGTGAATGGCCGCGCCGCGCCGCTGCAGCCGACCGGCCGTGCCGGCGAGTTCGTCGCCGGCGTGCGCTACCGCGCCTGGC
>JANNFB010000114.1:0-11058 GCA_031379365.1 Burkholderiales bacterium
CAGCGCTGCCAGGCCGGCTGAGCCGATCGCGTAGCCCTTGGTCACCGCCTTGGTGGTGTTGCCGACGGCGTCGAGCGGGTCGGTGACGTCGCGCACGCTCTTGGGCAACTCGGCCATCTCGGCAATGCCGCCGGCGTTGTCGGTGATCGGGCCATAAGCGTCGAGCGCAACCACGATGCCGGCCATGCTGAGCATGGACGTGGCGGCCACCGCGATGCCGTACAAACCAGCCAGGCTGTAAGACACCAGGATCGCGGCGCAGACGAACAGCACCGGCCAGGCGGTGGAGCGCATAGAGACGCCCAGGCCCGCGATGATGTTGGTGCCGTGACCGGTGGTCGAGGCCGCGGCGATGTGTTGCACGGGCTTGTACTGCGTGCCGGTGTAGTACTCGGTCACCCAGACCAGCACGGCAGTCAGCACCAGACCGACGGCGCAGGCGCCGAACAACTTAATGTGCGTGCCGGCGCCCAGGGCGTCGGCAGGCATCACCGCGGTGGTGACGAAATAGAAGGCGATGAGCGACAAGGCACCGGCGACGGCCAGGCCCTTGTACAGCGCCGGCATCACGTTCTTCATGCCCGGGCTGGCTTTGACAAAGCCGCAGCCAATGATCGAGGCGATGATGGACACGCCGCCGAGTACCAACGGGTACATCACGGCGGCCATTGCGGCCGGGCCGCTGAACACCAGGGCACCCAGCGCCATGGTGGCGATCAAGGTGACGGCGTAAGTCTCGAACAGGTCGGCCGCCATGCCAGCACAGTCGCCGACGTTGTCACCGACGTTGTCGGCGATCACCGCCGGGTTGCGCGGGTCATCTTCCGGGATGCCGGCTTCGACCTTGCCCACCAGGTCGGCGCCGACGCCGGCGCCCTTGGTGAAGATGCCGCCGCCGAGGCGCGCAAAGATGGAGATCAGGGATGCGCCGAAGGCAAAGCCGAGCATCGGCTTGAGCACCGTGGCCAGGCTCTTGTCGGGTGTCAACTGACCGTTCATGACGGTGAACCAGAAGAAGATCCCGACACCCAGCAGGCCCAGGCCGACCACCAGCATGCCGGTGATCGCGCCACCTTTGAAGGCGACATCCAGGGCCGGGCCGATGCCTTTGGTGGCGGCTTGCGCAGTGCGCACATTGGCTTTGACCGACACGTTCATGCCGATGAAGCCGCAGGCACCGGACAACACGGCGCCGAGCACGAAGCCCGAGGCGGTGACACCGTCGAGGAAGACCCCGATCAGGATCGCCAGCACGACGCCGACGATGCCGATGGTCTTGTACTGCCGGGCCAGGTAAGCGGCCGCGCCTTGTTGGATGGCGCCGGCGATCTCTTGCATGCGCGCATTGCCGGCGTCCTGTTTCAGGATCCAGCTGCGCTGGACGAAACCGTACAACACTGCGGCCAGGCCGCAGGCAAGCGCGATGTACAGCGCCATGGAAGTCGACAACATGTAGGTGGCTCCTCTTTTGTTTCAGGCCCGGGGGCGGGCGGATCTCGAGGCCCGGCGACTGCACCTGCCGGATCAACCCGAGATGCTAAGCGATGCGGATGACGGCCTCCCCCCTGTGTTTCCCGCGCTTTCGCGTGCCGCCTGCACTGTCAGCAGGAAGAAATGTCGGCCCCGTAGAATTCGGGTTATCCCTGCTGCCGAGATCCAATCCATGAGCCTGCACGAAGTCACGCCTGGGCCCAAGGCGCCCGATGAGTTCAACGTGATCATCGAGATCCCGATGAACGCCGACCCGATCAAGTACGAGGTCGACAAGGCCAGCGGCGCGCTCTTCGTCGACCGCTTCATGACCACGGCGATGCATTACCCGTGCAATTACGGCTACGTTCCGCGCACCCTGTCAGACGATGGTGATCCGGTCGATGTCTTGGTCATCACCCCCTTCGCGTTGACGCCGGGTGTGGTGGTGACCTGTCGTCCGATCGGCATCTTGAAGATGACCGACGAGGCCGGCGGCGACGCCAAGGTGCTGGCGGTGCCGACCAGCAAGATCTTGCCGATGTACGACCACTGGCAAAAGCCGGCAGACGTGAACCCGATGCGTCTGAATGCGATTCAGCACTTCTTCGAGCACTACAAGGACCTGGAGCCGAACAAGTGGGTCAAAGTGGTGGGCTGGGACGGCCCCGACGCGGCGCGCCAAGAGATCGCGAGCGGCATGGCCGCCTGGGCAGCGCTGCCCAAGGGGTGAGACTCAGGCGGGCGCGGCCTTGAAGGGGTTGCGTTCGTTGAGTTCGTCGACATAGGCACCGACACCGGCGCCTTCGCGG
This sequence comes from Burkholderiales bacterium, assembly GCA_031379365.1. Classification (GTDB taxonomy): domain Bacteria; phylum Pseudomonadota; class Gammaproteobacteria; order Burkholderiales; family Burkholderiaceae_C; genus CADEEN01. The sequence goes on from JANNFB010000114.1 coordinate 2,283, forward strand.
CTCAGGAAGTCGCCGACTGCCGTCGCGAAGCGCTGGTCTGCCAGCCAGTGTGCGGAGACCGTTTTCACCGGCAGCAGGCCGCGGGCCATCTTGTGCTCGCCTTGCGCGCCCCCTTCGAAACGCTGATAGCCCTGGGCAATGCACCAGGCCAGCGGCTGGTAGTAGCAGGCCTCGAAGTGCAGGCAGGGCACATGCTCGACGCAGCCCCAGTAGCGCCCGTAGGCAGTGTGGCGAGCAGGGTCGAGGGCGATCAGAGAGCAGCCGATGGGCTCGCCGCCACGCCTTGCCATAAACATCAGCCAGTGTCCCGGCATCGTGGCGGCCATCGCCGCAAAGAAGGCGCGTGTCAGGTAGGGCGTCGAGTGATGGGCGCGGTAGGTCAGGGTGTAGCAACGGTAAAAGAAGTCCCACGTCGCGTCGTCGATCGCAGCGCCCTCGAGCGCTTCGAAGTCGACACCCGCATCGCGAACGCGCCGACGCTCCTGGGCGATCTTCTTGCGTTTCTCGCGCTGCAGACTGCGCGTGAACTCATCGAAATCGAGGTAGGGGAGCGGGCTGCGGTTCTCCCAGTGAAACTGCACCCCTTCGCGCAGCATCCAGCCGCCGCGCTCGCAGGCGGTACGATCGTTGTCGGAAAGGAACAGCAGGTGGGCCGATGACAAGCCTTGCTGCTGGGCCAAGGCCAGCACTGCGTGGAGCAGCACGTCGCGAGTGGCTTCGTCGATGGCGAGCAAACGCGACCCCGGCACGGGGGTGAAGGGCACTGCCGACAGCAACTTCGGATAGTAGGCCAAGCCATGTCGCTGGTAAGCGTCGGCCCAGGCCCAGTCGAATATGTACTCGCCATAGGAGTGGCTCTTCAGGTACAGCGCGCACGCACCGATCAGGCGGTCCTCGTGCTCGATCGTCAGCCACGCGGGCGCCCAGCCCGTCTGCGCAACGGCGCTGCGCGACCCGTGCATCGCGCTGAGGTACTCGTGGCGCAGGAAAGGTGTCGGCGCATCCTGGCTGTCGAGCAAAGCATTCCACGCCACCGCGTCGATCTCTGTGGGGTTGTCGTGAACTCGAATGACATAATTATTCGCTTCCATGTGCTCTCAACAGGCTCCGACGTGATCAAGGTTGCGCTGGCTCAGATTAACGCCACCGTGGGTGACCTGACGGGCAATGCGCGGCGAATCGTCGACGCGGCGCGCCAAGCGCATGCCAATGGGGCACAGTTGGTCATCGCGCCAGAACTGGCGTTGTGCGGCTACCCCCCGGAAGACTTGTTGCTGCGTCCGGCCTTCATGCAGGGCTGCGCTGAAGCGTTGGCCGGCATTGCGGCGGAGCTGGCGTCGTGCGTGGGCTTGCATGTGTTGGTCGGGCATCCGCATCAATTCGGTGAGCAAGGGGATGTTAGGACCAAGTCCACCGCCACGCCCCTGCGTTTCAATGCAGCCTCGTTGCTGGCAGGGGGACGGGTACTGGCCACGTACTGCAAGCGCGAATTGCCCAACTACCAGGTCTTCGATGAGCGGCGCTACTTCGCGTCGGGGCGCGATGCCGGCCAGGGGCCGCTGGTGTTCGAGGTCGCCGGAGTCCGGATTGGCGTGCTGATCTGTGAGGACGCCTGGTTCGACGAGCCCGCGCTGGCAGCCAAGGCGGCGGGGGCCCAGGTGTTGGCAGTCCTCAATGCTTCGCCGTTCCACATCGACAAGGCTGGCGAGCGCGAGCAGCGCATGGCCGAGCGGGCGCGGGCTGCCGGCATGCCATTGCTCTACGCCCATCTTGTCGGTGGTCAGGACGAGGTGGTGTTCGACGGTGCGTCTTTCGCGCTCGACGCGGCGGGACAGGTTTGCATGCGTGCGCCGAGCTTCGCCGAGGCACTGGTCTTTGTCACGTTGGACGGCGACGCGCTTCGCGGTGAGATCGTCGACCTGCCCTCGCAGGAAGCCCAAGTCTGGTCGGCACTGGTGACCGGTGTTCGCGACTACCTCGGCAAGAACGGTTTCCCTGGCGCCATCATCGGCTTGTCTGGCGGCGTCGATTCAGCGCTGGTCCTGGCGGTTGCGGTGGATGCACTGGGGGCCGACAAGGTGCGCGCGGTGATGATGCCTTCGCCTTACACGGCCGACATCTCGTGGATCGACGCCCGCGACATGGCGGCCCGTCTGGGCGTGCGCTACGACGAGATCCCGATTGCACTGATGTTCGACGCCTTCCGTGCGGGTCTGGCCGGCCAGTTCGCCGGCCTCGCGGAAGACACGACGGAAGAGAACCTTCAGGCGCGCATCCGTGGCACCCTGCTGATGGCCTTGTCGAACAAGACAGGGCGCATCGTCCTCACGACGGGCAACAAGAGTGAGATGGCGACCGGCTACTGCACGCTCTACGGCGACATGGCGGGCGGCTTTGCTGTCATCAAGGACGTCGCCAAGACCCTCGTCTACCGCTTGTGTGAGTGGAAGAACCGCCAACCGACGTCGCGTGCCGATACCCCACCCGGAACGGTCGGGCCGGTCATTCCCGAGCGCATCCTGACCCGTGCGCCGTCAGCGGAACTGCGGCCTGACCAGACCGACCAGGACAGCCTGCCGCCCTATGAAGTGCTCGACGCGATCCTGGCCCTGTACATGGAAGACGACCGCAGTGTCGAGAGCATCATCGGCGCTGGCTTCGAGCGCACCACGGTGGAGCGTGTGACGCGCTTGATCCGGGTCAACGAGTACAAGCGGCGCCAGGCACCCGTCGGTATCCGCATCACGCACCGCGCCTTCGGCCGTGACTGGCGCTACCCCATCACGTCGAAGTTCCGTGCTTAAATTCCTGCCAATCCTCGTCCTGGAGTCCGTGCCATGAAGCAGATCACCGCGATCGTCAAGCCGTTCAAGCTCGAGGAAGTGCGCGAGGCCCTGGCCGATGTCGGCGTGTCGGGTCTGACCGTCACGGAGGTCAAGGGTTTCGGGCGCCAGAAGGGCCACACGGAGCTGTACCGAGGCGCTGAGTATGTGGTCGACTTCTTGCCCAAGGTCAAGATCGAGGTGGTGGTCAAGGACGGTGACGTCGATCGCTGCATCGAGGCCATCGTCAAGGCGGCCAAGACAGGCAAGATTGGCGACGGCAAGATCTTCGTCACACCGGTCGAGCAGGTGGTACGAATTCGCACTGGCGAGACGGACGAAGCGGCCGTCTAGATTTTCGAGTAGTCGTCGCGCGCAGTCGCCGACGCGGCGGCCGTCTCAAGGCGGCTCAGCAAGCGCGCGGGATCGTCGTCGACGAGCAGCGCGTTGTATTGCGGTGCCGAAACAAAGCCGCGCTCATGGCTGACACGCATGAACTCCAACAAAGCGTCGTAGTAGCCCGCCACATTGAGCAACGCCACCGGCTTGTCGTGGTAGCCCAATTGTTGCCAGGACCAGACCTCGTAGATCTCTTCCAGTGTTCCGATGCCGCCGGGCAGGGCGACGAAAGCGTCAGCCCGTTCGGCCATCAACTGCTTGCGCTCGTGCATCGTTTGCACCACGTGCAGCTCTGTCAAGCCGACATGACCGACTTCGCGGTCCATCAGCGCTTGCGGGATCACACCGATCACCGGCCCGCCGGCGGCCAGGGCGGCGTCGGCGACCGCTCCCATCAGCCCGACGCGTCCGCCACCGTAGACCACGCTGCCGCCGCTGCGCCCGATCAGGCTGCCCAGTTCGCGCGCTGCGTCCGTGTAAGCCGGCAAGTCACCAAAGCGAGATCCGCAATAGACCGCCACCGACAAGGCCATGATCAGTTCCCGAGAAAGCGATGAGCCAGCGCGGCGGCCCAGATGCCGGCGCACAGCAGCAGCGACAGCATGACCGCCGCACTACCGAAGTCCTTGGCGTGTTTTGACAGTTCGTGCCAGTCGTAGGAGACGCGGTCGACGACGGCTTCGATGCCCGAGTTGAGCAACTCGACAATCATCACCAGCAAGACCGAACCGGCCAGCAGTGCGACCTGCTCCCAACTGCGACCGAGCCAGATCGATGTCGGCAGCAGCACCGCAGCCAGCCACACCTCCTGTCGGAAAGCACTCTCACCGACATAGGCTTGGCGCAGGCCACTGGCCGAATTGGCAGCGGCGTGAACGATGCGGTCGAGGCCCGTGCGGCCCTTGTACTGATTGCTCATCCGAAAAAACCTCTCAGCGGCGCTGGACAGTCACTGCGCGTTGGTGCGCAGGCACTCCTACGCGTGAGATTGTGCCTGCCGCTTCTCGGGCCGAAAGGTGATGAGGCGCGTGCCACACAACGCGTCATGCCAGAACTGTCGCTCTGGATGCCGGAGCGACAGCAGGGCATAGGCCAGGACGCCCGCACCGAGCAACACGAAAATCTCGGTTGAACTGTGCAAGCCGGCCAGCCATGCGCTGGAGAGCGCCGGGATGAACCAGATCCAACTCGCCAGGTAGCGCAGTGCAGCACGGCCTTCGGTCACGGGACGGCCCTGCCGGTCGACGAGCCGAACATGCCACGCGCGCATGGCCACGGTCTGGCCACCGTGGCTCCAGAACCAGACAAAGTAGATCGCCAGCACGACGAACAGGAAGGCCTGCAAACCGGTCTGGCCTTGCAGCGCGTGGTGCTGCTGTGTCAGCGAAGAGTAGAGGTAGCCGGCCATCACCAACACGCCAAAAAGCAGGACACCTTCATAGATGAAGGCTGCCATGCGCCGCGCCAGGCCAGGCGTTACGAGCGGCGCGGCTGGCTGCGCGGGCGCAGCGCTCATTGCTGGTTGCGCTTGGATTCGTCGTCGCCGTCAGCTGCACGCGCGGCGGCGGCGCCTTGCGCGCCTCGCTTGGGCAACAGCGTCTTGCTGTCGACGAAGCCGGGTGTCGCCGCAACCTTGGGCAGACCCGCCTGCTGATGCAGCGGCGGCGTGGTGGGCTTGGACACGAGGTTGGTCGTTGCGCCGGCCCCCCGCTGCACGACCGTCGGGCCCACCGGCTGGGGCGCCAGCGCTGAAGGCGTCCTCATCGCATTGGCTTTCGAGTGCGCGGCGCCGCCGGCGGTGCCGCTGCGGGGGTCAGGCGGCGAGGCGGGTCGCGCACGGTCGGACTGCTCGGCGAGGGCGCGGCGCTGATCTGCGGGAAGCGCGCGGTAGGCTTCCCACTGTTGTTGGCGTTCTTGCGGGCTGAGCTGGCGGGCTTCCTGGAAGTTCAGGCGTGCCGCGGCTCGTTCCTGCGGCGACAGTCGCGACCAATCGGACAAGCGCTGCTGAACCCGGCTCCGATCGTCGGCGGGCATGGCGGGGAACCGGTTCGCGACCTCGGCCCACTTCTGTTGTTGTCCTGGGGCGATTGCTTTCCAGTCACGCTCCAGGGGCGCCAGAACGCTGCGCTGCGCAGGGCTCAGGCTGCCCCAAGCAATCGGGCCCGTGGCCTGCAAGCCTTGCCCAAATGCCGCACCTGCGATCACCAAACCAAGGCCAGCCAAGGCACCACGAACTTGGCGCATCCAGGCAGTCGACAGCGTGCGCAGTCTGGCAGTCACGGACGCGCGGTTCTCAGGAACTCGACAAAGCCGCGGTCTCGATAGGCCTCGGGCGGCAAATCGTCAGCCAGGATGGCAGCGTCGACGTCCACCGCTGCATCGATTTGCGAGCGTGAGTATTGGTTCTCGATCAGCACCAAGCCAGCCAACAAGACCGCGAGGGGAACCAGTGATCCCAGGCGCAGCCACCAGGGTGTCATTTGGGAATCCGGGTCGCCTGCCAACACGGCGGCGCCGCCTGCCGAACCGAGGATGGCGGGTGCCGCGACCCGCTGGGTCTTTCGCGCCATGGCCAAGGCCTGTTCACGCGCGAAACTCAGCCGCGCCTCAATGTCGGGACTGACGGCCTCAAGTTGGTGCTCGGTCAGTGCCGCCGCAAAACGCATGGCCAATCGCGTTTGCACCGCTTCGGGGCTGCTCGATTTGTAGAGGGTGGATCCAGGTGCTTGTTTCATAGCGTGACTCCCTTGGTGCGCAGCGCCTTGGCCAGTGCATGTACAGCCCGGGAACAGTGCGTTTTTACACTGCCTTCCGAGCACCCCATGACCGACGCGGTTTCTGCTACATCCAGTTCCTCCCAGTAACGTAGCAAGAATGCTTCCCGTTGACGCGCCGGCAATTGGCCGATGTGCTCCTCGATCAGCTTCAAGGTCTGCGTGCGGCTGACGGTGTCTGCTGCGTTCTCGGTGCTGGTCTGGCCATCAGAGGTGTCGAGCAACTCAAGCAGGTCGAAGTCGCCACCCTCATCATCAGCGCCGTCGAAGTCCCCGAGGTTGACAAACAGGGCATTGCGCACTTTCTGGCGCCGAAACCAGTCCATCGTTGCGTTGGACAGGATGCGCTGAAAGATCAGCGGCAGTTCGGCCGGCGGTCGATCGACGTATTTCTCGGCCAGCCGGATCATGGCGTCCTGCACGATGTCCAGTGCAGCGTCGTCATTGCGCACCGTGTACGCGGTGCGTTTGAAGGCGCGTTTCTCGACGCTCTTGAGGAAGTCTGAGAGTTCTTTGTCGGTGGCCAAGACGGCTTGGGCGCGGGGCGCGAGGCCCCCGGCATGGGAGCGCGGCGGATTATGTCATTGCGTCGAGCCGGGCTTTTTGGCCATAAACCCGACCCGCCGACGGTGCCATAATGCCGGCCCGCACAAGGTTTTTGGTCTCAGTTGGCTGTCCCGACCCGGGCGCCCAAGTTATGACTGCGCAGGTCCCGCATCCGCCTCACAAGGGCGCGAGAAGGGGCACCGATGGATTTTCGTTAGAGAAATTCGCAAAGGTTCGAAATGGACATGTCTGCCGCAGAAGTCAAGCGTGCCGCGTCGGCGCAGCTTGCTTCTTCTCCCGCCTCCCTCCCTCAGCAGCGCGAGCCCAACGGCTCCGAGATTCTCGTTCGCTGCCTGCAGGCCGAAGGTGTCGAGTTCCTCTGGGGCTATCCCGGGGGCGCTGTGCTCTATATCTACGATGCCCTGTACAAGCAGGAGACCATCCAGCATGTGTTGGTGCGCCATGAACAGGCGGCCGTGCACGCCGCCGACGGCTACGCTCGGGCGACCGGCCAGGTGGGTGTCGCGCTGGTCACGTCTGGCCCGGGTGTCACAAATGCCGTGACCGGCATTGCCACCGCCTACATGGACTCGATCCCGATGGTCATCATCACCGGGCAGGTGCCGACCCCGGCCATTGGCCTGGACGCCTTTCAGGAGTGCGACACGGTCGGCATCACGCGCCCGATCGTCAAGCACAACTTCCTGGTCAAGGATGTTCGCGACTTGGCCCTGACGATCAAGAAAGCGTTTCACATCGCCCGCACTGGACGTCCGGGCCCGGTGGTGGTCGACATCCCCAAGGATGTGTCGCTGAAGACGGCGCCCTTTCATTACCCGGAGCGCGTGGAGATGCGCTCCTACAACCCGGTCAGGAAGGGCCACGGCGGCCAGATTCGCAAGGCGGTGCAGTTGCTGTTGGCGGCGAAGCGCCCCTACATCTACACCGGTGGCGGGGTCATTCTGGGCGAAGCGTCGGCCGAACTGCGTGAACTGGTGCACATGTTGGGCGCGCCTTGCACCAACACGCTGATGGGCTTGGGTGCCATTGCGGCGAGCGATCCGCAGTTTCTGGGCATGCTCGGCATGCACGGGACCTACGAAGCCAACATGACCATGCAGAACTGCGATGTGCTGTTGGCCGTGGGGGCTCGCTTCGACGACCGGGTGATCGGCAACCCGCAGCACTTCGCGTCTGTGCAGCGCAAAATCATCCACGTCGACATCGACCCGTCGAGCATCTCCAAGCGCGTCAAGGTCGACATTCCCATCGTGGGCGACGTGAAGGAGGTTCTGCAGGAACTGATCACCCAGGTTCGCGAGGCGCAGGCACGGCCCGACAAGGACGCGTTGAACGTCTGGTGGAAGCAAGTCAACGAGTGGCGCAAGCGCGATTGCCTGGCCTACAAGCCAAGCGATGACGTGATCAAGCCGCAGATGGTCGTCGACAAGCTCTGGCAGTTGACTAAGGACAGCGACGCTTACATCACCAGCGACGTGGGTCAGCACCAGATGTGGGCAGCGCAGTATTACCGGTTCGACCAGCCGCGGCGCTGGATCAATTCGGGCGGCTTGGGCACGATGGGCGTGGGCCTGCCCTACGCCATGGGCATCAAGCTGGCGAAGCCGCAGGCTGATGTGTTCTGCATCACGGGCGAGGGCTCGATCCAGATGTGCATTCAGGAGCTCTCGACCTGTCAGCAGTACCGCACGCCCGTGAAGATCGTCTCCCTCAACAACCGCTACCTGGGCATGGTGCGCCAATGGCAGCAGCTCGATTACGGCAGCCGGTACTCGCACAGCTACATGGATGCGTTGCCCGATTTCGTGAAGCTGGCCGAGGCCTATGGCCATGTCGGCATCCTGGTCGAGCGCCCGCAGGACGTCGAGCCGGCCTTGCGCGAGGCAATCCGCTTGAAGGACCGGACCGTTTTCCTCGACATCCGCACCGACCCCACCGAGAACGTCTGGCCCATGGTCAAGGCGGGCCAAGGGATTTCTGAAATGCTGCTCGGCTCCGAGGATCTGTAGGACCAGCCCAAGCGCAGGCTCTGGGCGGCGTTACCGCGCCGCCCGGGACCTGCTCCGCCGCTGTCCTGACACCCGGAGATTCTTCCAACCCAGATCGAACCGCGTTGCCAAGCCCTGCCGATCACCGTCGGCCCGAGTGAAGAGCGCGCCAGGACGAAGACATGAAACACATCATTGCGCTGCTGCTCGAGAACGAGCCGGGCGC
>JANNFB010000123.1:0-24528 GCA_031379365.1 Burkholderiales bacterium
CGTAGCCGCGGAAGCGCCCGCCGACCAGGTTGCGAAAGCCGGCGACGAAGGTCTTGAAGTAGTCCGAGGACACGACCACGCTGCCGCTGACCAGGCTGCTGCCCTTGGCCACCACGCCCGCCGGGATGTAGCGGGTGGTCAAGGCCACCACCGCTTGCAACTCGCGTTCGCGCAGGCGGATCGACGCGTAGTGCTGGCGTTCGAGCAGGCGGCCGACGAAGTAGCCCACCGCCAACAGCCCGATCGGCAGCAGCAGGTTGAAGAGTTCGACCCAGCGCATGGCTCAGGCCGCCTCGATCGTGACCGCCGACCCGTAGGCGAGGATCTCGGCGGCCCCGGCCGTGATCGAAGTGGTGACAAAGCGCACGTTGAGCACGGCATTGGCACCCATGCTGCGTGCCTCTTCGGTCATGCGCGCAACGGCCTCCTCGCGCGCCTCCTGCATCAGCTCGGTGTAGGCCTTGAGTTCGCCGCCGACGATGTTCTTCAACCCCGAGAGGAAGTCGCGCCCGACATGCTTGGCCCGCACGGTGCTGCCCTGCGCGATGCCGAGGTGGGCCACGACGCGGTGACCCGGCGCGGTTTCGAGGTTGCTGATGAGCATGCGGATTCCTGAGGCGGGCCAAAGATGTCCACATCATTCCACACGGCCGAGCCAGTGTGTGGGTGCGCGGGAGGCGGGGCTCGCGCGGTGTGGCGGGCGCCGTGGCGGCCCGTGACACAAGGTAAAGCCGGCTGCAACTGCCAACCATTGCACACACGCAAGACGGGCTGCCAGAGAAGAATGCATGCTGTAGCTGCCCTGTCTGTGCGGCTGCCTCACCCCAGGGAGCAAATCCACGTGAATCTCAGGTCTATCAAGCAAGGGGTCGGATTGCTGACGCTGGCGGCCATGCTCGCGGCGTGCGGCGGGGGCGGTGGTGCGGACGGCGGCAGTGGCCCCGTGGTCGTCGCGCCAGAGATGCCCGCGTCGCGCGATGCAGCCGCGCGTTTCCTCACGCAGGCCACGTTCGGCCCCATCGACGCGGATGTCGACCGTGTGCTGGCCATCGGCTACGCCGCCTGGATCGAGGAGCAGTTCAACAAGCCGCTCTCGCAGCACCGGCTGACCTGGGAGGCCGCCGAAGCCGCTGCCAAGGCGGCCGACCCGGCCAATGCCAATGCAGGCGTCTACCAGAACGGCACGATCAACGCGTTCTGGAAGGCCGCGGTCAGCGGCGAAGACCAACTGCGCCAGCGCGTCGCCTTTGCGCTGTCGCAGATCATGGTGATCTCCATGGTGGACGGCACCGTGGGTGACAACCCGCGGGCCGTGTCGGCCTACCTTGACCTGCTTGCCGACAAGGGCCTGGGCACTTACCGGGACTTGCTCGAAGGTGTGGCTTTGCACCCGATGATGGGCACCTACCTGTCCCATCTGCGCAACCAGAAGGCCGACGCGCGCACCGGGCGCGTGCCGGACGAGAACTTCGCGCGCGAAGTGATGCAATTGTTCTCGATCGGCCTGCATGAGCTCAACGCCGACGGCAGTGCCAAGCTCAATGCCGGCGCGCGCATCGACACCTACCGCAGCGCCGACATCGGCGGCCTGGCGCGCGTCTTCACCGGCTGGAGCTGGGATTGCCCCGGCGCACCCGCCAGCGGCTGCTTTTACTCGGGCTCGCTCAACGGCGTCAGCGATCCTGATCGGCAGTTCAAGCCGATGATTGGTTACCCCAGTTTCCACAGCATGGAGGCCAAGTCATTCCTGGGCAAGACCATCGCCGCGCAAGCCACAGCCGACCCGCGGGCCAGCCTGCAAGAGGCGCTCGACACCCTGGCCAACCACCCGAACATCGGCCCCTTCATTGGCAAGCAGTTGATCCAGCGCCTGACCAGCAGCAACCCGAGCTCGGCCTATGTGACCGCGGTGGCGGGGGCCTTTGCCGACAACGGCCGTGGCGCGCGTGGCGACCTGAAACATGTGGTGAAGACGATCCTGATGCACCCCGAAGCGCGCGCCATGAACAGCAGCTCCGGCAAACTGCGCGAGCCCGTGCTGCGTCTGTCCGCTTTCCTGCGCGCTCAGGGCTTCCGCTCCGACAGCGGCGAGTTCCGTGTCGGCAACACCGACAACCCAGGCACCTCGCTCGGTCAGACGCCGATGCGCTCACCCTCGGTGTTCAACTTCTTCCGCCCCGGCTACATCGCGCCCGGCACCCAGGCCACCGCGGCTGGCTTGGTGGTGCCCGAGATGCAACTGGTGCATGAGACGACGGCGGCAGGCTATGTGAATTTCATGGTTGCCAACGTGGGCTCCGGCGTCGGCGCATTCAACAGCGCCTTGAATCGGCGTGAAATGCAGGGCGACTTCACGGCCGAGTTGGCCCTGGCCGACCGGCCGACCGAACTCGTGGCGTTGGCCAACCGCAAGCTGATGTACGGCAGCATGCCGGCGGCGCTGGCCAGCGACATCGAGGGGGCGGTGGCGTCGATCGCGATCCCCGCTGCCACCGGCAGCAACCAGGCCGCGATCGACAGCGCCAAACGCAACCGCGTCAATACGGCGCTCCTGCTCACACTGGTCTCGCCCGAGTTCCAGGTCCAGAAATAGACGAGGCCAACATGACTCATTAGATCAACCCTGACACCACGCCCCGCCTTTTCCTGCGCCAGGCCGGCGCCGAGGCCACCCCGGGCGCCGCCGCCCCGCTGGCCTTGAACCTGGCGGCCATGGGCTCCGCATCGGCGCAGACCGCCAGCGACTACAAGGCGCTGGTCTGCATCTTCTTGTTCGGCGGCAACGACAGCTACAACATGGTGCTGCCGACCGACACGGCATCATGGAGCGCCTACAGCACCGTGCGCAACCAGGCCCCGGAGTCGATTGCGCTGCTGGCGCCTGGCACGGCGGTGAACGCCGCCGCGGCCGTTGGCTCGCCGGCCCGGCTCGGGGGTGTGCTGCCGATCACGCCCATCAACGCCCAGGGCCGCAGCTTTGCACTGCACCCGAGCTTGACGACCTTGCAGGCCATGTTCAACACCGACCGGCGCTTGGCGGTGGTGCCCAACGTCGGGCCGCTCGTGTTGCCGACCACCAAGGTGCAGTACGCGCAGGCCAGCCACCCCCGACCGGCGAGCCTGTTCTCGCACAACGACCAGCAAAACACCTGGCAGGCCTTCCAGCCGGAAGGCGCCACCCTCGGTTGGGGCGGTCGGCTGGGCGACCTGATGGCCGCCGGTAATCAGCGCGCGATCTTCACCGCCATTTCCGCCAGCGGCAATGCGGTCTGGCTGTCCGGCCAGAGCGTGCGCCAGTACCAGGTGGGCGGCAACGGCGCGATCCGCATGGGCGCCGACGCCAACGGCCGCATCTATGGCTCGACCACGGTGGCCGCAGCGATGGACCGCATCGTGCGCAATGGCCGCGGGGGCCATGTCTTCGAGGGCGATCTGGGCGCGGTGGCCCAGCGCTCGATCGACGCGGAGCTGGCCTTGCGCACGGCCCTCAAACCCGCCTCGGACCCGCTCTTCGGCACCGCGCCGGCCAGCGGTGCCTACAACGCCAACAACGATCCCAAGCTGCGCTACGCCCCCGACGCCTTGGCGCCCGCCACGACGGCATTCAACAGCCTGGCGCAGCAGCTGCAGGTGGTGGCGCGGATGATCGAGGCCCGCAGCAACGCCGGCATCGGCGCCACGCGCCAGGTGTTCTTTGTCAGCGTCGGCGGTTTCGACACCCACGACGCCCAGAACCGCAACCAGGCCGACCTGATGGCACGCCTGGGTCACGCGATGCGCTACTTCGACACCACCCTGGGGGCGATCGGTGCGCGCAACCAGGTCACGGCTTTCACGGCCAGCGACTTCGGCCGTACGTTCACCAGCAACGGTGACGGGACCGACCACGGCTGGGGCTCGCACCACCTCGTGATGGGCGGTGCGGTGCGCGGCGGCGATTTCTACGGCAACTTCCCGGCGCTGGCCTTGAAGAACACCAACAACAACAACTTCGACGGCAGCCCGAACCAGCTCGACAACGGCAAGTTGTTGCCGGAAATCGCCGTCGATCAGTTCGGCGCCACCCTGGGCAAGTGGTTCGGTGCCACCGACACCCAGCTGCTCGACGTGTTCCCGAACCTGGCCAACTTCAGCAATCGAAACCTCGGGTTCACCTTGTGAACCGATGCGGTGCGGCTATCGTTGGGGCTGCACCGCAACCTGAGGAGACCGTGATGAAAAAAACCTGCGTGCTGGCCGCCCTGCTGCTGGCCTCGAGCGTGTTTGCGACCGATAAACCGGCGACGGCCGCGATGGCCGCTTCGACACCCAGCGTGGTGCAGGGCGTTCGCCTGGCGACCCTGTGCAAGACCTGCGCTGTGGTCAGCGAAGTCCGCGTCGAGACGCGCAAAGGCAAGGCCAGCGGCGTCGGGGCCGTGGGCGGCGCGGTGGCGGGCGGCGTGGTCGGCAACAAGGCCACTGACGGCGGCACGCTGGGCACGGTCGGCGGTGCCGCAGTGGGCGGCCTGCTGGGCAACGCGATCGAGAAACAGGTCAAGAAGCACAAGGTCTGGGTCACGACGGTGACCCAGCGCGACGGCAGCGTGCGCAAGTTCGAGGCCGAGGCTGATCCAGGCTGGAAGGCCGGCGCCACGCTCGAGATCGGCGCCGACAACCAGTTGAAGAAGCGCTGAGCCCAGGGGCCGGCCTCAGGCTTGGGGCAACGCCCGCCGGCACTGCATGGCTTCGGCAATGTGGGTCGTCTGAATCTCTTCGCACGCCGCCAGGTCGGCAATCGTGCGAGCCAGTCGTTGCACCCGGTGCAGTCCACGGCCTGACCAACCCAGACGCTGCGCCGAGCGTTGCAGCAGATCGCGGCCGGCCGCATCGAGGGCGCAGTGGCGCTCCAGATCGGCCACGGGCATCTCGGCGTTGCTGGTCCCCTGGCGGGCCAGTTGTATGGCGCGGGCGCCTGCCACCCTGGCCGCGATCACCGCACTGGCTTCGCCATCGGCGGCGGCCATCAAGTCCATCGGCTTGATGGCCGGGACCTCGACCTGGATGTCGATGCGATCAAGCAGGGGCCCGGACAAGCGCCCCTGGTAGCGCAGCACCGCGTCGGGAGTGCAGCGGCAGGTGCGGCCGGTGGCGGCGAAGGCGCCGAGGTAGCCGCAGGGGCAGGGGTTCATGGCCGCCACCATCAGGAAGCGAGCGGGAAAGGTGGCTTGCCGCGCGGCTCGCGAGATCGTGATGCGGCCGGTTTCGAGCGGCTCGCGCAAGGCCTCCAGGGCGATGCGCGGCATCTCGGGCATCTCGTCGAGGAACAGGACGCCGGCGTGGGCCAGCGAAATCTCCCCGGGCCGCGGCGGCGAACCGCCACCGACCAGCGCCGCAGCGGTGGCCGAGTGGTGCGGTGCCCGAAACGGTCGCACCATCCACTGTGCCGGATCGAACGCGCGCGCCAGACTGGCGATCGCGGCGGCGGCCAGGGCTTCTGCGTCCTGCATCGGCGGCAACAAGCCCGGCAGGCGCTGGGCCAGCATCGACTTGCCGGTGCCGGGCGCGCCGACCATCAACAGGCTGTGTTGGCCGGCGGCGGCGATCTCCAGAGCCCGCTTGGCGCCCGCTTGGCCACGCACATCGCGCATGTCGAGGCCGACGGCGGCCGCGCGCGCGGGGCTCGGCCGCGCTGGCGCCAGAGGCTGGGCGGCTTCACCGGCCTGCAGCGCCGCCACCACATCGAGCAAGTGCGCCGCAGTGCGCACATCGACGCCTGCCGCCAATGCGGCCTCGCAGGCGCTGGCGGTCGGCAGCACCAGCGCACGCCCAGCCCCCTCGCTGCGCAGCGCCAGCGCCAGAGCCAGCGCCCCGCGGACGGGCCGCAACTCACCGGCTAGGCTCAGCTCGCCAGCGAACTCGAAGCGGTCGAGCGCGCGGCCGTCGATCTGCCCTGCGGCGGCCAGGATGCCCAGGGCGATCGGCAAATCGAAACGCCCCGACTCCTTGGGCAACTCCGCCGGCGCCAGATTGACCGTGATGCGCTTGTTGTTCGGGAAGCCCAGACCGCTGTGCGCCAAGGCAGCGCGCACCCGCTCGCGCGCCTCCTTGACTTCTGTGTCCGCCAGTCCAACCAGGGTGAAGCTCGGCAGGCCGTTGGCCAGATGCACTTCCACTTGCACCGCGGGAGCGTCCAAGCCATCGATGGCGCGGGTTCGGACAACGGCCAAGGTCATGTCAATGCCTGTCATGCAGCGTTTGATGCCAGGAATTCTGGGTGGCTGCCGCGGGCCTGTCCTTCCCCCTTTGGGGTGGCACCGAAACGGGGCGCGCCAGCCAAATTCACCATAACGGTGCACTCTAGGCGCCGGGGCGGCGCCCGAACGGCCCGCTCATGGGGCAGGCGGGCCGCCAGGGCGGTGGGCACGGAAGCTGCAAACGTGAACTCAGGGCGCGCTCCCCAAACTTCACGAGATTCAGACAACCATGACCAAGAAAACCCTGCTCGCGCTGGCTGCAGCCCTGACCACTGCTGCCCCGGCCCTCTCTTACGCCGACGTGGCTTTCAACGTCGGCGCATTCAGCGATTACCGCTACCGCGGCATTTCGCAGACCCGCCTGAAGCCCGCCCTGCAGGCCGGCGTCGACTTCAGCAGCGGTCCCTTCTATGTGGGCGCATGGGCCTCCAACATCAAGTGGATCAAGGACTTCGGCGGCGATGCCAATGTCGAGATCGACATCTATGGCGGGGTCAAGG
Source organism: Burkholderiales bacterium (assembly GCA_031379365.1). Classification (GTDB taxonomy): domain Bacteria; phylum Pseudomonadota; class Gammaproteobacteria; order Burkholderiales; family Burkholderiaceae_C; genus CADEEN01. The sequence continues at coordinate 6,734 of JANNFB010000123.1, forward strand.
GCGAGATCAGCAAGGAGTTGACCTACGACCTGGGCGTGCTGACCTACCAGTACCCGAGCAACAAGCTGAGTCCCAGCGCCAACACGACCGAGATCTACGGCGCGCTGACTTACGGCCCGGCGACGCTCAAGTACTCACACGCACTGACCGACACCTTCGCCAATCCAGACAGCAAGAACAGCTTCTACCTCGACCTGTCCGCGAGCTTCGACGTCGGTGGCGGACTGATGGTCACGCCCCATCTCGGCTACCAGAAGATCAAGGGGCCTTTCTCCGGTGTCGGCAGCTACACCGACTACGCGTTGACGGTGTCCAAGGACTTCAGTGGCTTCGTCGTCAGCGCAGCCGTGGTCGGCACGGATGCCGACAAATCGTTCTACTCTTCGCCCGTCAACGGCAAGGAACTCGGCAAGACCAGCCTCGTGGTCGGTGTGAAGTACAACTTCTAAGGAGTGATTTATGAAAATGGTCACGGCAATTGTCAAGCCATTCAAGCTTGATGAAGTGCGCGAAGCCCTCTCGGGCATCGGCGTCCAGGGCATCACAGTGACAGAAGTCAAGGGCTTCGGGCGCCAGAAAGGGCACACCGAGCTGTACCGCGGTGCGGAGTACGTGGTCGACTTTCTGCCCAAGGTGCGCATCGACGCAGCCGTCGACGATGCCTTGGTCGACCGTGTGATCGAAGCCATCGAAGCCTCGGCACGCACCGGCAAGATCGGCGACGGCAAGATTTTCGTCACCTCGCTCGAACAAGTGGTGCGCATCCGCACCGGCGAGACAGGCAAAGACGCTCTCTGAGCCCAACAAAAAGAGACACCCACCATCATGAAAAAACTGATTGCTTCCATCGCGCTGGGTTTGGCCGTATTCGGCTTTGCCGGCGCGAGCTTTGCCCAGGCCGCCTCGGCGCCTGAGGCCGCGGCGTCTGCCGCAGCCATGGCGAGCGCGGCCGCGCCGGCCCCCGCCGCCGCCGCTTCCGCGGCCCCTGCCGCCGTGCCGAACAAGGGCGACACCGCGTTCATGATGACCGCCACGGCGCTGGTGGTCCTGATGACGATTCCGGGCCTGGCGCTGTTCTACGGCGGCTTGGTGCGCAGCAAGAACATGCTGTCCGTGCTCATGCAGGTCTTCATGATCTTCGCGTTGATCTCGGTGTTGTGGGTGGTCTATGGCTACTCGCTGGCCTTCACCGCGAGCAACCCCTTCATCGGAACCCTGGACAAGTTGTTCCTCAAGGGCGTGACGCCAGACTCCATTGCCGCCACCTTCAGCAAGGGCGTGGTTCTGCCGGAGTTCACCTTCATCGCCTTCCAGGGCACCTTCGCGGCGATCACCACGGCGCTGATCGTGGGGGCCTTTGCCGAGCGCATGAAGTTTGCGGCGGTGCTGGCTTTCTCGGTGCTCTGGTTCACCTTCTCCTACCTGCCGATGGCGCACATGGTCTGGTACTGGGACGGCCCGGACGCGATCACCAGCGCTGAAACCCTGGCCACGGTGACGGCTGCAGCGGGCTTCATGTGGGCCAAGGGCGCACTCGACTTTGCCGGTGGCACGGTGGTGCACATCAACGCAGCCATCGCTGGTCTGGTCGGTGCCTACATGATCGGCAAGCGCGTGGGCTACGGCAAGGAGTCGATGACCCCGCACAGCCTGACCTTGACGATGGTCGGTGCCGCCATGCTGTGGGTCGGTTGGTTCGGCTTCAACGCCGGCTCCAACCTGGAAGCCAACGGTGTCGCCGCGCTGGCCTTCATCAACACCATCGTCGCCACGGCAGCAGCCACCTTGGCTTGGGCCGCGGGTGAGTCGCTCATGAAGGGCAAGGCATCGATGTTGGGCGCTGCGTCCGGCGCGGTGTCGGGCTTGGTGGCGATCACACCGGCCTGCGGATTCGTCGGCGTCGGCGGGGCGCTGGTCATCGGCCTGCTGGCCGGCCTCGTGTGTCTGTGGGGTGTAACGGGCTTGAAGAAGCTGCTTGGCGCCGACGACTCGCTCGACGTGTTCGGCGTTCACGGCGTCGGCGGCATCCTCGGCGCCCTGCTGACCGGCGTGTTCGCCAGCCCGAGCCTCGGCGGCACCGGCATCTGCGACTACGTGGCCAACAAGTGCGGCGAGTGGGGCGGCATCGGCACCCAGGTCTGGATCCAGGCGCAGGGCGTGCTCATCACGCTGGTCTGGTCGGGCGTGGTGGCTTTCATCGCCTTCAAGATCGTCGACCTGGTGATCGGTTTGCGCGTGCCCGAGGATGAAGAGCGCGAAGGCCTCGACATCACCTCGCACGGCGAGACGGCCTACAGCAAGTAGAGGACAGCGCCTTGGCCGCCTTGTGCGGCCGAGAGCCCGGAGTTTCTCAGGGCGAGCATTGGGGCCACCGCGAGGTGGCCCTTTTTTATGCGCTCGTGGCGCGTGCTTGCAAGACCTCGACGGCATGGGCATGGCCCTGCTGCACGATCTGGTCGAAGCGCTTCCACTCCAGCAGTCCGACCCGGTCCATCGGCGGGTTGAAGTACAGATCCGTTTGCAGCTTGGCCTGGCGCTGGCGCGACATGCTGTACAGGATGGTCACGTTCATCAAGTAGGCCGCCAGCGAGGGCAGCTTGTAGCGCCGCTGGGCGCGCGGGCGCAGGCGGTCGCGCAGCAGGGCCCAGGTGCCGGGCACCTCGTCGAAATCCATGCGCCGGGGCTTTCTCGAATTGAGATCGACCCCGATCACCGTGCCGACGCCGCGCACATTGCGCATCACATCGACCGGGAAGTTGTTGAAGGTGCCGCCGTCGCACAGCAAGTCGCCGTCAATCACCACTGGCGGCAACGCGCCGGGGATGGCCATGCTGGCCAGCACGGCCTTGATCAGCGGGCCGCTGCGCAGCACCTGCTCACGCGCATGCGAGTAGTTGGCGGCGATGCAGTAATAGTTCTTCCACAAGTCTTCGATGTCTGCATCGAAGCCGAACAGCTCTGTCACCCCTTCGGTGACGATGCGGCGCACGCGACGGCCGCTGATCAAGGACAACAGTGGTACCCAGTTGAAGTCGCCGGTCGGGTTGATGCGAAAGGCGCTGCGAGTGATCTTTTGCGCCTGCGCCATCGGTTGGTCCGCCGCCACCAGGAGGGCCATGGCCGCACCCATGCTGGTGCCACCGATGAAGTCGGCTTCGATGCCGTGCTCTTGCAGCGCTTGGTAGACACCCAGGTGGGCGAAGCCGCGCGCGCCACCGCCGGCCAGCACCAGGCCGATCGCGCTGCGGCTCTCGATGCGCGCCAGCCGCGCCATGTCGCGTTCGAGCGCGGGCCGGATGTGCACGTGCTCGGTCACCGGCCGGCGCGCCAGCCAGGCCTGGGTGCCGCGCGGGCAGCGCGCGTCCGCCGGGTGCAACAGCACCAGGATCTCCGCCGCTTCGGCGCGCGGTGGCCGCTGGCGCAGCCAATCAACCTCTGTCGGATGCAAGGCAGGGGCCTTGGTGGCGTCGGCAAGCAACAGCAACTCATCGCCATGGCGGCAACAGCGCCGGGTCCACGGGCTCGGTTCGCTGTCGGCCAGCAGCAGCACGAACTCATGCTGCGCCTCGATGCCATCGAGGACCATCGAGATGCGCCGGTTCATCGCTGCGTCGCTGGCTGTGCCGTTCGCGGCACCGGGCTCGCCGATCGCCGCGTCGATTGCCTGCGCGTCGATCACGATCACGCGGCCCTTGCTCGCCAGGTGAGCCGCCAACTTGTCAGCAAACCCCCGTGGGTCGACATCGTCGGTGATGGGCAACAGGCTGATCGTCACCGGCAGGGGCACCGGGTTGCGGGTGTTCTGGGTCTGCAGGCGGCGAATGATCTGGCGTGTCAGGGCCAGCGACACCTGCGAGCCACTTGCCAGCAGTTCAGCAAAGTGCGCCTTGTCCAGGCGTACCAGCACCGAGTCGCGGATCGCCACCACGCTGGCCGAGCGCGGCTCGTCGGTGTAGAGACTCATCTCGCCAATCACCTGGCCGCGCCCCATTTCGCGCACCATGCGCGGCACCCCCTCGTCGTCGGCCACGTAGGCGCGCAGCCGGCCACTGATCGACAGGTACATCGAGTCGCCGGCCGCGCCTTGTTCGATCAGGGTCTGGCCGCCGGTCACTTCGACCCAGGTCAGGCGCTCGCGCAGCAGTTTCATTGCGGCGGGCTCGATGGTGCCGAGGAACTCGTGCAGATGTTGCGTCAACAACTCGTCATGGCGGTTTGCCACTTCGGGCGCAGAATCTAACGGCATGGGGTCGCGGGGCGAAGACTTCAAAGCGCGCAGCATAGCTGCCTCCTCTTTAGCGAGCTTGCCTTCCGCGGCACTGGCCCCACCTGCCTAGAATTCTTCGCCTGTCACCGAGGCTTGCAACATGGTTCCCCATCTCATCACGTCCTTGACCGGCCCGATCAACGAGTTGGAGCAGCGCATCCTCGAGTCGATGCCGGCGATCGAGCGCTGGTTCCGCCTCGAATGGATGGAGCACACACCGCCGTTCTACAGCTCGGTCGACCTGCGCAACGCGGGCTTCAAGCTGGCGCCCGTCGACACCAACCTGTTCCCGGGCGGCTGGAACAACCTGACGCCCGAGATGCTGCCGTTGGCAGTGCAGGCAGCGATGGCGGCCATCGAGAAAATCTGCCCCGAAGCGAAGAATCTGCTGCTGGTGCCGGAGAGACACACCCGCAACACCTTCTACCTGGCGAACGTGCAGCGCTTGATGCAGATCTTTCACCAGGCCGGGTTGAACGTGCGCCTGGGCACGCTCGACCCGGAGATCAAGACCCCCACCGACCTGACGCTGGCCGACGGCAGCACCCTCACGGTCGAGCCGCTGGTGCGCACGCGTGGCCGCCTCGGGCTGAAGGACTTCGACCCGTGCACGGTACTGCTCAACAACGACCTCTCGGCTGGCATCCCGAAGGTGCTGCAAGACCTGCACGAGCAGTACCTGCTGCCGCCGCTGCACGCCGGCTGGGCGGTGCGCCGCAAGACCCACCACTTCCAGAGCTACGAGGAGGTGGCCAAGAAGTTCGCCAAGTTGCTCGGCATGGACCCGTGGCTCATCAACCCCATGTTCGCGCAGTGCGGCGAGGTCAACTTCGCCGAAGGCACGGGCCTGGACTGTGTGCAGAGCCATGCCGATGCCCTGATCACAAAGATCCGTCGCAAGTACAAGGAGTACGGCATCAACGAGAAACCCTTCGTCGTCGTCAAGGCCGACAACGGCACCTACGGCATGGGCATCATGACGGTGCGCGACGCGAAGGAGCTCGACGCGGTGAACCGGCGCACCAAGAACAAGATGAGCGTGATCAAGGACGGCCAGGAGATCACCGAAGTCATCATCCAGGAAGGCGTGCCGACCTACGAGCGCGTCAACGACGCCGTGGCCGAACCCGTGGTCTACATGCTCGACCGCTACGTCGTCGGCGGCTTCTACCGGGTGCATGCCGAACGCGGCATCGACGAGAACCTCAATGCCCCCGGCTCGGCCTTCGTGCCCTTGGCCTTCGCCGAAAGCACCCAGCTGCCCAAGGCGGGCGTCAAGCCCGGCGCCAGCGCACCCAACCGCTTCTACATGTACGGCGTGATCGCGCGCCTGGCCATGCTGGCGGCCAGCTACGAGCTCGAGGCGACCGATCCAGACGCCGAGGTCTACGACTGAGGCCAACGCTGATGGCGGCGGCGGCACCAGCCGCTGCAGCGCACAATAGCGACCTTTCAGTCTTCGGGCGCGGTGATCGACGCCTCTCGCAGTGAGCAGCACGGACAGGACCCGCAAGAAAAGCCCGGCTGCGCTGGCGGCACTCACCCTGGCTGCGCTGGGCATCGTTTACGGCGATATCGGCACCAGCCCGCTGTATGCGCTGAAGGAAATCTTCCACGGCGGCCATGTTGCGGCCACGCCGGACAACATCTTGGGCGTGCTGTCGCTCATCTTCTGGACCATCACGGTGGTCATCTCGCTGAAGTATGTGCTGCTGATCCTGCGCGCCGACAACCACGGCGAGGGCGGTTTGATCGCGATGCTGGCCCTGGCCACCACGGCCGTGGCCGACAAGCCGCCCTTGCGGCGCATCTTGATGACGGTCGGCCTGTTCGGCACGGCGGTGTTCTATGGCGACGGTGTGATCACGCCGGCCATCTCGGTCTTGTCGGCTGTCGAGGGTCTGGAGGTCGCTGCGCCGCGATTGCACGACTGGATCATCCCGATCACCCTGCTGGTCTTGACCTGTTTGTTCGCGGTCCAGCGGTTCGGCACCGGCGGTATCGGCAAGTTCTTTGGCCCCATCACCTTGGTCTGGTTTGCCGTGCTGGTGGCGCTGGGCCTGCCCCACATTGCTGCGCAGCCGGGTGTCCTGGTGGCAATGAACCCTTCCTACGCCATCGGTTTCTTCGTGCAGCAGCCGCTGATCGCGTTCGTTGCACTCGGGGCCGTGGTGCTGGTCGTCACCGGTGGCGAAGCGCTGTACGCCGACCTCGGCCACTTCGGCAAGCTGCCGATCCGCATTGCCTGGTACGCGCTCGTAATGCCCGCCTTGGTCATCAACTACTTCGGCCAGGGCGCGATGTTGCTGGCCAATCCGGCGGCGATCAGCAACCCGTTCTACCTCATGGCGCCCGACTGGTCTCGCTTGCCCTTGGTGTTTCTCGCCACCGCGGCCACCGTGATCGCATCGCAAGCCTTGATTTCGGCGGCCTTCTCGGTCACCAAGCAGGCGATACAGCTCGGCATCCTGCCGCGCATGGTCATCCACCACACCTCCGTGCGCGACACCGGCCAGATCTACGTGCCCTTCGTCAACTGGGGCCTGTACGTCTTCATCGTGCTGGCCGTGGTGATGTTCAAGTCGTCGACCAACCTGGCCTCGGCCTACGGCATCGCGGTCACGCTGGACATGACGATCACCACGGTCATGACCTTCTTCGTCATCCGCTACGGTTGGAAGTACCCGCTGCCGCTGTGCATTGCGGCCACGGGTTTCTTCTTCGTCATCGACATCGTCTTCTTTGCCTCCAACCTGCTCAAGCTCATCGCCGGCGGCTGGTTCCCCATCGTCATCGGCGTCGGCATGTTCACCCTGATGGTCACCTGGACCCAGGGGCGGCGCATCCTCAGCCGCAAGCTGCGCAGCGATGCGATCCCCTTGGCCGACTTTCTCGAGGCGGTGTTCGTCAGCCCGCCCACGCGCGTGGCGGGCACGGCGGTGTTCCTGGCCAGCGAAGCGGGCGTGACACCCAACGCCTTGATGCACAACCTCAAGCACAACAAGGTGCTGCACGACTACAACCTGTTCGTGACCGTCCGGCACCATGAAGTGCCGTGGATCGGTTTCGACAAACGCATCGAACTCGAGCCGCTCGGACATGACTGCTGGGCGATGGCCTTGAACTTCGGCTTCAAGAACGACCCCGATGTGCCCGAGGCGCTCAAGCTGCTCGAAGGCCGCGGTGTGCCTCTCGACGACATGTCGACCAGCTACTTCCTCAGCCGCGACATCGTCATTCCTACACTCGGTGAGGGCATGCCCCTTTGGCGCGAAAAGTTGTTCGCATCGATGCACCGCAACGCTGCGGCCGCAGCCGACTTCCTCAACCTGCCAACGAACCGCATTGTCGAGTTGGGTGCCAAGGTCGAGATCTGAGCCCTGGCCCGCCGGCGGGAAGTGGCCGGAAGCGGCGAGGGCTCAGGCGAAGGCGGTCTGTTCGATCTCGCGGCCGATACGGTCCAGGCTGGTCACACTGCCAGGCGGCAGGAGCGTCCAGCCGCCCGTGTCGTCGAGCGGCTCCGAAGCGACGGCCACGCCGCGTGCGCGCTGCTGCAGGTAAAGCGAGGGCGGTTTGTCGTCGCTGGCCAGTCGGAACACATGCAGGGTCTGGCCGTCGGCGAGCGCCGCCGAAAAGCGCAAGGGTTGCGAGATGCCGCGGTCCCCCATCAGGCTGACGGTGTCGTCGAAGACCTTGACCACCGCATCGGGAATCGACAGTCCGGCCTTGACTTGCGCCAAGGCCAGCAGAAACAGCAACTCCGAGTCCGTCGCGCCCTTGCGCGCGGCGTACAGCTCGTCGGGCAGGCGCGCCTCGAGCGTGCGCCGCACCTGCGCATAGCCACCGATCTGGCCGTTGTGCATGAACATCCAACGCTGGTGGCGGAAAGGGTGGCTGTTCTGCCGAGCAATCGCGGTGCCGGTGGCGGCTCGCACATGGGCGAAGAACAGCGGCGAGCGCAGGGTGTGGCACAGCGCCAGCAGGTTCTCGTCAGACCAGGCCGGCATCACCTCGCGGTAGACGGCAGGCGCCTCGCGCTCGCCGTACCAGCCGATGCCGAAGCCGTCGCCGTTGGTGACGGTCGCGGCCCGCTCGGCCTGCAGGGATTGGTGCAGCAGCGAGTGTGCCGGCTCGCACACGAGGGTGTTGAGGAACACCGGCTCACCGATGTAGGCCAGGAATCTGCACATGGGGCACTCTCCGCGTTGCCTGATTGTCGGCAGATCGCTGCGCCCCGTGAGGCCTCAGGCCCTCGCGTCGCGGACCCGGCCGTGGCAGGTTGACGAATTCAGCCCGTTTCAGGAACTCGCGGGCCGGGCGCGCAGGGTCGAGCCCTCGACGCTGACACTTTGGCCGACTGCCGGCGCGCTGCTCTGTGTGACCGTGCGCAGTGTGCCGTCGTCCATGCGCACGCTGACCCGGTAGGCCGTCGTCGCGCGGCTGCGTTTCTCGACCTCGTTGCCGGCCACGCCCCCGCCGACGGCGCCGAGCACGGTGGCGACGTTCTTGCCGCTGCCGCCACCGATCTGGCTGCCGAGCAAGCCGCCCACGACAGCGCCGCCAACCACTCCCAGGCCGGTGCCTTCGCCCTTCTGCGTCACGGCCGCGACGGATTCGACCTTGCCGCAGCTGGCGCACACACTGGCGCTGCGCTGCGGGCTCGGCGCCGGCTGGACGCTGCCGCGCTGGGCATGCACCGGCTTGGGCGTGGCGGTTGCGGCCGCTGCCGGTTTGGCCTTCGCGGCCGGCAGCGTGTTCTCAGGAAAGTCGGCCGGCGCTTGCGGCGGTGTACTGCCCTTGGCCGCGGCGGCGGTCTGGCTCGTGGCCGCGAGGGTCGTCGAGGCGGGTGCGCGATCCGCGGCCGCGGTGCCCGACGGTGCACGCACCGCGAGTGTGGTCGCGAGCGCCGTCAGCGCTACCAAGCCGATCGCGCCCCCGATGAGGGCCGCCGGACGCGAGAAGACGCTCTGCGCGGCGATCGGTGAGGGTGTCGTTGTCGTGTTCGTTGTCATGAGGTGCCTCCAGGCCATGGGATCGATCAGCCTATTGAACGCGCCAGCGGCGCTTCGGACGCTGACAAATCGCTTCCGATTGCGACCGGTTGTTTCCAACAGGGCGCTGCTACCCTCGCCGCATGCACTTGCAACAAGTGGTTCGTGACTTCTCTTTCCCGGCGCTGGTCGCCGGCTTCGTTGCCGTGCTGGTCGGCTTCACCAGTTCGGTGGTGATCGTGTTCGCAGCCGCGCAATCGCTCGGCGCCACGCCCGCCCAGGCCACCTCCTGGATCTGGGCTCTGGGTCTGGGCATGGGGCTGACCACCATCGGTCTGTCCTGGTGGTACCGCCAACCCGTCCTGACCGCTTGGTCGACGCCCGGCGCAGCGCTGATCGCCGGCACCAGCGGCGTGGCCATGGGCGAGGCCATCGGCGCCTTCGTCGCCTGCGGCGTGTTGATCCTGCTGGCGGGGCTCACACGCAGCTTCGAGCGGGTGATGGACCGCATTCCACAAGCCATTGCCGCGGCGCTGCTGGCCGGTGTGCTGGCGCGTTTCGGCCTCGATGCCGTCGGTGCGGTGACGACCGCGCCGACCCTGGTGCTGGCGATGGCACTGGTCTTCCTGCTCGGGCGCCGCTACTGGCCGCGCTATGCCGTGCCGGGTGTGCTGCTCGCCGGTCTGGCGGTGGCTGCGGCCGAGGGCCGCATGCAGTGGTCGCGCGTCGCCTGGGAGGCCGCGCTGCCGGTCTGGACCACGCCGGTCTTCTCCTGGGGCGCATTCGTCGGCATCGCCCTGCCGCTGTTCGTGGTGACGATGGCCTCGCAGAACCTGCCCGGCGTGGCGGCGCAGCGCGCTGCCGGCTACCGTATCCCGGTCTCGGCGCCCGTGGCCGTGACCGGCGCAGCCACGGTGTTGTTGGCGCCCTTCGGTGGTTTTGCCTTCAATCTCGCCGCCATCACGGCGGCCATCTGCCTGGGCCCCGAAGCCCACGCCGACCCGGCCAGGCGCTACACCGCGAGCCTCGCGGCCGGCGTCTTCTATCTCGCCATCGGCCTGGTGGGCGGTGCAGTGATCGGCCTGCTGCAGGCTTTTCCGCGCGAACTGGCGCTGGGGGTCGCCGGCCTGGCGCTGCTTGGCACGATCGCCGGCGGCCTGGCCGCGGCACTCAAGGAAGAGGCGCACCGCGATGCCGCGGGGTTGACCTTCCTCATCACGCTGTCGGGCGTCACCATCGCCGGCGTGGGCTCGGCCTTCTGGGGAGTGCTCGCCGGCTTGTTGGCGCTGCTTGTGCAACAGTGGAGGAAGTGAACCACCCCCGAAGCGGCTTCGCCGCTCCCCCTCAAGGGGGCGACCGCTGGCGGACCGGCAGAGCCGGATCCGCGGCGCTTGCTTGGCGAGTTCCCGCGTGCTGTCTACGGTGGACAACACGCCAACAACTGGATCATTGACACCATGGACCTGCTCTTCATTGCCGACCCGCTGGAGTCTTTCAAGACCACCAAGGATTCGACTTTCGCGATGATGCGCGAGGCCGCTGCGCGTGGCCACACGCTGATGGCCTGCGAGCCGAAGGACGTGCGATGGCAGCGCGGCGAGCCGGTGACGGCGTTCGTGCGCGACATCGAGCTCACTGGCGATGCGCACGGCTGGTTCCGCGCCGCGCAGCAGGCGCCGCACGAGCGGGCCCAGCCCGTGCGCGACGTGGGCGCGGTCATCATGCGCAAGGACCCGCCCTTCGACAGCGAGTACTTCTATGCCACGCACCTGCTGGGCCAGGCCGAGCGCGAAGGCGCGCGGGTTTTCAACAAGCCTGCGGCGCTGCGCGACCACCCGGAAAAGCTCGCGATCCTCGAGTTTCCGCAGTTCATCGGCCCCACGCTGGTGACACGCGACGAAGCCGACATCAAGCGCTTCCACGCCGAGCACCGCGACATCATCCTCAAGCCGCTCGACGGCATGGGCGGTGCGGGCATCTTCCGCGTCGGCCCCGACGGCCTGAACCTGGGCAGCATCACCGAGACCCTGAACCGTGGCGGCGCGCAGACCGTGATGGTGCAGAAGTACTTGTCTGAGATCGTGAAGGGCGACAAGCGCATCCTGGTCATCGGCGGCGAGCCGGTGCCGTTTGCGCTGGCACGCATTCCCCAAGGCAGCGAGATTCGCGGCAACCTGGCGGTCGGCGGCAAAGGCGTGGCCCAGCCGCTGTCGGCGCGCGACCGTGAGATTGCCGAAAGCCTGGGCCCGGTGCTCGCTGCGCGCGGGCTGCTGCTGGTGGGCCTGGACGTGATTGGCGACAGCCTGACGGAGATCAACGTCACCAGCCCGACCGGCTTCCAGGAGATCACGCAGCAGGCCGGGTTCGACGTGGCCCGGATGTTCGTCGACGCGCTCGAACGCGCGCTGGCTTGATGCTGCAGCGCATCCACGGCGCCGCGCTGCGCGTAAGCTCTGGAGCATGACCCTGTCGCCGCACCCCGCCTCGACCGTGGCCACCCTGGCCCGGTTGGCGAGCGTGTGGCTGGTGCTGATCGTGCTGGTCCAGGGCCTGGCGGCGGCCAGCGCGCTCGGTGCTGGCGCGATGCACCGACACCACGGTCCGGCGCTCGCCGCCGACGCGCCGGCGCATCACCATGACGCCAAGGAGCGCCACCACCATGCGGTCGGTGATGCAGGTGTGCAGGCGGTGGGCCAGGAGGAGTTCGACGCAGGCCTGGCGCAGTCTGCGCTGGCCTGGGCCTTTTCTTTGCTGGCCGTGGCGATGGCTTGGAGCGGCGCCCGCCGCCCCGGCAGCCTGCTGCCCAGAGCGGCGCTCTGGGTCGCCAGCCTGGTATTGCTGACACCCCCACGGCGCCCCCCGCGCGGCTGAATCGCTTCAACACCGTTGCAGGCCTGCGCTGCTGTCTTCACAGCGCACGCCTTCCCACCCGTTGATGCCCGGCGCTGCCCCCTGCGCAGCGCCGGCGCCTGCCAGAGGTTCTGCCATGACCACTCCCTTGCGTCAGTCCGCCTGCGCCGCGGCCGCGCTGGCTTGCGCCGCCGCCAGCGCCCAGTCGCCCCCGGCCGCGGAGTCCGCGCCCGTGCAACGCGTCGACATTCAGGGCCGTCACTACGACAACGCCGTCGGCACCTCGGACGCCGCCTCGCAGGGCGTGATCAACCGCGAGCTGCTGCAAAGCCGCCCGGCCCTGCGCCCCGGTGAAGTGCTCGAGTTCGTCCCCGGCCTGATCGTCACGCAGCACTCGGGCGACGGCAAGGCCAACCAGTACTTCCTGCGCGGCTTCAACCTCGACCACGGCACCGACTTCGCCACGCGCGTCAACGGCATGCCCGTCAACATGCCCAGCCACGGCCACGGCCAGGGCTACACCGACCTGAACTTTCTGCTGCCCGAGCTGGTGCAGCGCATCGAGTACCGCAAGGGACCGTACTTCGCGTCGAGCGGTGACTTTTCTGCGGCCGGCGCGGCCGACATCGTCTACCTGAAAAAGTTCGATGCCCCCTTCGGCCAGTTGAGCCTGGGCGAAGGCCATTACCGCCGCGGCGTGGCCGGTGTGTCGTTCGAGGTGGCCCCGGGCACCACCTTGCTCGGCGCAGTGGAAGGGGTGGGCAACGACGGGCCCTGGACGGTGGCCGAGCGGCTGCGCAAGAGGAACGGTCTGCTCACCCTGTCTGGCGGTACGCCGGCCGAGGGCTGGAGCGCCAGCCTGATGGGCTATGCCGCACGCTGGACGGCGACCGACCAGATCCCGCAGCGGCTGATCGACGCCGGAAGCTACAACGGCCAGCCCTTCGGGCGCTTCGACTCGCTCGACCCGACGACCGGCGGCGACACGTCGCGCAGCAGCCTGTCGGCCGAGTGGCACCGCAGCGGCGAGCTCAGCCGCAGCAGCATCTCGGCCTACGCGCTGCGCTATCGGCTCGACCTGAACTCCAACTTCACCTACGCGCTGGAACGCCCCGCCGACGGCGACCAGTTCAAGCAGGAGGACAGGCGCAGCGTGGTCGGCCTCGATGCCCGACACGCCTTCGACCACAGCGTCGGCGGGCTGGCCGCACGCAGCGAGGTCGGTCTGTCGTTGCGCCATGACCGCATCCGCGTCGGCCTGTTCGACAGTGTGGCGCGGCAGATCACCGCCACGACGCGCGAAGACAAGGTCCGCGAGACCCTGCTCGGCGTGTATGGCCAGAGCGCGCTCGAGTTCACGCCGGTGTTGCGTGGGGTGTTCGGCCTTCGTGCCGACCACTTGCGTGCCAGTGTCGACGCGCTCACGCTGGCAGTGAACTCGGGCCAGGCGAGCGACACGCAGCTGTCGCCCAAGCTGAGCCTGATCGCCGGCCCCTTTGCCAAGACGGAGTTCTTCTTCAATGCCGGGCGCGGCTTTCACAGCAACGATGCACGCGGCGCCACCGCCACCATCGATTCCAAGACTGGCAACGCGGTTGACAAGGTCCCCGCCCTGGCCGCCGCGCGCGGCTGGGAGTGGGGCCTGCGCACCGAGGCCGTGCCCGGCCTGCAAAGCTCGCTGGCGTTGTGGCAGCTCAACTTTGACTCCGAACTGGTCTTCGTGGGCGATGCAGGCGCCACGGAAGCCAGCGCCGGCAGTCGCCGCCGCGGCATCGAGTTCAACAACCGCTGGGTGCCGGTGCCCTGGTTCCTGTTCGACGCCGATTTCGCCTGGACACGCGGTCGCTTTAACAACGGTGAGCGCATTCCCAATGCCGTTGACCGCGTCGCTTCGGTCGCCGTCACTGTGCGCGACCGCGGCCCCTGGTCGGCCAGCCTGCAGTGGCGCTACCTCGGCACGGGTGCGCTGATCGAGGACAACAGCGTGCGCTCGGTCGCGTCATTGACCACCAACCTGCGCCTGGGCTACCGATTCAGCCGCCAGGTCCAGGCCACGCTGGATGTCTTCAACCTGACGGACAAGAAGGTCGACGACATCCAGTACTTCTACGAATCGCAGCTGCCGGGCGAGAGTGCGCCAGTGGCCGATCGCCATGTTCACCCGGCCGAACCGCGCACCGTGCGCCTGAGCCTGGCCGTGAGTTTCTAGGCCGCGCATCCAGGCCCCGTCTTCTGGCGTAGGCTAGGCTCATGAAGCAAACCCTGCGATGGGCCGCCCTCGGCCTGCTGGCGGCGGTGGCCATCACGGCCCGCGCCCACGACACCTGGTTCCAGCCCATGCCGTCGACACCTGCCGGCCAACTGGTGTTCACGCTCGGCACGGGTACGCGCTTCCCGGTCTACGAGTTTCCATTGGCCTATGAGTACATCGCTGCCAGCGGCTGCCGCGGCGAGGGTGCTACGTCGGCGCGGCTGGCCTTTGTCGAGGACCGCGCCACAGCCGTCGTGCTGCGCAGCGCCGAACCCTTGAACCCGCGCAATGCCTTCACCTGCTGGGCCCAACTGGCGCCCTTCGAGGTCGAAGTGCCGCCCGAAAAGATCGAGCTCTACCTGCGCGAGATCCAGGCCAGCCCGGCCTTGCGTGCCACCTGGGCCGCGATGAAGGCGCGCGGCCTGCCCTGGCGCGAGCAGTACACCAAGTTCGCGCGCATCGAGCTGGGCGGCGCAGGCCCGCGCGCGGCCTTGCCGCTGGGCATGGACGTGGTGCTCGACAACCCGCGCCAGCCGATCCGTGCCGGCGACGAACTCGGCTTCCAGGTGTTTCGCGACGGCAAACCGATCGCCAACCTGCCGGTCGAACTGGTCGGCAATCTGAGCCCGCTCGGTATCTGGCGCAAGACCGACGCCGAAGGCCGCATCCGCGTCACGGTGCCCCTGGCCGGCCGCTGGATCCTGCGCGGGGTCGACCTGCGCGTGTCCCGCAAGACGGCCGACGAGTGGGAGAGCTGGTTCGTCGTGCTGGGTTTCGAGGCCAGCCCGCGGCTCTAGAAGCCGAGCAGCTTGACCACGAAGACGCGCTCCACCAGCCAGATGCCCGCCAGCGCGGCAATCAGCAGCGAGCCGCCGATCATCACGGCACGGCGGTAGAACGCGCCGCGCCGCAGGGCAAAGGCGAGCGGCAGGAAGACCGCCACGATGGCCAGCTGGCCGCCCTCGACGCCCAGGTTGAAGCCGACCAAGGCCAATGCCAAAGCCTCGCGCGGCAGGCCCAGGTCGGCCAGCACGCTGGCAAAGCCGAAGCCGTGGATCAGGCCGAAGGCGAAGGCCACCGTCCAGCGCCGGCCATGGAAGACGGGCCAGACGTTGTTCAGGGCGGCCAGCACCACCGAGGCGGCGATGGCCGACTCGACCCAGCGCGAGGGCAGCGAGACGAAGCCCAAGGTGGCCAGTGACAAGGTGATCGAGTGCGCCACCGTGAAGGCGGTGACGATCTTGAACACGCCCACGAAGGCCTCGCGAAACGTCTCCACCGCCTGCCAGCGTGCGCCGCGCCAGATCAGCACCGCCGGCAACAGCAGCGAGAGCAGGAACAGGATGTGGTCGAAGCCGATCCAGATGTGCCACACGCCTTCGCGCGCGTAGTCGATGAACTGGCGCCAGCGGCTGACCGACTTGAGCTCGAAGGTTTGCGTCGGTGCCTGCGGGCCGAGCACGGCGGTGCGCGTCAGCCCCAGGGCCTGCAGATTCAGCAGGCCGCGGTGCTGTGGGTCCAGGTCGGCGAACAGGGTGTAGTCGATGGCCAGCTGCGCCGGCGTCTTGGCGCAACGCAGGGTCAAGGGCAGCACGGTGTAGGCACCGTCGGTGTGGTCGTCGATCTGCTGAGCGCCCGGTTCGATGGTGCAGGGCGCGCCGTCACTGCGCACGGCCAGGCGGGCCAGGGCGTAGGCGGCGATCTCGGCGTGCTTGGCGCGCACTTCGCCCCAGGTGATCTCGCCGTTGCCGTCGGCGTCCAGGCCGATGGCGAAGTCCAGGTCGCGCAGGGCAATGTCCCACTGGCCGCTGACCTTGTCTTCGGTCACTGTCAGGGCCAGGTAGCTGTCGGAGGGCTTGTGCGCCTGGGCTGGCGCCAGGCCGCCCAAAGCCAGGGCCAGGACGATCCACCCGCGCATCATTTCGCGGCCCCCAGCTGCGTAGCCAATGACCGCAGCACCACGCTCTCGACGCGGTGCAACTGCAGCCAGTCGAGCGCCGGGCCGGCCGCCTTGGGCTGGCGTGCCGCCAGCGCCGCTTCCATCAGGATGCGCGCATCGGCCGGCTCACGTTGAACCGCGAAGTTGCTTTGCGCCAGGGCCAGGGCACGTCCGGCGTCGCCCTGCAGGGCCATCACGAAGCGTGCCTCTTCCTTCTCGTGCGTGGTGTCGCCGCGCGCGCGGGCGGCCGCGAAACGGGCGGCCAGATCACGCGCCCAGCCATCGGCCCTTGCATCGCCTGCCGACTTGGCGGCCAGGGCCAGGCGCAGCAGCAGCACGTCGGCGCGGGCGCCGTCCTTGAGCAGCCTGAGCACGTCGGCAGCGCGGCCCCTGTCGAGCAGGAAGTCGCCGTAGGCGGCCTGGAGATAGACGTCGTCCAGGCCCAGGGCAAGCGCCTGGCGGAAGGCGCGCTCCGCCAGCGCCATGTCGCCACGCCGCTCGGCGATTTCGGCCAGGCGCGTCAGGGCCCACAGGCGCTCTTCCGGGCCGGCCGAGGGCGCTGCGGCGAGCGCGGCCGTCAGATCCCTGGCGGCTGCGTCGGCTTTGCCCGTCAGCGAATCGGCAGCGGCCTGGCACGCGGTGGCGAGCAAGGCGCTGGTCAGCGGTGCCACGGCGGTGCAGGCCCGCGTGGCGGCGGCGTAGTCGGCGCGCACCATGTGGATGGCGGCTTGCCATGACCAGGCCTCGGCATTGGCGGGCTCGGCCAGCACCGCCGCATCCAGATCGGCCAGGGCTTCGCTGAACTGGTGGCCGTACTGATGCAGCACGGCGCGTTGCACCCGCACGGCCACCGGCGGCGCCGCTTCGGTCCACCAGGGCATCAAGGCGGCCTGGGCATAGCCGATGTAGCGCGGGTCGCCCTCGGCAGCGGCTTGCTCCACGTAGCGCCGCGCCAGGCGCACGGCCAGGTCGACGTCGCGTGGTGCTGCGCGCCAGGCGGCGCGCAGTGCCTGCAGGTCGCGCACGCGCGGGTCGGCCGCGCGCGCCGGCACACGTTCCAGGACCAGCGTGTCGGCAGTTGGCGTCCGCGGCGCGGCGGCAACCGGCAGGCTGATCGCCAGACCCAGGGAAATCACGGAGAGCAGGTGGGCGGCCAGCGACCGGCACGGCGGGCCGTCGGGCGGGAGGTGTCGGCGCATGCGCAAAGTATCGGCGGGAATGACAGGCCCTCAGGGCGGGTGGGGCAGCGGCAAGGGCGGCTCGCGCATTCGGGCAAGCCCTGTCATCCAAAGCCATCGGCTTGCGTTATCTTCCCGGGTCGCCAAAACGAGCACGCTAGGCGACTGCACAAAGCAAGCAGTAGTCAATCCCCTAAACCTGAAAGAGATTTTCCATGAACAAGCTCCTGACCGCCCTGTTGTTCGCCGCTGGCGCCATCGCCCTGCCGGCTCACGCCGCTTCGCACGCTGCAGCTGCCCCGGCAGCCAAGGCGGCCGC